>NZ_RWIO01000091.1:0-94703 GCF_009764655.1 Pseudomonas sp. PB105
TGTGGTGAGCGGGCTTGTCCCGCGCTGGGCTGCGAAGCAGCCCCATCAAAGCCACCGCGTTTTTTCAAAAAAACCAAGTTGCCTGGTTTTGGGGCTGCTTCGCAGCCCAGCGCGGGGCAAGCCCGCTCACCACAACAGCCTCGTTCGCTAAGGTTATGTGTTCACCAAAGATGTGTAGATACCCATGCCCCGATAGCGGAACTCCATGTTTACCAAGTGGCAGTGTTAGGCAGGTCCAGGGTACCGCGATCCACAAACCGCATCGTGCCAAACAACCCGCCCGCGAGTTTGCCGCGCAGTACATAAGGCAAATTGTTCAAGCTCTGGGTTTGGCTCAAGCCCAGGGTTTGGCGCAACACAGAGAACGCCGAAACACTGACCGGTACCCTCAGCACCGTCTCCGAAAAGCGTGGAATGCTGCCGGCCTGATCGCTCACGCCGGAGGCTAACGGTCGGCCATTGACCTCCAGGTCCAGGGCCACGCCGTTGTAGTCGATCGCTGTTTCATTGGGGTTTTGCACCCGCAGTTTCACCACGAAGCGCACTTCCAGTTCCTGGCTTTGCAGGGGCTCGATGCCCACCACGGTGATGTTGACCGGGTCGCGGTTGGGGAACAGCGCGCAGGCGCTCAAGGTCAGCAGCAACAGTGATAGAACCATGAGCTTGCGCATACAAAGGTGCTCCTATTTCGTGACGTCCGGGTCCTGCATCACTTTGAGGGTAGAGGACTCCGGATCAAATTCATCTTCTTGCAGTGCTATGAACTCTTCCGGCAGGAAAATGTTCAGCAGGATGGCACAGAACGCGCCCACGGTAATCGGCGACTCGAAGATGTTGTGCAGGGCCTTGGGCAGGTCACGCAGCACTTCCGGCACGGCGGCGACGCCCAGGCCCATGCCGAGGGAGATGGCCACGATCAGCACATTGCGCCGGTGCAGCCCGGCTTCGGCGAGGATCTTGATGCCGGCCACGGCCACCGTGCCGAACATGATCAGGGTCGCGCCGCCCAGCACCGGCTTGGGCATCAGTTGCAGCACTGCGCCGATCATCGGGAACAGCCCCAGCAGCACCAGCAAACCCGCGATGAAGTACGCCACGTAGCGGCTGGCCACGCCGGTCAGCTGGATCACGCCGTTGTTCTGGGCGAAGGTCACCATCGGCAGGCTGTTGAACGTGGCGGCCATCGCCGAGTTGAGGCCGTCGGCCAGCAGGCCGGACTTGATGCGCTTGATATACAGCGGGCCTTTGACCGGCTGCTGGGAAATCATCGAATTGGCGGTCAGGTCACCGGCCGCTTCCAACGGCGAAATCAGGAAGATCACCGCTACCGGGATAAACGCGACCCAGTCGAACGAGAAACCGTACTTGAACGGCACCGGCACGCTGATCAAAGGCACGTGGGGCAGGGCGGCCAGGTCGACGCGGCCCATCCACCACGCCACCACAAAACCCAGGGTCAGGCCGATCACGATCGAACCCAGGCGCAGGAACGGGTTGTTGAAGCGGTTGAGCACCACGATGGTCACCAGCACCAGTGCCGCCAGGCCCATATTGCTTGCGGCCCCCAGGTCGCTGGCGCCAAAGCCGCCCGCCATGTCGGTGACCGCCACCTTGATCAGCGACAAGCCCATCAAGGTAATGATGGTGCCGGTCACCACCGGGGTGATCAGCTTGCGCAGCTTGCCGATGAACTGGCTGAGCACCACCTCGATAAACGCCGCGAAAAAGCAGATGCCAAAGATCGTCGAGAGGATTTCGTCGGTGCCGCCGCCACGGGCCTTGACCATGAAGCCCGCACTGAGGATCACGCTGATAAACGAAAAACTGGTGCCTTGCAGGCACAGCAGCCCCGAACCTATCGGGCCGAACTTACGCGCCTGTACAAAGGTGCCGAGCCCCGACACAAACAGTGCCATGCTCACCAGATACGGCACTTCGCTTTCCAGCCCGAGCACACCCCCGACGATCAGGGTCGGGGTGATGATGCCGACAAAACTCGCCAAGACATGCTGCAACGCGGCAAAGATCGCCGCAGTGAAGTGCGGGCGATCTTCCAGGCCGTAGATCAGGTCGGATTTATAGCGCGGGCGGGGGGCTTGAGCGTCAGACAAAATGAGGGCTCGGGTCAGAAAATGGAGGCGCAGGATGCCAGAAACGGTCGATCGTCAGAAGTGTAAAAAAATATTTATGAGTGCCCTGCGTAAAACCCTGCACTCAGCCGATAACGTGTATAGGCCCACCGATCAATAACAACAGTGGGCCGAGGTCTGAGCGGTGCGTTGACGCCGGCGGATCGTTTCGCGGCAAGGATGCGCGCAAACACTACTCCAGAGAGTCTCGTCTATGTCCCTCCGTCACCTGAATATCGCCCCTCGTGCTTCTCTCGGTTTCGCGTTCATCGCGTTGTTAGTGGTTATTCTCGGCGTGTTTGCGGTCAACCGCATGACGCTGATCCGCGAGGCGTCGGTGGCCATGAGTGCCAACCAGCTGCCCAGCGTGACGTACTTGGGCACGATCACGGAAAACGTGCTGCGCATGCGCATCCTGTCGTTTCGCGTACTGGTCAATCGCGATCCTGCCGCGTTGCAGGAAGCTGAAACCCGCATCGGCGTGCTGACCGACAAGGTCAAGACAGCCCAGGCCGGTTACGCCACGTTGCCTGCCGGGCCGGAAGAGGCGGCGTTGTACAAGACGTTTGGCGCCACCTTGGACAACTACTTAAAGGCCCAGGCCGACATGCTTACCCTGTCCAGACAAGGCAAAGTCGATGAGATGCGTGCGCTGATCAACAGCCGCATCAAGGACGGCACCGACCAGATGGGCGAGCAACTGAACAAATTGATCGCCATCAATGCCGCGGATGCCAAGGCTGCCGACGCTGAAGCCGGGCACGGCTACGACAGCGCGATCACCGGCGTAATCGTAGTCTCGGTCGCCGCCGCCTTGCTCACGGTGTTGCTGGCCTGGCTGCTGACCCGCAGCATCGTCACGCCGTTGCGCAAAGCCGTGGCCGTGGCCGAAACCATCGCCGCCGGCAACCTCAGCACCGCCATCGCAGACGACGGCAACGACGAACCGGCCCGTTTGATCGGCGCCCTGGCTGCCATGCAGGCCAACCTGCGTCAGACCATCCAGCACATCGCCGGCTCGGCCACGCAACTGGCGTCCGCCGCCGAGGAACTCAGTGCGGTCACCGAAGAAGCCTCCAAAGGCTTGCAGCAACAGAACAATGAAATCGATCAGGCCGCCACCGCCGTCAACGAGATGACCGCAGCGGTGGAAGAAGTGGCGCGCAACGCCGTGTCCACTTCCGAGGCGTCCAGCCAGTCCAACCAGGCCGCACGCGAAGGTCGCGACCGGGTGGTGGAAACCGTTGGTGCGATCCAGACCATGACCCAGGACGTGCAGAACACCGCCGCGATGATCGAAGGCCTGGCCACCCAGGGCCGCGATATCGGCAAGGTGCTTGACGTGATCCGTGCGATCGCCGAGCAGACCAACCTGCTGGCGCTCAACGCCGCCATTGAAGCGGCCCGTGCCGGTGAAGCGGGGCGCGGTTTCGCGGTGGTGGCGGATGAGGTGCGCGCCCTGGCCCATCGCACCGCACAGTCGACCCAGGAGATCGAAAAAATGGTCGCCGGCATCCAGAACGGCACCGGCGAAGCCGTGCAATCCATGCAGCAAAGCAATCAGCGCACCCAGAACACCCTGGAAATGGCGCGCGCCGCCGGTGTGGCGCTGGAGCAGATCACCCAGTCCATCAGCCTGATCAACGAGCGCAATCTGGTCATCGCCAGCGCCTCGGAAGAACAGGCCCAGGTGTCCCGCGAGGTGGACCGCAACCTGGTGAATATCCGCGACCTGGCTACCCAGTCGGCGGCGGGTGCCAACCAGACCAGCGCGGCCAGCCATGAGCTGTCGCGCCTGGCGGTGGATTTGAATGGGATGGTGGCCAGGTTTGTAATTTGATTCACTTTGCAATGCAATCCAACTGTGGGAGGGGCAAGCTCCCTCCCACATTTGGTTTTGTGTCGTGTCAGGGGTTATTGCTTCCAGGACCCTGGATTCACCAGGTTTTTCGGCTTTTCCCCTGCCAGCGCCGCCAGCAGATTATCCACCGCACACTTGGCCATCGCCTCCCTTGTCTCATGAGTCGCCGAGCCGATATGCGGCGTTGCCACCACATTGTTCAAGCGCAGCAACGGTGAGGCGTGATTCAGCGGCTCCTTCTCAAACACATCCAATCCAGCTGCCCGAATCGTGCGTTGCTGCAACGCCTCGACCAGCGCCGCCTCATCCACCACCTTGCCCCGCGAGATATTGATAAAAATCGTCTCGGGGCCCATCAGTGCAAATTCCTCTGCGCCAATCAGTTTTTCGGTTTCTGCCGTGAGCGGCAACGTCAGGCAGACGAAATCGGCTTCTTTGAGCAACGCCTGCAAGCTGCGGTACTGCGCGCCAAAGCGCTGTTCCACCTGCGGCTTGGGTGAATGGCTGTGGTAGATCACCGGCATGCCAAAGCCAAAATGCCCGCGCTGGGCCAGGGCTTCGCCGATGCGGCCCATGCCGATGATGCCCAGGGTCTTGCCGTGCACATCGCTGCCAAAGTGCGCAGGGCCGATGTTCTTGTTCCATTGGCCGGCGCGCACCATATCGGCCAGTTCCACCACGCGCCGGGCGGTGGCGAGGATCAGCGCAAAGCCGGTGTCGGCGGTGGTTTCGGTGAGCACGTCCGGGGTGTTGCTGAGCAGGATGCCGCGCTGGGTCAGGTAGTCGATGTCGTAGTTGTCGACTCCGACCGACACGCTGGCCACGGCCTCCAGGTGCGGCGCGAGGTCCAGCAATCCGGCGTCCAGGCGCAGGCTGGCGCCCAGCAGGCCATGGGCGGTCGGCAGGGCGTCGCGCAACTTGGCCAGGCCGGTGTCATCCAGGGCTTCGATCAGCGTGACCTCGGCGTGTTCATGCAGGCGGGCCATCAGCGGCGCGGAGAGTTTCTTGTACAACACGACAGACTTTTTCATGAGGTCTTTACCTTCAACTCCAGAGTGGGTGCCGGCGAGCGGTCGCTGGCACCGGGCTTGAGGAAAATCGTCAGCACCACCGACAGCATCAACGCACCGCTCATCAGCAGGTACGAAGCGCCGGGCGAGCCGGTGCTGCTATTGAGATAACCCACCAGGTACGAGCCGCCGAACGAGCCGAGCGCGCCCATGCTGTTGATCAGTGCCATGGCGCCACCGGCGACGTTGGCGGGGAGGATTTCCGGGACGATGGCGAAAAACGGCCCGTAAGGCGCATACATGCAGGCCCCGGCAATCACCAGCAGGGTGTAGGACCACCAGAAGTGTTCGGCGCCGAGCACGTAGGATGCGTAGAACGCGATGGACGCGATCAACAGCGGCGGCCACACAAAGCGTTTACGTTTTTGCAGCTTGTCCGAGCCCCAACTCACCACCAGCATGCCGATCACCGCCGCCAGGTAGGGCAGCGCCGACAGCCAGCCGGCCTCGACCATGTCCATCTGCAAACCGGCTTTGAGGATCGACGGCAGCCACAGCACAAAGCCATACACACCGATGCTCCAGCAGAAGAACTGCAACGCCAGGATGATCACCTTGGGCGAGCGGAACGCTTCGGCGTAGTTCTTCACGGCCTTGATGCCGACCTGTTCGGCGGCGAGGGCGGTTTCCAGGCTGTGCTTTTCGCTGTCGCTCAGCCACTTGGCATCCTTGGGCCGCTCATCGGCCAGCTTCCACCAGATAAACGCCCACAACACGGCTGGCAGGCCTTCGATGATAAACATCCAGCGCCAGCTGAAATGCTGCACCAGGTAGCCCGACACCACCGACATCCACAGCATGGTCACCGGGTTACCGAGGATCAGGAAGGTGTTGGCCCGCGAGCGTTCCGCACGGGTGAACCAGTGGCACAGGTACACCAGCATCGCTGGCATCACCGCGGCTTCGACCACGCCGAGCATGAAGCGAATGACGATCAGCATGTAGGCGTTGGACACCACGCCGGTCAGTGTGGCCAAACCGCCCCACAGGATCAGGCTGACGAAAATCAGCTTTTTGACACTGCGCTTCTGCGCGTAGATCGCCCCCGGCACCTGGAAGAAAAAGTAGCCGAGGAAAAACAGTGCACCCAGCAATGACGACATACCGGGGGTGATCATCAGGTCTTCGGCCATCCCGGAGGCGGCGGCAAAGCCATAGTTGGCGCGGTCCAGGTAGGCCAGGCTGTAGGTGATAAAAACGATGGGCATGATGTACCACCAACGGCGGGTGGCGAGTTTCACGGTTTCCATGGGGTTGCTCCTGAGCTTGTTGTAGTTGTGGCAACAGGGTGTGGGTCACGCAACGGATCGGGTGGGTAGTTCAGCGCGGGTCGGCAGGCCTTCCATATCGCCACGGCTTTGCACGGCGCGGCTGCCGATCCAGTTGCCGCGTTGCACCGCCTCGGGGAAGCTGAGGTTTTCCAGCAGGGCGCTGATCATGCCCACGGCAAAGCCGTCGCCGGCACCGACGGTGTCCACCACCTTGTCCACGCGCACGGCGGCGACAAAGCCTTGGTCCAGATGGGTACGGAAGTAGGCGCCGTCCGGGCCGAGCTTGATGGCCACGGCTTCGGCGCCCTGGTCCAGGTAGAACGCGGCGATATCGGCCGGGTCGTCGAAACCGGTCAGCAGGCGGCCTTCACTCAAGCCCGGCAATACCCAATCGGCCAGGCCGGCGAGGGTGTTGATCTGGCGGATCATCTGCGCTTGGCTGGCCCACAGCGACGGCCGCAGGTTCGGGTCGAACGACACACTGCGCCCGGCTTTGCGCATCTGGGTCATCAACTCGACCGACAGTTCGCGAGTGGCCTCGGACAGCGCGGGAGGAATTCCGGTGGCGTGCAGATGGCGGGCTTGCAGCAGCGCCGGGCTGATGGCCGCGATGGACAAATGGCTGGCGGCGGAGCCTTTGCGGAAGTACTCCACCTGCGGATCGGCGCCGGCTTCTTCACGGGACTTGAACTGAAAACCGGTGGGGTGCAGCGGGTCGACGGCCACGTGCTGGCAATCCAGACCTTCCTTTTGCAGGGTGTCGACCACAAAGCGGCCGAGCGAATCGCTGCCCACCCGACTCAGCCACGCCACATTAAAGCCCAGCCGCGACAGGCCAATGGCGACATTGCTGTCGGCCCCGGCAATACGCTTGTGAAACTGGCTGACCTGGGCCAGATCGCCGGGCTGCTCGGCGACCAGCATCGCCATGGTTTCACCAAACGAGAGGATATCGATCTCAGACATGGGCATGCTCCGCAGTGGGTTGGCCTAGGACGGCGAGGGCGGCGACCTGCTGCGCGGTCACGTCGATCAGGTCATCGCCTTGCAGTGGAAATTCCACCGCCCGTGTAATGCCTTGAGTCATGTGCTTGAGCAGTTGTTCCCACAGATGCAGGTCGGTGGCGCCGGGCGGCAGCGCCACCAGCTTGCCGTCCGGGCGACGGGCCACGGCCTTGCAGTGCAGGTAGTCCACATGCCGGCCCAACAGGCGTGCGGCGGTCAGGGCAGATTGGTCCTGCCACTGCCAGTTGCCGATATCGAAGGTCATCTTCACCGGCAGGCCCAGGCGCTCGACCTCGGTAAAGAACCGTTGCATCGGCTCGATGCGCCCGCCGTGCAGGGTCTGGTCGTTTTCCACCAACAGCTGGACCGGGTGGCGATTGAGCAGGGCGTGCAGGCTTTCTAGGTCGTTGGTGTCGGTGAAGTAACCGAGGGAGACTTTCAGCCAGCGCGCGCCGAAGGCCTGGGCGCGGTCCAGGGTTGCGCTCAGTTCGGCGTTGGGCTGGGCGCGGCCGGCAACCCATAATTCCAGGGGCGATGAGAACACCGCTTCCAGGCCTTGGGCGGCAGCGGCTTCGGCC
The DNA here is from genome assembly GCF_009764655.1 of Pseudomonas sp. PB105. NCBI lineage: Bacteria > Pseudomonadati > Pseudomonadota > Gammaproteobacteria > Pseudomonadales > Pseudomonadaceae > Pseudomonas > Pseudomonas sp. PB105. Next base: position 7,915 of record NZ_RWIO01000091.1, read on the forward strand.
AGTTCGGTGGGCTGCTCGGCGGTCAGCAGCTCTTCGCGCCATTCGATGCGCTGGGCACCGGCCGCGGCCAATAGCTGCACAAAGCTCAACTGGCCCTGCTGGCGGACCAAGTCCGCGCCGTAGCTGGAAAGGCTGATGGAGACGGGGTATTTATGCATTGTTGTGTACCTCTGAAACCGGTTTCATTTTTCGACGTGATAAAAATTCAATCAACCTTGGCGCGTTCGCGGGGTTCGCCCCGTAGCAGCTGTCGAGCGCAAGCGAGGCTGCGTTAGGCGCCCCGCAGATCGCGGCGTGTCAATACGTCCGCTACGCAGCCTCGCCAAGGCTCGACAGCTGCTACGGGGAGGGGCACAGGGTTGAGCCTCTGATGATCAGTTGTGGCAGAAAATCCAGGGTGCGTGTTGGCGCATCGTCACCGCGCAAACGCTTGAGCAGGCAGTCGAACGCGCTGGCGCCAATCGCCTCGGTCGGCTGGGCGAGGGCGGTGATGCCGTTGCCCACTAACGGATACCAATCCAGGTCATCCAGGGCGATCAGGCCCACGTCGTCGAACAGGTTGCAGCCCAACGCCTTGAGCGCGCGGGTGCAGGCCAGTGTGGCGACGCCGTTGGCACAGAACACCGCCTTGGGACCGGTTTTAGTGAGAAAGGCCTGCAGGCCGGTTTCAAGGTGGCCATCCAGTTCCAGCACCACGCCAGTCAGCGATGGGCGCCGGGCAATCTCGGCCTTGAAGCTCTCCAGGCGTTCTACCCGTGAGCTGGTGCCATCGGCGGATTCGCTCACCAGCAATAGCTGGCGATAACCCTGTTGTTCCAGATGCACCACCGCCATGCGCACCGCTGCCGGGTTGTCCAGCCCGACCAAGTCGCTGTGCAGCGGCTCGACCTTGCGGTCCACCAGCACCAGCGGCATTTCTCGTTGCAGTTCCAGCAGTTGTTCAAGGTGATGGCCGAGGGTGTTCACGATCAGCCCTTCGATGTTGTACGAGCGCAACGCGGCCAGGTGCTGGCGCTCCTGCTCGTCGTCGCGGTCGGTGTTGCACACCACCAGGCTGTAGCCGTGCTGGCGGCAGGCGGTTTCGACGCCGTGCATCACGGCAATGGAATAGGGGTTGCGGATATCGGCCACCAGCATGCCGATCAAGCGCGTGCGCCCACGTTTCAAGCCACGGGCCATCTGGTTGGGGCGGTAGCCGAGTTGCTCGATGGCCTGTTCGATGCGCAGGGCGATGGCGTCGGAGAGCAGGGCGCGGTCGTCGCCGATAAAACGCGACACGCTGGCCTTGGACACGCCCGCACGTTCGGCCACATCAAGCATGGTGACGCGGCTGCGCTGGGCGGCAGAAAAATTGTTCACGGTCATAGACCTTCTTTTTTATTGGAATGACTGAAACCGGTTTCAGGAAACCATCAAAGTAGGAAAGTCGTCAAGGAGTTGTAGGACAAAGTCGGATGACTGGTGCGTCAAACCACCACACCCAGCCAAGTTGCACCCAACAGCAGCAAAGCCATTGCACGGTTGAAACGCTGCATGGCCTTGGCCGAACGAAGTACTCGCGCAGACCCGGCGCCCAGCAGTGCCCAAGCGCCCAGGCACGGCAGCGCGATCAAGAAAAACACCAGGGACAGCGCGGCCACCTGTGTGCCGTTAACGGCAAAGACACTGACCACCGCCAGCGCCATCATCCAGGTCTTGGGGTTGATCAATTGCAGGCTGGCAGCCCCGAACAAGCCCAGCGGCTTTTGTACCGATTCCGTCTCGACGGCCTGGGGGGGCGCGCTGAAAATCTGCCAGGCCAGGTAGGTCAGCCAGGCAACGCCGACCCATTGCATGGCGGCCTGTACCTTGGGCAGTTGCACCAGCGATTGGCCCACGCCGGACCCCACCAGCCAGACGATTCCGGCCGCACCCGCGCAGGCGCCGAAGATGATCGGCAGGGCGGCTTTGAAACCGTAACGGGCACTGTTGCTCAGCACCAGGATATTGGTCGGGCCGGGGGTAATGGACGCAACAAAGGCAAACAACATAAACGGCAGCATGGCGGCGTGACTCCGGTAAACCAATCGATGGAGTCGATCTTCACAAGCCGGGGCGTTCGCTGTCTGGAAGGTTTGTGCAGCGCTTGCGGTACGCCGCCGGAGTCAGGCCATAGGCGCGCACAAACCAGCGGCCCATGTGGCTTTGATCGGCAAAGCCCAAGGCAATCGCCACGTCGGCCGGTTGCTCGCCCTTGGCCAACAAATGCCGGGCGCGGGCCAGGCGCAGTTGCACCAGATAGGCATGGGGCGGCAAACCGAAGGCGTTCTTGAACGCACGGGTCAAGCGGAAGCGGTCGACGCCGCAGGCCACGGCCAGTTCGTCCATGCCTGTATCCTGATGCAGATAGGCATGCAGGTATTCCCGGGCTTTATGGGCCACCAGCGGCAGGCGCGGATCGTCGCGGTAGCGGGTGCGCCAGTACAGTTGGTCGGTCAGGCGTTCCAGCAATTGGTCCATGGCCCGTTGCCGCACGATGCGCAACTCGCCGCTGTGCAGGGTGCGAAAGGCCTGGCTGGTAGCCAACGCCAGGCGCGGGTCATCGGTCAATGTTCGAGTGAAGCTCAGCTGGCTGTTGAGTGGTGCTTCTTCGAACACCGCGCTCACTTCCCGCGCCAGCCACTGCGGGTCGAGGTACAGCATGTGGTAGGTGAAGCCGTCCGGCGTGGGGGCATCGCCGTCATGCAGTTCGCCGGGTTCTACGAGGAATACCTGGCCCGGCACGCTGTGATGGCGGGCGCGGCGGCAGTTGAATTGCTGCACGCCCTGTTCGGTCACCCCGATCAGGTAGCTGTCGTGCCAGTGCGGGTCGTAGGCGTGGCCTTCAAAATGCGCGCGCAGGGTCTCGATGCCGGTGTCGGCATCCTGGGACAGGTCGATCCAATTGTGCGCGCTCATACAACACCGAACGTAATAGGTGAGCTTATTAATGCGTGCCGCTTCATGACGGTCTAGAAGGTTTGTGCAGCCTAGCTGAACAGCCCGGCCGCGATATTGATCGAGAAACCCAATATCGCGGTATTGAACAGGAACCCGATCAGCGATTGCCCCAGCACCACCTTGCGCAGGCCACGGGTGGCCACACCCACATCCGAGGTCTGCACCGCGACGCCGATGGTGAACGAGAAGTACAGGAAGTCCCAATAATTGGGGGTCAGCAACCCTTCGGCAAAACGCAACGCCGGCTCCTTGCCGTCCCAGGTGTAATACAGCCGGGCGTAGTGCACGCTGAAAATCACCCCGATCAGCAACCACGAACCGATCACCGTCAGCCCGGTGAAACCGTAGTGCAGCAGGCGTTCGCCGGTCGCCAGGTCCTTGCTGCCGACCAGTTCAAAGGTGATGGTGGCCAGGCTGGCGATGGCGGCGATGCAGACCATGAACAACACCAGGCCGGCGTTTTCGTCTTCGATCTCGGCAATGCGTTTGACGTCTGGCGCCTTGGCGCGGATGGTCAGCCAGAGCATCAGCACCAGGTAGGTCCAGACCCCGGCGTTCCAGCCGATGAGGATTTTGCTGGCGATTGTTTCGGCAGGTACCAGAATGCCCACGGCAAGGCCGAGCACGGCGGCGCTGGAGAGGCGAGGGTGGGTGCGGGCGAGGAAGGGCATGGGAGCTCACAGCTGACAGTGGGTCAACTGACTGTACCTCATCATGTGGGAGGGGGCTTGCCCCGATAGCAGTAGGTCAGTGAAAGGTATTTCAACTGATACACCGCCACCGGGGGCAAGCCCCCTCCCACATGTTTTAACCCGGGTTACCGGAAGATTTCTTCACCAGCTTCATGACCACCACAAAAAACACCGGCACAAACACCACTGCCAGCGTCGCGGTGATCATCCCGCCAATCACCCCGGTACCAATCGCTTGCTGGCTCGCGGAACTGGCCCCGGTGGCAATCGCCAACGGCACCACGCCGAGGATGAACGCCAGTGAGGTCATGATGATCGGGCGCAACCTGAGCCGCGCGGCTTTCAGGGTCGCGTCGATCAGATCTTCACCTTGGTCATACAAGTCCTTGGCGAATTCGATGATCAGAATCGCGTTCTTCGCCGACAGGCCAATGATGGTAATCAAGCCGACTTTGAAGAACACATCGTTGGGCATGCCACGCAAGGTCACGGCCAAGACTGCGCCGAGCACGCCGAGCGGGACCACCAGCAACACCGAGGTCGGGATCGACCAGCTTTCGTACAGCGCCGCCAGGCACAGGAACACGATCAGCAGCGACAGGCCCAGCAGGATCGGTGCCTGAGCGCCGGACAAGCGTTCCTGCAACGACAACCCGGTCCACTCCTGACCCAGGCCCGCCGGCAGTTGACTGACCAGGCGCTGGATTTCTTCCATCGCCTCGCCGGTGCTGTGCCCCGGCGCCGCTTCACCGCTGATGGCAATCGCCGGGTAGCCGTTATAGCGCGTCAACTGCGCCGGGCCCTGGGTCCATTTGGCCTCGACAAAGGCCGACAGCGGCACCATTTTCCCGGCGTTGTTACGTACGTTGATTTTCATCAAGTCCGCCACCTGGCTGCGCTGGTCGCCTTCGGCCTGCACCACCACGCGCTGCATGCGGCCCTGGTTGGGGAAGTCGTTGACGTAGGCAGAGCCAATCGCCGAGGACAGCACATTGCCCACATCCGCAAACGACACGCCCAGGGCGTTGGCTTGCTTGCGGTCCACTTCCAACTGCACTTGCGGCGCTTCGGCCAGGGCGCTTTCACGCACGTTGGCCAGGATCGGGCTTTTTCCGGCGGCCGCCAGCAACTCGGTGCGCGCCGCCATCAACGCGGCATGGCCGACGCCACCACGGTCCTGCAAACGGAACTCAAAACCGCTGGACGTGCCCAGGCCATCCACCGGCGGTGGCAGCACGGCGTAGGCAATCGCGTCTTTCAGCTCGCTGAACGCCATGTTGGCGCGGTCGGCGATGGACGCGGCGGAGTCTTCATTGCTGCGTTTGGACCAATCCTTCAAGGTGGTAAACGCCAACGCCGCGTTCTGCCCCGAACCGGAGAAGCTGAAGCCCATGATCATGGTGGTATCGCCCACGCCCGGTTCGCCGGCGTTGTGCGCTTCGATCTGCTCCGCCACCTGCACCGTGCGGTTTTTACTCGCGCCCGGTGGCAACTGGATATCGGTGATGGTGTAGCCCTGGTCTTCCACCGGCAGGAACGAGGCGGGCAGGCGCATGAACATCAGCCCCAGGCCCACCAGCAGCACCAGATAGATCAGCAGGTAACGGCCGCTGCGCTTGAGGGCGTAGGCCACCCAACCTTCATAGCGGTCGGTGAGCTGCTCGAAGCGCTTATTGAACCAGCCGAAAAAGCCGCCCTTGGCATGGTGCTCGCCCTTGGCAATCGGCTTGAGTAGGGTGGCGCACAAGGCCGGGGTCAAGGTCAGGGCAAGGAAGGCCGAGAACAGGATCGAGGTGGCCATCGACAGCGAGAACTGCTGGTAGATCACCCCCACCGAGCCCGCCATGAACGCCATCGGCAGGAACACCGCCACCAGCACCAGGGTAATCCCGACGATGGCGCCGGTGATCTGGCCCATGGCTTTCTTGGTTGCGTCCTTGGGCGACAGGCCCTCGGTGACCATGATCCGCTCGACGTTCTCTACAACCACAATCGCATCGTCCACCAGGATGCCGATGGCCAGCACCATGCCGAACATGGTCAGCACGTTGATTGAGAAACCCAGCAACAGCATGGTGGCAAACGTGCCCATCAGCGCAATCGGCACCACCAGGGTGGGGATCAGCGTGTAGCGCACGTTCTGCAGGAACAGGAACATCACCGCAAACACCAGCGCCATGGCCTCCAGCAAGGTGTACACCACCTTGGTGATCGAGACTTTGACGAAGGGCGAGGTGTCGTACGGGATCTTGTATTCCACATTGGCCGGGAAGTAGCGCGACAGCTCATCCATCTTCGCCCGCACCAGGGTCGCGGTGTTCAGCGCGTTGGCGCCGGGTGCCAGTTGCACGCTGACGGCGGTGGAGGGCTTGCCGTTCAGGCGCGTGGAGAACTGGTATTCCTGGCTGCCGATTTCCACCCGCGCCACGTCGCCGACGCGCACAGTGGAGCCGTCCGGATTGGCCTTGAGCACGATGTCGGCGAATTCCGCCGGGGTTGAAAGCTGGCCCTTGACCAGGATCGCGGCGGTGATTTCCTGGGTCTTGGTGCCCGGCAGATCACCAATGCTACCGGCGGAAACCTGGGCGTTCTGCGCGCTGATGGCAGTGTTCACGTCAGCCGGCGTCAGGTTGAAGCCGATCAGCTTCTGCGGGTCGATCCAGATGCGCATGGCCCGTTCGGCGCCGTAGAGCTGCGCCTTGCCCACGCCGTCCAGGCGCTTGAGTTCGTTCATCACGTTGCGCGCCAGGTAATCGCTGAGCGCCACGTCATCGAGCTTGCCGTCACTGGAGGTCAGGGTCACCAGCAGCAGGAAGCCGGCGGAGACTTTCTCCACCTGCAAGCCTTGCTGTGTCACCGCCTGGGGCAGCCGGGGTTCCACGGCCTTGAGCCGGTTCTGCACATCGACCTGGGCCATTTCCGGGTCGGTACCGGGCTGGAACGTCGCGGTGATGGTGGCCGAACCAAGGCTGCTCTGGGATTCGAAATACAGCAAGTGATCGGCGCCGTTGAGCTCCTGCTCGATCAGGCTGACCACGCTTTCATCCAGTGTCTGGGCCGAAGCGCCGGGGTACACCGCGTAGATCTCGACTTTCGGCGGCGCGACGTTAGGGTACTGGGCCACCGGCAATTGCGGGATGGCCAGCACGCCGGCCAGCAGGATAAACAGGGCGACCACCCAGGCGAAAATCGGGCGGTCAATAAAGAACTGCGGCATGGTCGAATAATCCTTATTGGCCCAAAGCCTGGGCAGGTGTCGTCGGGCTGTCGTCTACCTGGACTTTTTCACCGGGCCGCGCGTGTTGCACACCTTCGACGACGATGCGATCACCGGGTTTGAGGCCGCTGCTGACGATCCAGCGGTCGTCGATCACCGCACCCAGTTCCACCGGTTGCTGGCTGACGGTCTGCTCGGCATCCAGCAGCAACACCATCGGGATACCGGCACTGTCGCGGGTGATGGCGCGTTGCGGCACGCTGATGCCTTGCTTATCGACCGCTTGCTCCAGGCGCACCCGCACAAAGCTGCCGGGCAACAGGTCGAGGTCCGGGTTGGGGAACTCGCTGCGCAGGATGATCTGCCCGGTGCCGGGGTCGACGCTGATGTCGGAGAACAGCAATTTGCCCGGCAGCGGGTAGAGGCTGCCGTCGTCCTGGATCAGCGTGGCCTTGGCCTGATCCTGGCCGACCTGCTTCAAGCTGCCGGCGCGAAAGGCGCGGCGCAGGTCATTCAACTCGCGGGTCGATTGGGTCAGGTCGGCGTGGATCGGGTCCAGTTGCTGGATGATCGCCAGGGGCGTGGCTTCGTTCTGGCCGACCAGCGCGCCTTCAGTCACCAGGGCGCGGCCGATGCGCCCGGAAATCGGCGCGGTCACAGTGGCGTAGCCCAGGTTCAATTTGGCGCGCTCGACGGCGGCGTTGTTGGCGGCGACTTCGGCGTTGGTCTGGCGCACCGCCGCGCGGGCGTTGTCGTAGTCCTGGCCGCTGATGGCGTTGCCTTCCACCAACTGGCTGTAGCGCTGCTCTTGCAGGCGCGCCTGGAACGCATTGGCTTGCGCCTTGCTCAGGTTGGCCTGGGCGCTGTCGAGATCGGCCTTGAAGGGCGCCGGGTCGATGCGAAACAGCACGTCGCCCTGTTTGACGTCGTGGCCTTCCTTGAACACCCGTTGCATTACCACACCGGCTACCCGCGCACGCACTTCGGCAATCCGCGGCGCGGCGATGCGTCCGCTCAGTTCGCTGGTGATGGACAGGGGCTTGGCTTGCAGGGTTTCGATGCGCACCTTGGCCAGGGGCATTTCTGGCGCCTCGGCGGCGGAGTTGCCACACGCGCCCAGCGCCAGGGTGAGGGCCAACAGGCAAAACGGCGCCAACAGATTCTTCGACATGCTCTTATCCCAATAGTGACTGGCGCATCCTAAGGTCACCTGCGCCGTGGTGCTGTGAAGCTGTGTAGGTGGTGTGTGAAGAAATGTAAGGTACTGCACATCATCCCAATGGGGACGTATATCCTTACAAAATCTCGCAATTCCAAAGATCCCCCACTGTATTCATGGAACACCTTCATGCCCGACATCCTCCTGGTGGAAGACGACGCCGCACTTTCCGAGCTGATTGCCAGCTACCTGGAGCGCAATGGCTATCACGTCAGCGTGCTCAGCCGTGGCGACCTCGTTCGGGAACGCGCCCGCCTCAACCCGCCGGACCTGGTGATCCTTGACCTGATGCTGCCGGGCCTCGATGGCCTGCAAGTGTGCCGCCTGCTGCGTGCCGATTCGGCCGGCCTGCCGATCCTGATGCTCACCGCCCGCGACGACAGCCATGACCAGGTGCTGGGCCTGGAAATGGGTGCCGACGACTACGTGACCAAACCCTGCGAGCCACGTGTGCTGCTGGCTCGCGTGCGTACCTTGTTGCGCCGCAGCAGTTTGTCCGAGCCCCAGGTGGCCAACGACCAGATCCTCATGGGCAACCTGTGCATTGATCTGTCGGAGCGTACGGTGGTGTGGCGCGAGCAGCCGGTGGAGCTGTCCAGCGGCGAATACAACCTGCTGGTGGTGCTGGCCCGGCATGCCGGTGAAGTGCTCAGCCGCGACCAGATCCTGCAACGCCTGCGCGGCATCGAGTTCAATGGCACCGACCGCTCGGTGGACGTGGCCATCTCCAAGCTGCGCCGCAAGTTCGACGACCACGCCGGCGAGGCGCGCAAGATCAAGACCGTGTGGGGCAAGGGTTATCTGTTCAGCCGTTCCGAGTGGGAATGCTGAGCCATGTTTCGTGTGCTGCTGCGCCTCTACCTGATCACCATCGTCACCTACAGTGCGGCGATGTACCTGATTCCCAAACTGGTCATCCAGCTGTTCGAACACCGTTACCTGGATTACAACGTCGAGCAGTCCCGTGGCCAGCAAACCCTGATCGTCAGGCAGTACCAACGGGCGCCGGTGGAGCGTTGGTCCCAGGTGACCGAGCAACTGGGCCGCGACTTTGCACCGCTCAAAGTGCAACTGCTGCTACGCCAGGACGCCAGCTACACCCCGCAGGAAGCAGCGCTGCTGGAGCAGGGCAAACCGGTGATTCGCCTGGGGGAGTGGGGCTGGATGGAAGAAATCAGCTCGCCGCTCAACCAGCAGTTCGTGGTCAAGCTGACCGTCCCGCCAGACCCGCTGGACATGAACCTGCTGTACTGGTCGATGAATGTGCTGATCGGTGCTGCGTTGCTCGCGTGCCTGCTGTTCTGGCTGCGCCCGCACTGGCGCGACCTGGAACGCCTGAAAAGCACCGCCGCCCAATTGGGCAAGGGCAACCTGGCCGAGCGCACACGTATCCCGCCCAGCTCCAACATCGGCAGCCTGGCGGCGGTGTTCGACACCATGGCCGACGACATCGAACACCTGCTCAACCAGCAGCGGGATTTGCTCAACGCCGTCTCCCACGAACTGCGCACGCCGTTGACGCGCCTGGATTTCGGCCTGGCGCTTGCGCTGTCCGAAGACTTGCCCGAGGCCAGCCGCGAGCGCCTGCACGGCCTGGTGGCGCATATCCGTGAGCTGGATGAACTGGTGCTGGAGTTGCTCTCCTACAGCCGCCTGCAAAACCCGGCGCAACTGCCGGAGCGGGTGGACGTAGTGCTTGATGAATTTATCGACAGCGTCCTGGGCAGCGTCGACGACGAGTTGGAAAACCCCGAGATCGTCATCGACGTGGTGCTCGACTGCGCCGTCGAGCGCTTCAGCCTCGATCCACGCCTGACGGCCCGCGCCTTGCAAAACCTGTTGCGCAACGCCACGCGCTACTGCGACAAACGCATCCAGGTGGGGGTCAAGGTGTGTCCCAAGGGGTGTGAAATCTGGGTGGATGACGATGGCATCGGCATCCCGTTGGACCAGCGCGAGCGCATCTTCGAACCGTTCTACCGCCTCGACCGCAGCCGCGACCGCAGCACCGGCGGCTTCGGCCTGGGCCTGGCCATCAGCCGCCGCGCCCTGGAAGCCCAGGGCGGTACCTTGACGGCCCAGACATCGCCGTTGGGCGGCGCACGGTTTCGCGTGTGGCTGCCGTGCGTCGGTTGATCAGAGCACCTTGACCGCACGGCCGATGGCCTGGATCGGCCCGGTGGGTTTGCCGGTCGGCGAGCCGCGCGGGTCTTCCAGGGTCAGCTCGAACAATTGGTTGGGCGACAGCGGCGGGAGCCGGTCCAGCGGCACCGACAGCGTTTGACCCGGCTTGACCAGCCCCAGTGATACCGGACCTTGCCAGCCATCGCCCTTGGTCCAGAACTGCAGGGCCTTGTCCGCCGGGACCTCCATCACACCCAATGGAATCAGCTGGATGTTCTGGTCATTGCTGGCCTGGATCACCCAACCTGGTGCCTGGCTTTGCGGTGCCACCAGCACCACCACAAAGGCCGGATCCGCGATGGGCGGGCGGGTCAGCAATAACGTCGCCAGCACCACACTCGCCGCCAAGCCAGCAGCGGCCAGGCCACGCCACAACGCCAGCAGGTTCCACCAGGGGACGCGGGCGTCCGGGCTGGCGGTGTGGCGTTCGATACGCCGCCATAACTGTGCTGAAGGCAACACCGGTTCGGCCAACGCAGTCAGGGGCAGCAGGCGCTGTTCCCAGGCATCCACCGCCGCACGCAACTCGGCATCGTGGGGCAGGCGTTGCTCCACCTCGGCCCGTTGTTCGGCGGGCAGGGTGCCCAGCACGTATTCGCTGGCCAATTCGTCCAAGGGGTTGTTCATGCCATGCACTCCCGCAGCGCGGCGAGGCTACGTTTGATCCAGGCTTTGACGGTCCCCAGCGGGGTATCCAGCCTCGATGCGATTTCGCTGTGGGAATAGCCGTCGACATACGCATGCAGGATGCAGGTGCGACGGGCCGGGTCGAGCTGCTCCAGGCAGATGTGGATCTGCCCGGAACGCGCGGAAAATTCAAACGTGTCAGTGGGCGCTGCGACCTGTTCGTGTTCGTCGCCCAGCGGGACCTCACGGTAATGATTGCGCACCAGATTAAGGGCCAGGTGACGGGTCACGCTGAATACCCAACCCCGCGCCGAACCACGGCTGGGGTCGAAACTGCCAGCGCCGCGCCAGATCCTGATAAACGCGTCATGCACGATATCCTCGGCCAGCGCTCGATCACGTACGATACGCAGGGCTACGCCGAGCAAATGGCTGCTGTCCTGCTCGTACAGTCGGCGCAGGGCGCGTTGGTCGCCACGGGCACAGGCCAGCAGACAGGCTTCGTAATCAAACACGCGCATCCCTCAAATGGCTGAACCCCTGTGGCGAGCGTGCTCGCCACAGGCAGCGTAGCGCAGTTTGCTCAGTTGGCCGCCCAGAAGATGTAGTCGGCCTGGTACTTCACCACTTCCTGCTTGCCCTTGTTGGCGGCTGTGCACTCGCTGCTCGGCGCCACGCCGCCTTTCAGGGCGACACGCTGGATGTAACTCACGCCACTCATCGCGCCTTTGCCTTCGGCCGGGTTGGCCTTGACCAGTTGATACGGCAGGTTGCCCGGGCTCGATGGCGCCACGGCCAGTTGCGTACCGGTGATTTTCGAACCGTCCTTGGCTTGCCAGGTGGCCGGTGGGCCGAAGTAAGTGCCGACTGGCTTGCCGCTGCGATCATTGAGCACGGCCTTGGGGCCGACGAAGGTCCATTCGGTCTGGCCCGCAGCGTTGGCTTTATCACGGCACTCGTAGGTGATTTCGCCGACGCCGGTGGTTTCCATCGCCACTTTATGGCCGTCAGGCACCTTGATGCTGTCGGGCAGGCCGGCCTGGGCAAAGGCGGCAGGGCTGGCCACGAGCAAACCGGTGAGGCAGAGCAGGGCTTTAGCGTTCATGGGTGTTTCTCCATTAGATGAAACAGCAGGGTTGCTGCAAGGACTACCCATGGGCACGCCAACTGGATGCAGGGCTCGGCAAAAAAAACTGCATCAGGCGAAAAAGATCTAAAGTCAGATCATATTGGTATAAGTCGTTATAAGAAAAATCGCTATCCTGCCGCCAGAAATTTATAAGGCCGCGGGTAGCTGTAATGGAAGTGGGTAACTTTGGTTTCGTAATTGCCGGCCTGATCGTGGGTTTTATCGTGGGCATGACCGGTGTCGGCGGGGGCTCGTTGATGACCCCGATCCTGTTGTGGTTCGGCATCAACCCGGCCACGGCCGTGGGTACTGACCTGCTGTACGCCGCCATCACCAAGTCCGGTGGCGTGCTGGTCCACAGCAAGAACAAGAACATCGACTGGACCATCACCGGCTGGCTCACCCTGGGCAGCGTGCCTGCGGTGCTGCTGACTTTGTGGTTCCTCGCCAGCTTGCACACCGACCCGACGGCGATGAACGCGGTGATCAAGCAAGCCCTCGGCGTGGTGCTGCTGCTGACGGCCCTGGCGATCCTGTTCAAGAAAACCCTGTTGGCCTTTGCCCAGCGCCATGCGGGCGACAGCTATCACATGAACCCGCGCAATCTCAACGCGCTGACGGTGCTTACCGGCGCCATCCTCGGCACCATGGTCGCCCTGACCTCCATCGGCGCCGGCGCACTCGGTACCGTGGCGTTGTTTATCCTGTACCCGTTCCTGGCCACCCGCCGTCTGGTCGGCACCGAAATCGCCCACGCCGTGCCCCTGACCCTGGTGGCGGGCCTGGGCCATGCGGGCATGGGCAATATGGACTGGCACCTGCTGGGTTTTCTGCTGATGGGCTCACTGCCGGGCATTTATGTGGGCAGCCACATGACCGGCAAGATCCCGGACGGCGTGCTGCGCCCGTGCCTGGCGATCATGTTGATGGCGGTCGGGTACAAACTGGCCTTCTAGGCTATAGGCACTCCAAGTGTGCCAGGCCTCAGTGCTTTGCCGGGCCGTTGCCGATCTGCCATACGAACGGCGGCTCGGTTCCATTGATCACCCAGTCCCCCACAATCCGCGCCTTGTAGATCACCGGGTTGTGCGACGACACCGTCCGCGCATTGCGCCAGTGCCGATCAAGGGCCTTGCCCTGGCGCACATCTGACGCCCCCAGCGCATTGAACAGCTCGCTGGTCGCGCGCTGGATCAACTGCGACACCACCACCTGCGCCGTCGCCGATTCAGTCTCGGCCGCCACATTGGCTTCGCGCTCCACCGCATCATCACCGCCAAACCGTGCCACGTAGGCCTGTTGTGCCGGTAACGTCGCCCTCAAGGCACTGGCTTGCGCGGCATACACCAGCGCCGCCACTTCGCCGACTACCTGTTGAATCTGTGCGTCCTGGCTCACATGGGGCGCATTGCCATGGCTGTAGATGCGCTTTCGGCTACGCACTTGATGGGCCACGTCGCGCAGGGCCGCACGGCCGATACCGGCCAGGCTGGCCAGCAGCACCAACTGGTAGAAAGCGGTCTGGTATTTGAAGCGGGTGGCGAAGTCGATGACGTTGTCGGCCTCGACCTCGGCGTCGGTAAAGCGCGAAGTGCCGCTGCCAGTGGTGCGCTGGCCGAAGCCGTCCCAATCGTCGCTGTGCACCACGCCCGGCTGGCGTGCGCGGGTGGCGGCGATCACGTCGGCGCCGGTGTCGCTGCGCTGGGCGTACACGTCGATCCAGTCAGAGAAGATGCTGCCGGTGCTGTAGAACTTTTCACCGTTGAGTTTCCACTTGTCGCCGTCGGGGCTGACCTGGGTGACCACCTCCCCGATGGCCACGTTGCCGATTTCGGTCCAGGCGCAGCCGACGATGTCGCCGTCGACAAACCGCTTGAACCACAGGTCACGGCCGGCGCTCGGCGGCGCATTCAGGCGGTCTTCGGCAAAGGCGAAATGCCCGCGCAGGGCCTGCGGCACGTTGGAGTCGGCTTCGGCCAGTTCGATCAACAGTTCAAACAACTGGGGCAGGGACGCACCGCCGCCGCCGTATTCCACCGGGACGCGCACCGCGCCAAAGCCGGCCTCCTTGAGCCATTGGATCGGCTCATGGGGCAGGGTGCGGCTGAGTTCGCGCTGCACCGCACCGTCGGCAATGCGCTGGAAGATCGGGCGAAAACGCGCGGCCAGGGTGGGGTAATCGACGCCGATGGACAGCGGGTTGATGACGTGATGTTCAGTCATGGGCAAGGCTCCGGGGCAGTGGTCAATGCAGGGGGGATTGCACACTCCGTGCCGGGTGCGTGGCCCAATGTTTACGGGGGATTTGCCTGGGTCACTGTTGCGCCAGCAACAGCAATCCGACAAACCGGCGCAATCCCTGACATTTGCCTGCGCGCCCACCATGGCCTGATTTTTGGCCGCAACCCTGATGGCGTGGGCGTTTGCGTCTGGCTGGCACGCTTGCTGCTCAAGCCCTGTTACATCCCTTTTGCACGAGGTACCGTTCGATGAGTCAGCAAGCCGTGAAATTTGCCTATTGGGTGCCCAACGTCAGCGGTGGGCTGGTGGTCAGCAAGATTGAACAACGCACCGACTGGGGCATCGACTACAACCGCAAACTGGCGCAACTGGCCGAAGCTGCCGGCTTTGAGTATGGCCTGACCCAGATCCGTTTCACCGCCGGCTACGGCGCCGAGAACCAGCATGAATCCGTGGCGTTCAGCCATGCGCTGCTGGCGGCCACCACCACGCTCAAGGTCATCGCGGCGATCCTGCCTGGCCCGTGGCAGCCGGCGCTGGCGGCCAAGCAACTGGCGACCATCGACCAACTCACCAATGGCCGCATCGCGGTGAATATCGTCAGCGGCTGGTTCAAGGGGGAATTCCAGGCCATCGGCGAACACTGGCTGGAGCACGACGAGCGCTATCGCCGCTCCGAAGAATTTATCCGCGCCCTCAAAGGCATCTGGACCCAGGACGACTTTACCTTCAAGGGCGATTTCTACCGCTTCAATAACTACACCCTCAAGCCCAAGCCACTGGGCCAGCCGGAAGTGTTCCAGGGCGGCAGTTCACGGGCGGCGAGGGACATGGCGGCACGAGTCTCCGACTGGTACTTCACCAACGGCAACACCCCGGAAGGGATCAAGGCCCAGGTCGATGACATTCGCGCCAAGGCGGCGGCGAATAACCATTCGGTTAAGGTCGGCGTCAACGCATTTGTGATCGCCCGCGACACCGAAGAAGAAGCCCGCGCTGTGCTCGCCGAGATTATCAACAAGGCGGACCCGGAAGCGGTCAATGCGTTTGGCGATGCGGCCAGGCAGGCGGGCAAGGCTTCACCGGAAGGCGAGGGCAACTGGGCCAAGTCCAGCTTTGAAGACCTGGTGCAATACAACGACGGCTTCAAGACCAACCTGATCGGCACCCCGCAGCAGATCGCCGAGCGCATCATTGCGCTCAAGGCGGTGGGGGTGGATCTGGTGCTGGCGGGGTTCCTGCACTTCCAGGAAGAAGTGGAGTACTTCGGCAAGCGCGTGTTGCCGCTGGTGCGTGAGCTGGAAGCCAAGCACGGAATCAGGGAAGTGGCCTGAGCCCAGGCCAGGCTCAGGCGCCTGGCTGCAAGGTCAACACCTCGAACCCGTCCGCCGTCACCGCCACGGTGTGTTCCCACTGCGCCGACAGGCTGTTGTCCTTGGTAACCACCGTCCAGCCATCCTTGAGGCTGCGTGTCTTGGCGCCGCCCTGGTTGAGCATCGGCTCGATGGTAAACACCATGCCTTCGCGCAGCTCCAGACCAGTGCCGGGGCGGCCGAAATGCAGGATCTGCGGTTCCTCATGCATCTGCTTGCCGATGCCATGACCACAGTATTCACGCACCACGCTGTAGCCGTTGGCCTGGGCGTGGCTCTGGATCGCGTGGCCAATATCACCCAGGCGGGCGCCGGGCTTGACCTGGCGGATGCCGGCCCACATCGCTTCGAAGGTCATCTCCACCAGGCGCCGGGCCTTGGGGGCAACGGTGCCGATCATGTACATCTTGCTGGAATCGGCGATGTAGCCGCCTTTTTCCAGGGTGATGTCGATATTGATGATGTCGCCGTCCTTGAGGACCTCCTTGGCGCTGGGCATGCCATGGCACACCACCTCGTTGATCGAGGTGTTGATCGAGAACGGGTAATCGTATTGCCCCAGGCTGGCGGGGCGGGCTTTGAGGTCGTTACGGATGAAGGCTTCGACGGCGGCGTCCAGCTCCAGGGTGGAGCGGCCGGCGGCGACAAAACCGTCGAGCATGCTGAACACCTGGGCCAGCAGGCGCCCGGCTTCGCGCATCACGGCCAGTTGGGCGGTGGTCTTGATCATCAGCTGCGCCCCCGGATCAGGTCGGGTTTGTCGAGCAACAATCTGTTAATCAGCTCGTTGTAGGGCAGGCTGGGGTTGAGTTCGGCGAGCAGGCCGATCTTGATCCAGAACTCGGCCTGAGCGTTGATGGAACGGTCCATCGTCGCGCTGGCCAGGCGCAGTTGTTCGTGCAGTTGGTCGGTGATCTTGACGATGCCCATGGGGTTCACTGTTTAAGTTGGATATACAAAGCGTATACGTTTCGTATGTCCGGCGTAAACCCCACGGGCTAAATGGCGCTGGGTCATTGACTTGCACGGCAACGCCCGGTTAATTTCGTGACATGACATTTCAAGCCTTCCGCAGCCAGCCAAGCATTATTACCGCCATTCCTCATTTGGCGGGATAGCACACGGCTGCACCCAAACCCGCCTTAGAGGCGGGTTTTGTTTTTCCGTCTCCAGGGCCATCCAAAAAAAGCCAGGAGACACCGATGAGCGCATCAACCCCAAGGGCTAGCCAAGACACCGCACTGCTTGAGCACTACGTGAAAAAGATCCTCGCCGCGCCCGTCTACGACCTGGCGGTGCGCACGCCGTTGCAGGCGGCGCCGGCGTTATCGGCGTTGCTCGGCAACACGGTGCTGCTCAAGCGCGAAGACTTGCAGCCGACCTTTTCCTTCAAGATCCGCGGTGCCTACAACAAGTTGGTGCAGCTCACCGACGAGCAAAAGGCGCGTGGCGTAGTGACGGCCTCGGCAGGCAATCACGCTCAGGGCGTGGCGCTGGCGGCGCGGGAGCTGGGGATCAAGGCGCGTATCGTCATGCCCTGCAGCACGCCTGAGTTGAAGGTCTTGGGTGTGCGCTCCCGAGGCGCCGAAGCGGTGCTGCACGGCGAGAGTTTCCCGTTCGCCCTGGCCCATGCGCTGCAACTGGCCGAGACCTCGGGCTGTACTTTCGTTTCGCCGTTCGATGACCCGGACGTGATCGCCGGCCAGGGCACCGTGGCCATGGAACTCCTGCGCCAGCAACAGGGCCCGCTGGACGCGATCTTCGTGCCGGTGGGCGGTGGCGGCCTGATCGCCGGCATCGCCGCCTACGTCAAATACCTGCGGCCGGAGGTGCGCGTCATCGGGGTCGAGCCGGAAGGCTCCAGTTGCCTGCTGGCCGCCTTGCGCGCCGGTGAACGCGTGGTGCTGCCCAGCGTGGACGGGTTTGCCGACGGCACCGCAGTGGCGCAGATCGGCGCCTACGGGTTTGAAATCTGCCGCGATTGGGTGGACGAGGTCATCACCGTGAGCAACGACCAGCTATGCAGCGCGATCAAGCTGATCTACGACGATACCCGCTCCATCACCGAACCCTCCGGCGCGCTGGCGGTGGCGGGCATTCGCAAGTACGTCCTGGAGCATGGCGTGCGTGCCCAGACCCTGGTGGCGGTGAATTCCGGGGCGAATATCAACTTTGATAGTTTGCGACATGTTGCTGAAAGGGTCACAGCGTACGCACACGAACTGCAGGGTTAAACGTTTAATCGTGGCTGTTCGCCGATGATATAAACGCTTCGGGCGAGGCTAGGTTTAAGTTATATAAACTTGTACCGTTCTTATGAGGAATTGTTACTACACGCGCGCATTTTGTTGAGTACGCTGAGTGGATGAAGGCGTCTTCCAAGGCTGGCAAGCGCCTGCATGACACATAACAAAACACTCTGTTGGCAGTCTCAAAAAAGGAGAGGTTAGCCATGCTTTCGGAACTAGAGCTACGCAGCATTATTGAAGGAAGTTTCCTGCCCAAACGGTGCGAATGCACCAAAGCCGAAGATGCTTCGCTGACGATCAAGATCTACGACGACCGCGATCGTGACCGGGTGGATTTGGAAGTCAAAGGCATCAACGCAGACAAACTCGACAGCAGTCGAGCGATTTGCAACCTGATCACCGGGTTGCGTGAAGACCTCAAACATACCCATGCACCCGCCCTCAAGAGAGCGGGAGGTCGAGCCTTTTACTAGGCAGACGCCTGAGAATGAACCACCGAAGACCTATGGGCCTGGACAAATGCCAGGCCCAGTACGGTTTCCGTTGCCACGGCCAGGAAAATCCCCGGCCCGGCATTGCCGCTGAACCACTCACACACGCCCAGCACAGCCAACACCAGGCAACCGATGGCAAAGCCACTGGTCATGGCGCGACGTGTGTCCGAGGGTGGCGCATGGCGGGCGCGGTAAAACATGATGCCGATGGCCAGGAACAGCGCGGCGCTGCGGCGGGCCACCAGGCCGGTGGCGTCGGACGATGTCACGCCCCACATGCCGAGCAGCAGCTCGGGGCGCAGCCCCCAGATAAGCGCGAGGGCGAAGCACAGCAGGGCGGTTGCGGTGGCGAGGGTACGAAAACTCAACGGCATGGCGATTCCTTTCGGCCTGGGGACAAGCCCGCCAGAATACGCCTATCTACGCGGGCTTGCTGTGTGACCGTGCAAGGCTCAATTCTGGAAGCTGCACGCATCGGACAGCTTGCGATAGCCCACATCCTCGATTTTCCCGGCCTTGTCCACGAACTTGATCATGAAACCGGGCGTTCAGCCCAACTGCTGGCGATACGGCAAGTCCGGGCCGGTCTTGGTGCAGGTCAGGGCGGCGGCGCGAATCGCGAAGCCAAGCATGGCGTCGATCTGCGCCCGGGTGAGCTGCTGCAGGCCGTCGACCGAATCCAACTGCTGCTCGGTCAGCCAGGCAATCAACGCCGCCTGGAAGGTATCGCCGGCGCCCACGGTGTCGGCCATCACCACCTTGACCGCCGGTTGCGACCACGTGCCATGCTGGCGGCTGAACACCGTGGCGCCGTCGCCGCCACGGGTGAGAAACACCAACTGGCACCGGTGCTGCAACCAGCCTTGCAGCACGCTTTCGGGGGATTGGCCGGGGTACAGCAGGTGCAAGTCTTCGTCGCTGACCTTGATCAGGTCGGCATGTTTGGCCAACTCCGCGACGCGGTCGCGCCATAACTGGATATCCGGTTGCGGGTTGAGGCGCACGTTGGGGTCGAGGCTGATCAGGCGCCGGCCGCTTTCGCGCCGGACCAGGGCCAGCAGGGTGTCGCCAATCGGCTGCACCACCAGGGAGAACGAGCCGATATGCAGCCCACGCACGTCATCACCCAGCACGGGCAGGTGCGCGACGTGCAGTTGCCGGTCGGCGCAGCCTTCGCCGCGAAAACTGTACTGCGGCGAGCCATTGGCGCCCACGGCGACCATTGCCAAGGTCGTCGGCGCGGCGAATTCCACCAGAAATTGCTGACTCACGCCTTCATCCTTGAGCACCTGCACCAAGCGACGACCGAGGAAGTCAGTGGACACGCCGCCGAACAGCCCCGCCTCAATGCCCAGGCGGCGCAAGCCGACGGCGACATTGAACGGCGAACCGCCGGCAATCGACTTGTAGTTGACCTTCGACGCCAGCCCGCTGGCATCCTCTTCGCTGAAGAAATCAAACAGCGCTTCACCACACACCAGATACATAGTCGTTCGCTCTTAAAGGGTTGCCACTAGCTGTTGATAACGCTCGTACGCCTGTTGATAGGCGCGGACATTGGCCGCGATCGGCAGCGTACGGCTGGCCGGATCGACGCTCACGCATTTGTCGCACAGGCTGGCCAGGGATTCGCCGGACTGGCTCCACGCCGCCTGGATCGCCGCGCCCAGGGCGGCGGCTTCGCTTTGTTCGGTGCAGATCACTTCGGTGTTCATGATATCGGCGACCATCTGCCGCCATACCGGGCTTTTCGAGCCGCCGCCGATCAGGCGGATACTCTGGCTTTGCAGGCCGGTCTGACGCAGCAGGTCGAGGCCGTAACGCAGGCCGAAGGTGGTGCCTTCGACCACGGCGCGGCACAGGTTGGCGCGGGTCAGGTTGGTCATGGTCAGCCCGTGCAGGCTGCCGGTGGCGTGGGGCAGGGCAGGCACGCGCTCGCCGTTGAGGAACGGCAGCATGCTCACGCCGTCGGCGCCGATCGGTGCTTGCTCGACCAGGGCGTTGAAGGTGTTCAGGTCCAGCTCGAACAGCTCGCGCATCACCCCGGTGGCGTTGGTCAAGTTCATGGTGCAGATCAGCGGCAGCCAGCCGCCGCTGGATGAGCAGAAGGTCGCCACCGAGGCCTGTGGGCTCACGTTGGGCTGGTCCGAAAATGCGTAGACGGTTCCCGATGAACCCAGGCTCATGGTGATCACGCCCGGCGCGATATTACCGGTGCCGATGGCGCCCATCATGTTGTCGCCGCCGCCGCTGGCGACAATCGCATTGGGGTTGATGCCCAGGCGTTCGGCAATGGCCGGCAGAATCGTGCCGACGCTTTGATTGGCTTCAACCAATTGCGGCAGTGCCTTTTCAAGGCGTCCGCTCGGGTCGATGTGCTTGAGCAGCGCCACATCCCACTCGCGGCTGCGCACGTTGAAGTAGCCGGTGCCCGAGGCATCGCCGTATTCCGCGACGGCACGGCCGGTCAGCCAGTAATTGAGGTAGTCGTGGGGCAGCAGGACATGGGCGATTTGCTTGAAGATGTCCGGGTGCTGTTCGCGGGTCCAGAGCAGTTTGGACACGGTGTAGCCCGGCGCGATGGCCACGCCCAGGCGCTCCAGCGAGCCGCTTTCGCCGCCCAGGTGCTGCAACAGGCGCTCGTTTTCGGAGGCGGTTTCGGTGTCGCACCACAACTTGGCCGGGCGCAATACCTGGCCCTCGGCATCCAGCAAGACCAGGCCATGTTGCTGGCCGGAAACGCCGATGCCGAGGATGTCCTGGCCGTCCACGCCGGCCTGTTGCAGGGCGCGGTGAGTGGCTTCGGTAAAGGCGTCCAGCCATTCCTGGGTGTGCTGCTCGCGGCGGCCGTTGGCGCCGCTGATCAGCGTGTGCGCGGCGGCGCCGAGGCCCAGCACCTTGCCGCTGGAAGCGTCGAGGACGATCGCCTTGGTGCCCTGGGTGCCGCAGTCGATGCCGAGGAACAGGTTTTGCTGGGTCATGATGGTGTGCTCAGCATTATTGTTGGAGTGTAAATGTGGGAGGGGGCTTGCCCCCGATAGCAGTGTGTCAGTGACAGATTTATTAACTGATACACCCTCATCGGGGGCAAGCCCCCTCCCACATTTTTAGGCCGGTTTCTTCAGTAACAGCTTCAGCGTTTTAGTGACGCCGTTGTCACGCAAGCTCACAAAACACCGCTCGAACGCTGCCACAAACTCAGGCGAGTTGGGAATAGCCGTGCCGAAAATCTCTTCAACGCCCAGCAAGCGCTTGCTGATCAGCGCGTCATCGCTCACCAGATCCTGGCAAAACTCGGCACGTGGATCCGGGATCTTGTAGCTCACGCCGTTCTCATCCACGCCCTTCAAATACAAGGCCCAGGCGGCGACCACCAGTGCAGCGCGTTCAGTCTCGCGGCCGTCCGCGATCAGACGATTGATGGTCGGCACGGTGAACTTGGGAAATTTCGACGAACCATCCGAGCACACCCGCTCCAACTGGTCGGCAATCGCTTGGTTGGAAAAACGGTCGACCAAGGTCTGTTTGTATTCGGTCAGGTCAATTCCCGGCACCGGCGCGAGGTTCGGCGTGACGTCCAGGTCCATATAGGCGCGCATATAGGCCACAAACACCGGGTCGTTCATGGTTTCGTGCACAAACCGATAACCTTTGAGAAACCCCAGGTAAGTCAGGGCCAAATGACTGCCATTGAGCAGGCCGATCTTCATTTCTTCGTAGGGCGTGACGTCATCGGTGAACTGCACGCCGACCTTTTCCCAGGCCGGGCGGCCGTTGACGAATTTGTCTTCCAGCACCCACTGCACAAAGGGTTCGCACACCACCGGCCAGGCATCGTCGATGCCGTGCTCGTCGTGCAATTGCAGGCGGTGGGCGGTGCTGGTCATCGGCGTGATGCGGTCGACCATGGCGTTCGGGAAGCTTACGTTGGCCTTGATCCAGTCGTGCAATTCGGCGTTGTGCAGGGCGGCGAAGGCCAGCAGCGCCTTGCGTGTGACGGCGCCGTTGTGGGGCAGGTTATCGCAGGACATTACAGTGAACGCGGGAATACCGGCGGCGCGGCGCTGGGTGAGGGCGGCGCAGATAAAGCCGAAGACGGTTTTGGGTGCGCTCGGGTGGGCCAAATCATGCTGGATCTGCGGCAGATGAGCCATGAACTCGCCGTTGCTGTCGTCGATGCAGTAGCCGCCTTCGGTGATGGTCAGGGAGACGATACGAATGGCCGGGTTGGCCAGTTTGTCGATCAGCGCCTGGGCGCCGTCTTCGGCCAGCAGCATGTCGCTGATGGCACCGATCACACGCACTTCGGTGTCGTCGGTGTCGCCCAGTTCATACAGGGTGAAGAGAAAATCCTGACCCGCCAGGTCGTCGCGGGCCTTGCGGTCTTCGGCCCGCAGGCCGACGCCGCAGATGCTCCAGTCCAGACCTTCACCTGAGTTCATCAGCGCATCGGTGTAATACGCCTGATGCGCCCGGTGGAAACCGCCGACGCCGATATGGGCGATGCCCTGGCGGGTGTCGGCAATGGCGTAGGCCGGGATTTTCACCTGCCCAGCCAGTTGCGTGAGGTTCTGTTTATTCAGTTTCATAACGTAATACTCGCGAAATCAGGCGGCAGCGCGCAGTGGGCGGGCCACGGCCACGCCGTCGGTGTCGAACAGGTGGCAGTGCGCCGGGTCCAGATGCAGGTGCAGGGTTTCGCCATACTGGCTGGCCATGTCGCCGCGGATGCGCAGGGTCAACGGCTCGCCGTTGGCGGTGTTGACGTGGCAGAACGTGTCGCTGCCCAGGCGCTCGCCCACATCGGCGGTGACGGTCAGGGTGGTTTGGCCAGGCGCTGCGATTTCCAGGTGTTCCGGACGAATGCCCAGGGTGATCGCGCTGCCGACGTTCAAGGTCGGGCCACTGAGCGGCAGGGTGATCAAGGTGCCGGCGTCCAGTTGCACTTCGCAGGCCTGGGACTCGACGCGGGTGACCTTGCCCTTGAGAAAGCCCATCTTCGGCGTGCCGAGAAAGCCCGCCACAAACAGGTTGGCCGGCTGGTGATACAGCTCCAGCGGCGAGCCGACCTGCTCGATACGGCCGCTGTTCAGCACCACCACTTTGTCGGCCAGGGTCATGGCCTCGACCTGGTCGTGGGTCACGTAGATCATGGTCGCCTGCAGTTCTTTATGCAGGCGCGCCAGTTCCAGGCGCATCTGTACGCGCAGGGCGGCGTCAAGGTTGGACAGCGGTTCATCGAACAGGAAAATCTTCGGGTTGCGCACAATCGCCCGGCCAATCGCCACGCGCTGGCGCTGGCCGCCCGACAGTTGCTTGGGCTTGCGCTCCAGCAGCGGGCCCAGTTCCAGGATGCGCGCCGCCTCGCTGACTTTGCTTTCGACCAGCTTCTTGTCAACGCCGGCCAGGTCCAGGGCAAACGACATATTCTTGCGCACGCTCATATGCGGGTACAGCGCGTACGTCTGGAACACCATCGCCAGGTCGCGCTTGGCCGGGGTCACTTCAGTGATGTCGCGACCGTCGAGTTCGATGGTGCCTGCGCTGACTTCTTCCAGGCCGGCGATCAGGCGCAGCAGGGTGGACTTACCGCAGCCCGACGGGCCGACGAAGACCACGAACTCCTTGTCGTTCACTTCCAGGTCGATGCCTTTGATGATCGAGAAACCTTCGAAGCCTTTTTGCAGATTCTTGATTTTCAGGTTGGCCATGATGGGCCCTCCGCTAGAAATTATTATTTAACGGCGCCGAAGGACAAACCGCGTACCAGCTGTTTCTGGCTGATCCAGCCAAAGATCAGGATCGGCGCACAGGCGAGGGTCGAGACGGCGGATAATTTGGCCCAGAACAAGCCTTCGGGGCTGGAGTAGGAGGCGATCAGCGCGGTCAACGGCGCGGCGTTCGATGAGGTCAGGTTCAGCGACCAGAACGCCTCGTTCCAGCACAGGATCAGCGACAGCAACACCGTGGAGGCCAGGCCGCCCTTGGCAATCGGCAGCAGCACGCGGACCATTTCCTGCCACAGGGTGGCCCCGTCCAGGCGGGCGGCTTCGAGGATGTCCTTGGGGATGTCTTTGAAGTAGGTGTAGACCATCCACACCACAATCGGCAGGTTGATCAGGGTGTAGATGATGATCAGCGCGATGCGCGTATCCAGCAGGCCAAAACTCTTGGCCAGCAGGTAGATCGGCATCAGCACGCCCACCGGCGGCAGCATTTTGGTGGACAGCATCCACAGCAGCGTGCCCTTGGTGCGCTGGGTTTCGTAGAACGCCATGGAGTAGGCCGCTGGCACCGAGATCAGTAGGCAAAGAGCGGTGGCGCTGAAGGAAATCAGCACCGAGTTCCAGGCATAGCTGAAGTAGTTGCTGCGCTCGTTGATGTGCAGGTAGTTCTCCAGCGTCGGCGTGAAGATGAACTGCGGCGGCGTGGCGAACGCGTCGATTTCGGTCTTGAAGCTGGTCAGCACCATCCAGAAGATCGGGAAGAAGATCAGGATCGCGATGGCCCAGGCCAATGTGCCGAGCAACAGGCTTTGCAGGCGGCGGGATTGTTGAAGCGTCATGGCGCGGCCCTCAAGGCTTGTCAGTCAGGTTTTTGCCGATCATCCGCACCAGGATGATCGCCGCGATATTGGCAATGACCACGGCAATCAAGCCGCCGGCCGACGCCATGCCCACGTCGAACTGCACCAGCGCCTGGTTGTAGATCAGGTAGGCGAGGTTGGTCGAGGCGTAGCCGGGGCCGCCGTTGGTGGTGGTGAAGATTTCGGCGAACACCGAGAGCAAAAAGATCGTTTCGATCATCACCACCACGGCAATCGGGCGGGCCAGGTGGGGCAGGGTCAGGTGCCAGAAGATCGCGATGGCGCCGGCACCGTCCAGGCGTGCGGCCTCCTTTTGTTCCTGGTCGAGGGACTGCATGGCGGTCATCAGCAACAGGATCGCGAACGGCAGCCATTGCCACGACACAATGATGATGATCGACAGCAACGGATAGTGCGCCAGCCAGTCCACCGGCTCGGCGCCGAACAGCTTCCATACGGCGGCAAGCACCCCCGACACCGGGTGGAAAATCAGGTTCTTCCAGATCAGCGCACCGACGGTGGGCATGATGAAGAACGGCGAAATCAGCAGCACCCGCACCAGGCCGCGACCGAAGAACTCGCTGGCCTCCAGCAAGGCACTGATCAACACGCCGAACACCACGCTGATCAACAGCACGCTGCCCACCAGCAACAGGGTATTGGTGGCGCCGGGCAGGAAGCCCGAGTCCGTAATGAAGTAGGTGAAGTTCTCCAGGCCCACGAATTGGTTTTCGCCGGGGTAGAGCAGGTTGTAGCGGATCAGCGAAAAGTAAAGGGTCATGCCCAGAGGCACGATCATCCACAGCAGCAGCAAGGCCACCGAGGGGCTGACGAGAAACCAGCCAGGGTTGGCCAGGCGGTTTTTGGCGGGTGTATTCATGGGGATCAAGACCAGTCAGGTACATGCAAACGCGGTCAGTGTGGGAAGGGCAAGCCCCCTCCCACATTTGACTGTGGTGAGGCTCAGGTTACTTGGGGTAACCGGCGCGCTTCATTTCACGCTCGGTGGTGGTCTGCGCCGCAGTCAACGCCGCATCCACCGTTTGCTGGCCGGTCAACGCACCGGAGAAGAACTTGCCGACCTGCGTGCCAATCGCCTGGAATTCGGGAATGGTCACCAACTGGATACCGATATACGGCACCGGCTTGAGCGTCGGTTTGGTCGGGTCCGCGACTTTCAGCGATTCCAGGGTCACCTTGGCGAACGGCGCGGCTTTCATGTAGGCGTCGCTGTAGGTCGACTTGCGCGTACCTGGCGGTACGTTGGCCACGCCGTCGGTCTTGGCGACCAGTGCGCCATATTCCTTGGAGGTTGCCCAACTGGTGAACACTTTGGCGGCGTCCTTGGCCTTGGAGCTGGTCGGGATCGCCAGTGACCAGGAGTACAGCCAAGAAGTGCCTTTGTCGGTTTTTTCGTGTGGGGCGAAGGTGAAGCCAACGTTATCGGCCACCTTGCTCTGGGACTTGTCGGTGACAAACGAGCCGGCCACGCTGGCGTCGACCCAGATCGCGCACTTGCCGCTGTTGAACAGCGCCAGGTTTTCGTTGAAACCGTTACTGGACGCCCCCGGCGGGCCGGATTTCTTCATGTTGTCGACGTAGAAGTTCAGCGCGTCCTTCCACTCGGGGCCGTTGAATTCAGGCTGCCACTTCTCATCGAACCAGCGCGCGCCATAGCCGTTGGCCAGGGTGGTGATCAGCGCCATGTTCTCACCCCAACCGGCTTTGCCACGCAGGCACAGGCCGTATTGCTCTTTGGTTTTATCCGTGAGTTTGGCTGCGAATTCGCCGATCTGGGTCCAGGTCGGGTGTTCGGGCATGCTCAGCCCTGCGTCCTTGAACAGGTCGGTGCGGTAATAGGTGATCGAGCTTTCAGCGTAGAACGGCAACGCGTACAGCGAGCCTTTGACGGACAAACCGTCACGCACCGAAGGGAACACGTCGTCGAGGTCGTAGGACGCCGGCAGATCCTTCATCGGCTCCAGCCAACCCTTGGCGCCCCAGAGTGCAGCTTCGTACATGCCGATGGTCAGCACGTCGAACTGCCCGCCTTGGGTGGCGATGTCAGTGGTCAGGCGTTGGCGCAGCACGTTTTCTTCGAGCACCACCCAGTTCAGCTTGATCTCGGGATGCTCGGCCTCGAAGGTCTTCGAGAGCTTTTGCATGCGGATCATGTCGCTGTTGTTGACGGTGGCAATGGTCAGGGTCTGCGCGCCAAAGCTGACGGCGCTGAGGGTCATGCAGGTAGTCATGCAAGAACAGGCAAGCAGAGTTTTTGCTGTGAACTTCATCGCGCACTCCATTTCCGCGCCCAGGGGGCTACAGAAGGACAGTTATTGTTGTTGTGTCTTCCTACGGGGAGTCAGGAAGAGTGTGCGTTGATTACAGCCTTCAAATGGGGTTGTGACAAATCCTTGGGCGCACTTGGACTGATACTTTTTTGCACTCGATCACACGGCCGTTGAACCCCTCAAGCCAGGTTCTGCTCGGTCAGCCGCTGTACCGCCAGGCGCCGGTAGTGGGAAGGGGTCATGCCTTTAAGCTGCTGAAAGCGCCGGTTGAAGTTGGAAATATTGTTGAACCCCGACTCAAAGCACACATCGGTGACGGCCTTATCGCCATCTGCCAGCAATTCGCAGGACTTGCTGATGCGCAACCGATTGACGAACTCGATAAATGTGCGCCCGGTGGCCTGTTTGAACACCCGCGAAAAGTACGTCGGCTTCATGCCCAGGTACTCAGCGACTTCCTCCAGCGGCAACTCGCGGGCGTAATGGGCAAAGATGTAGTCCACCGCCCGGTTGGTGCGGTCGATGCTGTGCTCGTCAGCCAGCTGTGGCGTGGTCACGCCGGACAGAAGCTGATAGTCCTCACACGCGCTGAGCACTTCCAGCAGGATAAAGAAGTGGCCCAGGCGTGCCATGCCCTGGGCGTCTTCGATGCGTTGCATCAGGGTCACGGCCTGGGCGATGGTCTTTTTGCAGCGGAACTCGATGCCGTACTGCGCCCGTTCCAGCAGCGGGGCAAGGGTCTTCAACTCGGTGAAGATATGGCTGCCGTTCTCCAGCAAGTCATCGGTGAAGTTCACCAGCATGTCGCGCTTGGGCACCACTTCGTCTTCCTCCACCTGGCTGATCCAGTTATGGGGCAGGTTGGGGCCGGTGAGGAACAGACTTTCAGGGTAGAAGTTGCCGATGTAGTCGCCGATAAACACCTTGCCGGAGCTGGCGACGATCAGGTGCAGTTCGTATTCCTTGTGGAAATGCCAGCGCACCAGCGGGCAGGGGAAGCCGTGCTGGCGATAGATGATGGACAGACCGTTGTGGTCGTCCATCAGTTCGTAGGAAGGATCAGTGATGCGCGCTGCT
This sequence comes from Pseudomonas sp. PB105, assembly GCF_009764655.1. Classification (NCBI taxonomy): domain Bacteria; kingdom Pseudomonadati; phylum Pseudomonadota; class Gammaproteobacteria; order Pseudomonadales; family Pseudomonadaceae; genus Pseudomonas; species Pseudomonas sp. PB105. The sequence goes on from NZ_RWIO01000091.1 coordinate 36,273, forward strand.
CGGGTCATGCTGGCGTCGCTTTATTGTTGGTTGCGACCCGAATAATGCCCCCTTGTGCGCGACCCTGCCAGCGTCGGCGTTTAGAACGTGCGGTTTTTCGCCTCGATCCACTGGGACATGTACTGGGTACTTTTGTGGGCGTGATGGCGCAGCATGCTGCCGGTGAAGTTGTCGCGGCGATGAGCGGCGAGGTGACGGCGGCAATGCTCCAGGCACTCCACCAGCGCGGGGCCGTGGACGTTCTGGTCGTAGCGGCGGGCAATCAACTGGCGCCCGTCTTCCTGGGCCTGGGTCCAGCGCTCGCGGTCCTGGTACAAGGCCACCGCGGCTGCGGCCAGGGCCGGCGCGCTGGGTTCGATCATGCCCGGCCATGGCTGCTCATCACCCATGGCCTCGGCGCCGATGGGCGTGGTGATGTTCGGCGTGCCGCACAGCATCGCGTCCGCCAGCTTGCCCTTGATGCCCGCGCCAAAGCGCAGGGGGGCAAGGCAAATGCGTGCGGCGCGCATCACTTGCAGCGCATCTTCGGCCCAGTTCATCACATGAAAACCCTGGGCCGGGTTGTGCAGGGCAGTGGCCTTGGGCGGGGTGTAGGCGCCATAGATATGCAGTTGCGCGCCGGGTAACTGTTGTCGAATCAGCGGCCACAGGCTGTTCTTCATCCACAGCACGGCGTCCCAATTGGGCGCGTGGCGGAAGTTGCCGATGCTGAGGAAGTGCGCGCGGTCCTCAAAGGGAACGAAGGCTTCGGTGGCGGGCTCCAGCATCAGCGGGCACCAGTGGAACAGGGCGGCTGGCACCTTGAACTGCTCGGTCAGCAGGCGTATTTCCACATCGGAGATCATCAGGTTGATGTCGCAGCGGTAAATCGCTGCGATTTCACGCTTGGCCACTTCGGAGTCGGCCATCAGCTGGAATTCTTCCTCCAGCGCGGGCGCAAACAGGGCGCTGAAGTCGTCGCTGTCGGGATGGGTCTTGAGGTGGTTCTTGAGCCGTTGCTGGCGTGCGTCGCGTAGGCTATGCAGGTCGCAGGTCTCCAGCACGCGCAAGGCGTCGGGGCAGTATTTTTCCACGCGCCAGCCGAACTGCTCTTCCATCATGAAACGGTCGAACAATACGATATCCGGGGCGAGTTGGCGGATAAAATCATCGAAACTGCTGTTATTGAGCTCGATGGCGCATTCGGCGATGCCCAGGGCGAGCAGGTCGGCCTTGTGTTCGCCGAGTGCGGCAGGGCTGCTGAAGGTAACCTCCCAACCTTGCGTAAGAAAAGTTTCCAGAATCTGCATCATGTGCCCGCCTGCGGCCGAGGAACGCGGCTCCGGCCAGACATAACCAATGACCAGAACTTTGGTGGCAGGCGGTTTCATCAACAACAGCTTCCTTAAAGGGCGGGCGAAAAGCGCGCAATTAAACCACAACCGGCACGCATGACAATTTGTGTCTGGCGGTAGGTCGCCACGGCACTTTGTGGTTAACTTCCGCCTCTTGAATTCGTTTAACCAAAACCCGCATAAGGATTCCGTTCATGGCTCAAGTCACCCTCAAAGGCAACCCGGTCCAGGTTGAAGGCGAATTGCCGAAAGTCGGCACCAAAGCTGCAGACTTCACTCTGACCGCCGGCGACCTGTCGGACGCAAACCTGGAGTCCTTTGCCGGCAAGCGCAAAGTGCTGAACATCTTCCCAAGCGTCGATACCCCGACCTGCGCGACGTCGGTGCGCAAATTCAATGCCCAGGCCAATGATGTAGAAAACACCGTGGTGCTGTGCATTTCCACCGACCTGCCATTCGCCCAGGCACGCTTCTGCGGCTCCGAAGGCCTGGAAAACGTGAAAAACCTGTCGGATTTCCGCGATTCGGATTTCGCCGTTGATTACGGTGTGTCGATTGCCGACGGCCCGCTCAAAGGCCTGACCGCCCGCGCCGTCGTGGTGCTGGACGAAAACGACAATGTGCTGCACAGCGAGTTGGTCAAGGAAATCGCTGAAGAACCGAACTACGAAGCAGCATTGGCTGTTCTGAAGTAACTGTTTCTGCGCATGTCTGTCGTTTTGCAGTAACACCCGTGATACATGATTGCGGCCTGGCCTAGTCCAGGCCGTTTTCATTTGTGCTTCAGACGTTTAGCGAAATAGCCGACGGACTAAGCCCAGACGTTAAAAGTTGTAAGCCCAAGGTAAATAGCCGGTAAAGGCGCTTTTCTTAATGCGCCCCAGTGCTTATCTTTCAGCCTCCCAAAGAAGAAGCTCTCGCGCCCAATGGTTGATCACTCCATGCAATCCTCCCCCCGCAACTCCCGTCGTTGGCTGTTCGGCCTGCTCGTGCTGCTGGTTATCGCCGGTCTGTGCTGGAAATTCTGGCCCGGCGGCGCGGCCCAAAAAGACGCACCGGCCGGGCACACCGGCAAAACCGGCATGGCGCGCCCCGGCTTCGGCGGTTCCACTGGCCCGGTGCCAGTGCGTGTGGCACCGGCGGTGCTGGGAGAGTTTCCGGTGTACTACAAGGCCTTGGGCACGGTCACCGCGCTCAACACCATTAATGTACGCAGCCGGGTGGGCGGAGAGCTGGTGAAGATTGCCTTTGAAGAAGGACAGATGGTCAAGGCCGGCGATCTGCTGGCCGAGATTGACCCGCGCAGCTATCAAAACGCCTTGCTCCAGGCCCAGGGCACGCTGATGCAGAACCAGGCCCAGCTGAAAAACGCCCAGGTCGATGTGGAGCGTTATCGTGGCCTGTACGCCCAGGACAGTATCGCCAAGCAGACCCTGGACACCGCCGAAGCGCTGGTTTTGCAATACCAGGGCACGGTCAAGACCAACCAGGGCGCGGTCGACGACGCCAAGCTCAACCTTGAATTCACCAGGATCCGTGCCCCGATCGCCGGTCGCGTCGGCTTGCGCCAGCTCGACGTTGGCAACCTGGTGGCCGCCAACGACACCACCGCCCTGGCCGTGATCACCCAGACCCAGCCGATCAGCGTGGCCTTCACCCTGCCGGAAAACACCCTGGAAACCGTGCTCGCCCGTTACCACGCCGGCAACAAGCTACCGGTGGAAGCCTGGGACCGTGGCGACGTAAAACAGCAGGCCATCGGTGTGTTGCAGAGCCTGGACAACCAGATCGACGTCACCACCGGCACCCTGAAATTCAAGGCGCGTTTCGATAACAAGGACAAGGCGCTGTTCCCCAACCAGTTCGTCAACGTGCACCTGCTGGCCGACACCCTGCACAACGTGGTGCTGGCGCCGTCTGCGGCGATCCAGTTCGGCAACAGCGGCACCTTCGTCTACAAGCTCGATGGCGACAAGAAGGTCAAGGTCCAGCCCCTGGTAGTCGGCGATACCGACGGTGAAAACACCGTGATCAAGGAAGGCCTGGTCGCCGGTGACCGTGTGGTGCTCGAAGGCACCGACCGCCTCAAGGAAGGCAGCGAAATCGAAGTGGTCAACGACAGCACCGAAGTCCCGACCACGCCGACTGAACACCTGCAAGGCAAACCCGCGGCGAAAGGGGAGACCGGCGCTGACGCCGGCAAGGCGCAAAAGGTCGGCGCATGAACCTGTCGCGGCTGTTTATCCTTCGCCCGGTCGCCACCACGCTGAGTATGCTGGCCATCGTCCTGGCCGGCATCATCGCGTACCGCTTGCTGCCGGTTTCGGCCTTGCCCCAGGTGGATTACCCGACCATCCGGGTGATGACCCTGTACCCCGGCGCCAGCCCCGACGTAATGACCAGCGCGGTGACGGCGCCCCTTGAGCGCCAGTTCGGGCAGATGCCCGGCCTGACCCAGATGGCGTCCACCAGTTCTGGCGGCGCGTCGGTACTGACCCTGCGTTTCAACCTCGACATCAATATGGATGTTGCCGAGCAACAGGTGCAGGCCGCGATCAACGCCGCTACCAACCTGCTGCCCAAGGATTTGCCGGCACCGCCGGTGTACAACAAGGTCAACCCGGCAGATACCCCGGTGCTGACCTTGGCCATCAGCTCCAAGACCATGCTGCTGCCCAAGCTCAATGACCTGGTCGACACGCGCATGGCGCAGAAAATCGCGCAGATCAGCGGCGTCGGTATGGTCAGCATCGCCGGCGGCCAGCGCCAGGCCGTGCGTATCAAGGTCAACCCCGAGGCCCTGGCGGCCAACGGCTTGAACCTGTCGGATGTGCGCACCTTGATCGCCGCGTCCAACGTCAACCAGCCCAAGGGTAACTTCGACGGGCCGACGCGGGTGTCGATGCTGGATGCCAATGACCAGTTGGTCTCGCCCCAGCAATACGCCGAACTGATCCTGGCCTACAACAATGGCGCGCCGTTGCGCCTTAAAGACGTCGCGCAAATCGTCGACGGCGCCGAAAACGAGCGTCTGGCCGCCTGGGCCAATGAAAACCAGGCGGTGCTGCTGAACATCCAGCGCCAGCCGGGCGCCAACGTCATCGAGGTGGTAGACCGCATCAAGGCGCTGCTGCCGAGCATCACCGACAACCTGCCGGCCGGCCTCGACGTTACCGTACTCACCGACCGCACCCAGACCATCCGCGCCTCGGTCAAGGACGTACAGCACGAATTGCTGATCGCCATCGCCCTGGTGGTGATGGTGACCTTCCTGTTCCTGCGCCGGGTCAGCGCGACGATTATTCCGTCCATCGCCGTGCCGTTGTCCCTGGTGGGCACCTTCGGCGTGATGTACCTGGCCGGGTTCTCGATCAATAACCTGACGCTGATGGCCTTGACCATCGCCACCGGCTTTGTGGTGGACGATGCCATCGTGATGCTGGAGAACATCTCCCGTTACATCGAGGAAGGCGAAACCCCGATGGCCGCCGCCCTCAAGGGCGCCAAACAGATTGGCTTCACCCTGATTTCCCTGACCCTGTCGCTGATCGCGGTGCTGATCCCGTTGCTGTTCATGGCCGACGTGGTGGGGCGCCTGTTCCGTGAATTTGCCATCACCCTGGCAGTGGCGATCCTGATTTCCCTGGTGGTGTCGCTGACCCTCACGCCGATGATGTGCGCGCGGTTGCTCAAGCGTGAGCCCAAGGAAGCAGAGCAGGGCCGTTTCTACAAGGCCAGCGGCGCCTGGATCGACTGGATGATCGAAGCCTATGGCCGCAAGTTGCAGTGGGTCCTCAAGCACCAGCCGTTGACCCTGCTGGTGGCCATCGCCACCCTGGGCCTCACCGTGGTGCTGTACCTGGTGGTGCCCAAAGGCTTCTTTCCGGTACAGGACACCGGGGTGATCCAGGGCATTTCCGAGGCGCCGCAGTCGATTTCCTTTGCAGCGATGAGCCAGCGCCAGCAGGCACTGGCCAAGATCATCCTGGCGGATCCGGCGGTGGAAAGCCTGTCGTCCTACATCGGTGTGGATGGCGATAACGCGACCCTCAACAGCGGCCGCCTGCTGATCAACCTCAAGGCCCACGGCCAGCGCGACTTGAGCGCAGCCCAGGTCATCGCCCGGCTGCAACCGGAAATCGACAAGTTGGTAGGCATCCGCTTGTTTATGCAGCCGGTGCAGGACCTGACCATCGAAGACCGCGTGAGCCGCACCCAGTACCAGTTCAGCATGTCCTCCCCGGATTCCGAGCTGCTGGCGCTGTGGAGTGACAAGCTGGTGCACGCCCTTGGCCAGTTGCCGGAACTCACCGACGTTGCCAGCGACCTGCAGGACAAAGGCTTGCAGGTGTACCTGGTGATCGACCGTGATGCGGCCTCGCGCCTGGGCGTCAGTGTGTCGACCATCACCGACGCGCTGTACGACGCCTTCGGCCAGCGCCAGATTTCCACGATCTACACCCAGGCCAGCCAGTACCGCGTGGTGTTGCAGGCCCAGTCCGGCGAAACCCTCGGCCCGGATGCGCTGAACCAGATCCATGTGAAAACCACCGATGGCGGCCAGGTGCGACTGTCGAGCCTGGCCCGTGTCGAGCAGCGTCAGGCGCAGTTGGCCATCGCCCATATCGGCCAGTTCCCGGCAGTAATGATGTCGTTCAACCTGGCCCCTGGCGTGGCGCTGGGCAAGGGCGTGGAGCTGATCAACCAGACCCAGAAGGACATCGGCATGCCGGTGGGCGTGCAGACCCAGTTCCAGGGCGCGGCCCAGGCGTTCGAAGCCTCGCTGTCGAGTACCTTGCTGCTGATCCTGGCGGCGGTGGTGACCATGTATATCGTGCTCGGCGTGCTCTACGAGAGCTATATCCACCCGATCACCATCCTGTCGACCTTGCCGTCGGCCGCGGTGGGCGCCTTGCTGGCCTTGCTGCTCAGTGGCAATGACCTGGGCATGATCGCGATCATCGGCATCATCTTGCTGATCGGTATCGTCAAGAAGAACGCGATCATGATGATCGACTTCGCCCTCGACGCCGAACGCAACCAGGGCCTTGACCCGCAGACCGCGATTTACCAGGCCGCGCTGTTGCGTTTCCGGCCGATCCTGATGACCACCCTCGCGGCGTTGTTCGGTGCGGTGCCGCTGATGCTGGCCACCGGCTCCGGCGCGGAATTGCGCCAGCCGCTGGGCCTGGTAATGGTCGGCGGCCTGCTGGTGAGCCAGGTGTTGACGCTGTTCACCACGCCGGTGATCTACTTGTACTTCGATCGCCTGGGGCGCCGCTGGCGCAAAGAGCCGCAACGCCTGGAGCCGGTTGAGCCATGAACCTGTCCGGACCTTTCATCCGCCGGCCGGTAGCGACCCTGCTGCTGAGCCTGGCGATCATGTTGCTGGGCGGGGTGAGTTTCAACCTGTTGCCGGTGTCGCCGCTGCCGCAGATCGACTTCCCGGTGATCGTGGTTTCGGCAAGCCTGCCGGGGGCCAGCCCTGAGGTGATGGCCTCGACCGTGGCCACACCGTTGGAGCGCTCCTTCGGTGCGATTGCCGGCATCACTACTATGAGCAGTTCGTCGAGCCAGGGCTCAACCCGGGTGATCCTGGCGTTCGACTCCGACCGTGATATCAACGGCGCGGCGCGGGAAGTGCAGGCAGCGATCAACGCCTCGCGCAACCTCTTGCCCAGCGGCATGCGCAGCATGCCCACCTACAAGAAGATCAACCCGTCCCAGGCGCCGATCATGGTGCTGTCGCTGACCTCGGACGTGTTGCAAAAGGGCCAGCTCTACGACCTGGCCTCGACCATCCTGTCCCAAAGCCTGTCCCAGGTGCCGGGCGTGGGCGAAGTGCAGATCGGCGGCAGTTCACTGCCGGCGGTGCGCATCGAGCTGGAACCCAAGGCCCTCGACCAGTACGGCGTGGCCCTGGACGATGTGCGCACTACCATCGCCAACGCCAACCAGCGCCGGCCCAAGGGTTCCCTGGAAGACAGCGAGCGCAACTGGCAGATCCAGGCCAACGACCAACTGGAAAAAGCCAAGGACTACGAACCGCTGCTGATTCGCTACCAGAACGGCGCGGCCCTGCGCCTGTCGGATGTGGCGAAAATCACCGACGGCGTTGAAGATCGCTACAACAGCGGCTTCTTCAACAATGAGCCGGCGGTGCTGTTGGTGATCAACCGCCAGTCCGGCGCGAACATCATCGAGACCGTCCGCCAGATCAAGGCGCAACTGCCGGCGTTGCAGGCCGTGCTGCCGTCCAGCGTCAAGCTCAGCCTGGCCATGGACCGCTCGCCGGTGATCACCGCCACCTTGCACGAAGCCGAGATGACCCTGCTGATTGCCGTCGGGCTGGTGATTCTGGTGGTGTACCTGTTCCTCGGTAACTTCCGCGCCTCGCTGATCCCGACCCTGGCGGTGCCGGTGTCGCTGGTGGGCACCTTTGCGGTGATGTACCTGTACGGGTTTTCGCTGAACAACTTCTCGCTGATGGCGTTGATCCTGGCCACCGGCCTGGTGGTAGACGACGCCATCGTGGTGCTGGAGAACATTTCCCGGCATATCGACGATGGCGTGCCGCCCATGAAGGCGGCGTACCTGGGCGCCGAGGAAGTCGGCTTTACCTTGCTGTCGATGAACGTGTCGCTGGTGGCGGTGTTTCTCTCCATCCTGTTCATGGGCGGGATCGTTACCAGCCTGTTCCGTGAGTTTTCCATCACCTTGTCGGCGGCGATCATTGTCTCGCTGGTGGTGTCCCTGAGCCTGACCCCGATGCTCTGCGCCCGCTGGCTCAAGCCCCATGTCAAAGGCCGGATGACCGGCTTGCAGCGCTGGAGCCAGAAGATCAACGACCGCATGGTCGCCGGCTACGCCACGAGCCTGGACTGGGTGCTGCGCCATCGGCGCCTGACCTTGCTCAGCCTGTTGATCACCGTGGGCGTGAACATTGCGCTGTACGTGGTCGTGCCGAAAACTTTCATGCCCCAGCAGGACACCGGCCAGTTGATCGGCTTTGTGCGCGGCGATGATGGCCTGTCGTTCAGTGTGATGCAGCCGAAGATGGAGATCTTCCGCCAGGCCGTGCTCAAGGATCCGGCGGTGCTCAGCGTGGCCGGCTTTATTGGCGGCAACAACGGCACCAACAACGCGGTGATGCTGGTACGCCTCAAGCCTATCAGCGAGCGTAAAGTGTCCGCCCAGGCGGTGATCGAGCGCCTGCGCAAGGACGTGCCGCTGGTGCCGGGTGGGCGCCTGTTCCTGATGGCCGACCAGGACCTGCAATTTGGCGGCGGTCGCGACCAGACCAGTGCGCAGTATTCCTACATCCTGCAAAGCGGTGATCTGGCCGCACTGCGCCTGTGGTACCCGAAAGTCGTCACCGCGTTGCGCGGGCTGCCGGAACTCACCGCCATCGACGCCCGTGAAGGTCGCGGCGCGGCCCAGGTCACGCTGATTGTCGACCGTGACCAGGCCAAGCGCCTGGGCATCGACATGGACATGGTCACCGGGGTGTTGAACAACGCCTACAGCCAGCGGCAGATTTCCACGATCTACGACAGCCTCAACCAGTATCAGGTGGTGATGGAGGTCAACCCCAAATACGCCCAGGACCCGATCACCCTGAACCAGATGCAGGTCATCACCGCCGATGGCGCGCGCGTGCCGTTGTCGACCATTGCCCATTACGAGAACAGCCTGGCGGATGACCGTGTGAGTCACGAAGGCCAGTTCGCCTCGGAAAACATCGCCTTCGACATGGCCGAAGGGGTGACGGTGGAGCAGGGCACAGCGGCTATCGAACGGGCGATTGCCAAGGTCGGTTTGCCCGAAGATGTGATCGCCAAGATGGCCGGCACCGCCGATGCCTTTGCGGCGACGCAGAAGGGCCAGCCGTTCATGATCCTCGGCGCGCTGGTGGCGGTGTACCTGGTGTTGGGCATTCTGTACGAAAGCTACATTCACCCGCTGACAATCCTCTCGACACTGCCTTCGGCCGGTGTCGGCGCGTTGCTCGCCATCTACCTGACGGGGGGCGAGTTCAGCCTGATCTCATTGCTGGGCCTGTTCCTGTTGATCGGCGTGGTGAAGAAGAATGCGATCCTGATGATCGACCTGGCCCTGCAACTGGAGCGCAATAATGGGATGGGCCCCCTTGAATCAATTCGCAGCGCCTGCCTGCTGCGGTTGCGGCCGATCCTGATGACCACGTTGGCGGCGATTCTCGGTGCCTTGCCCTTGCTGCTCGGCATGGGCGACGGCGCGGAAATGCGCCGCCCCCTGGGCCTGACCATCATTGGTGGCCTGGTCTTCAGCCAGATCCTGACCCTTTACACCACTCCGGTGGTTTACCTTTATCTCGACCGCGCGCGCCATCGTTTCAACAAATGGCGCGGCGTGCGTACCGATGCTGCCCTGGACACTGCGCTATGACCGATTCAACCTTTGCCAAATTGGCCATGACCCGCGGTTCCCGCGTCGCGAGCCTGGTGCTTTGCGGTGCATTGCTCAGCGCCTGTGCCGTCGGCCCCGACTACAAGCGCCCGGACGTTATCGAACCCGTGCAATTCAAGGAAGCCCAGGGTTGGCGCCAGGCCACGCCGAGTGATTCGCTGGCCCGTGGCGCCTGGTGGGAGTTGTACGGTGATCGCCAGCTCAATGACCTAGTGGTGCGCCTGAACAACGCCAACCAGACCGTGGCCCAGGCCGAGGCACGTTTTCGCCAGGCCCAGGCGTTGGTGCGCAGCTCACGCGGGGCGTTTTACCCGACGGTCGACCTGAGCGCCGGTAAAACCCGCGCCAGCCAGGGCACCGGCAGCAGCAGTGCCAGCCTCAGCAGTTCCAGCAGCGGTATCCGCGACACCCTCAATGCCCAGCTCGGGGTGAGCTGGGAAGCCGACATCTGGGGCAAACTGCGACGAGGCCTGGAGGCCAACGAGGCCAGCGCCGAAGCCAGCTCGGCAGACTTGGCGGCGATGCGCCTGAGCCAACAGTCCGAACTGGTGCAAAGCTACCTGCAACTGCGGGTCATGGACGAGCAGACCCGTCTGCTGCAAGCCACGCTGGACACCTACCAGCGATCCCTGCAAATGACCGAAAACCAGTACCGCGCCGGTGTCTCCGGCAAGGACGCGGTGGCCCAGGCGCAAACCCAGCTCAAGAGCACCCAGGCCAGCCTGATCGACCTGATCTGGCAGCGTGCGCAACTGGAAAACGCCATCGCCGTATTGATTGGCGAAGCCCCGGCCAACTTCAACCTCGCCGTGAGCAAGGACATTCCAGCATTGCCGCAGATTCCCGTGAGCCTGCCGTCGCAACTGTTGGAGCGCCGCCCGGACATCGCCTCGGCCGAACGCTCGGTGATCGCCGCCAACGCCAATATCGGCGTGGCCAAGGCGGCGTACTACCCGGACCTGAGCCTGAGCCTGGCCGGCGGCTACTCCAGCAGCACCTACGCCGACTGGATCAGCCTGCCGAACCGCTTCTGGTCGGTGGGGCCGAAACTGGCGATGACGTTGTTCGATGGCGGCCAGCGCTCGGCTGAGGTCGACCGTACTGTGGCCAGCTACGACGAAACCGTGGCCAAGTACCGCCAGACGGTGCTGGACGGCTTCCGCGAAGTGGAAAACTACATGGTCCAGCTCAAAGTGCTGGAAGACGAGGCGGTGGTCAGCAATGAAGCGCTGGACGCGGCACGTGAGTCGCTGCGCCTGACGCAGAACCAGTACAAGGCGGGGCTGATTGCCTATCTGGATGTGGTCACCGTACAAGCGACTGCCCTGAGTAACGAGCGTACCGTATTGACCTTGCTGCAAACGCGGCTGGTGGCCAGTGTGCAGTTGATCGCGGCGTTGGGCGGTGGCTGGGACGGTCAGACCGCGATTGATGCCAAGGACTAGCATCGTGCCTCAAATGTGGGAGGGGGCTTGCCCCCGATAGCCATAGGTATCTACACAACTTCCAGTGGATGCTGAATCTATGGCAAATGGGCTGTTGTGGTGAGCGGGCTTGTCCCGCGCTGGGCTGCGCAGCAGCCCCAATAGGGTCACCGCAGAGTGCCAGAATCAATCGAGGTGAACGTTTTGGGGCTGCTTCGCAGCCCAGCGCGGGACAAGCCCGCTCACCACAGGGTTATGTGTCAGCCTTTAAGAGTTGTGTAGATGCCCATGCCCCGATAGCGGTGTGTCAGTCCCTACATCCATGACTGATCCACTGCCATCGGGGGCAAGCCCCCTCCCACATTTTTATCTCCATAAATCAGATAGGTCTCAGCATGCTTTTGATCAAGCCCACCCCTGCCAACTCGCCCGTTTTTAGCCGTTTAAAAGCCAGTCCTTTGACGCCAAATTAAAGGTGATGGCCCTCTGCTAATTAATCACCTGTTCAAGATTTATTCTCGCTACAATCGCGCGCTTTGCCACTTGGTACGGACGTTTCAAGACCGTTGCCCGCGAGAAATCCCATGCTCATCGGTAGTTATTCCACCCCCCTCGTCGTGATCTCCCTGTTCGTCGCGATCCTGGCGTCCTATACCGCGCTGGACCTGACCGGCCGCATCGCGACCGCCAGGGGCCGTGGCGTTTATTTGTGGATGGCCGGCGGTGCGTTGGCCATGGGCGTGGGCGTGTGGTCCATGCACTTCATCGGCATGTTGGCCCTGCGGCTGCCGTTTGCGCTGGGTTTTGACATCGGTATTACCGCGCTGTCGTTGCTGATCGCGATGCTGTCCTGTGGCTTTGCGTTATGGCTGGTCAGCCAGGCGCGTTTACCGGCGTGGCAGCTGGTGTTGGGTGCGTTGGTGATGGGCACCGGCATTGCCAGCATGCACTACACCGGCATGGCGGCGATGCGCATGACCCCAGGCATCGACTACGACCCCACGTTGTTTGGCCTGTCGCTGCTGATCGCCGTGGTGGCGTCCGGTGCGGCGTTGTTGATTGCGTTCAACCTGCGCCGTAACACGCCGTACGTGCGTCTGGCACGGGGCGGCGCAGCGGTGGTGATGGGCTTTGCCATCGTCGGTATGCATTACACCGGCATGGCGGCCGCACGCTTTGCCGATGAAAGCTACTGCGCCGCTGCGTTGGACGGCTTGACCGGCAACGGCCTGGATAACCTGGTGCTGGTCACCACCCTGGCGGTGCTCGCCATTGCGTTGCTGACGTCGCTGCTCGACGCGCGCCTGGAAGCCCGCACCGCAGTGCTCGCCGATTCCCTCAGCCTGGCCAACCAGGAACTGACTCACCTGGCCCTGCATGACATGCTCACCGGCCTGCCCAATCGCACCTTGCTGGCCGACCGGATTCAACAGGCCATGCAGGCGGTCAAAGAGCAGGGCGGTTGCTTCGCCTTGATGTTTATCGACCTGGATGGCTTCAAACCGGTCAACGATGCCTTTGGCCATCATATGGGCGACCAATTGTTGCGCGAAGTCGGCCTGCGCCTGCGCGAGGACTTGCGCAGCCATGACACCCTGGCGCGCATCGGTGGTGATGAGTTTGTGCTGCTGGTGCAATTGAGCCAGCCGGACGATGCCCTGCGCTTGGCCGAGCGCCAGGTCGGGCTGATCAACCGCGCATTCCATGTGGCCGAGCACGAGCTGAAAATCTCGGCCAGTGTCGGTATCGCATTGTTCCCCGGCAACGGTGGCAACCCCCAGGAACTGTTGATGAACGCCGACGCCGCGATGTACCACGCCAAGGGCATGGGCAAGAACGGCTACAGTTTTTTCGATGTGTCGATGAACACCAATGCGCGCAAGCAATTGCAGTTGTTGCAGGACCTGCGCAATGCCCTTGAGCAAGAGCAATTTCGCCTGTACTACCAGCCCAAGTTCGATGCGGTCAGTGGCATCCCCGTGGGCGCCGAAGCGCTGGTGCGTTGGGAACATCCGCAGCAGGGCCTGTTGTTGCCGGTGACCTTTATCGAACTGGCGGAAAAGACCGGCTTGATCATTCCCATCGGCGAATGGGTGCTCAATGAAGCCTGTCGCCAGATGAGCGTGTGGTATGCCCAGGGTTATGAGGATTGGCGCATCGCCGTGAACCTGTCGGCGCTGCAGTTCTGCCATGCGGGGCTGGTCAAGAGCGTGGCCAACGCCCTGGATCGGCATCAGTTGCCGGCCAACAGCCTGACTCTGGAAATCACCGAGACCACCGCCATGAGCGATGCCGACGCGAGCATGACGGTGTTGCAGCAGCTCTCGGACATGGGCGTCGACCTGTCCATCGATGACTTCGGCACCGGTTATTCCAGCCTGATGTACCTCAAGCGCCTGCCAGCCAACGAGTTGAAGATCGACCGCGGTTTTGTGCGCGACCTGGAGCACGACAGCGACGACGCGGCCATTGTTTCGGCCATCGTTGCCCTCGGCCAAGCCTTGGGATTGCGCATTGTCGCCGAAGGTGTGGAAACCGATGCGCAGCAGAACTTCCTGACGCGGCTGGGTTGCAACTCCCTGCAAGGTTACCTGCTGGGGCATCCGCTGCCGGCCGATGGTTTCATGGCGAATATCCAACGGGCCGAGGACGTATTGGCGCCTGACAAAAACCGTGCGTGACGGTTAGTATTGGATCCAACCCTATCACCAGGTTGGACCAGGAGACCGCACGCATGGACAAAGTTGTCATCATCACCGGGGGCAGTCGTGGCATAGGCGCCGAAACGGCATTGCTGGCAGCGCGTGAAGGCTATCGCGTTTGCATCAACTACCGCTGCGACGAAACAGCCGCCCTCAGTGTTCTGGAACAGGTGCGTGGCCTGGGTGCCCAGGCGATTGCTGTGCGGGCGGATGTCAGCATCGAAGATGAAGTGATCGCCTTGTTCCACCGCGTCGACGCCGAATTGGGCCGCGTGACCGCCCTGGTCAACAACGCGGGCACCGTGGCACATAAGTCACGGGTCGATGAAATGTCCGAATTCCGTATCCTCAACATCATGAAAACCAACGTGCTGGGGCCGATTCTGTGCGCCAAGCATGCGGTGCTGCGCATGTCGCCCAAGCACGGCGGGCAGGGCGGCAGCATCGTCAACGTTTCGTCAGTGGCCGCGCGCTTGGGCTCGCCGAATGAGTACGTGGACTACGCCGCCTCCAAGGGCGCGCTCGATACCTTCACCATCGGCCTGTCCAAAGAGGTGGCGGGCGAGGGGATACGCGTCAACGCCGTGCGCCCCGGCTATATCTTCACCGACTTCCATGCCCTGAGCGGCGACCCGGACCGGGTCAGCAAGCTGGAGTCCGGCATTCCCATGGCGCGTGGCGGCCGACCGGATGAAGTGGCGGAAGCGATTATCTGGTTGTTGTCGGATAAGGCCTCGTATGCCACCGGGACGTTTGTGGATCTGGGCGGCGGGCGGTGAGTCGGTAGCGTCTGTTCGGGCGCCATCGGGGGCAAGCCCCCTCCCACATTCAGATGTGTGAATACCCTCAGTGTGGGAGGGGGCTTGCCCCCGATGACGTCAGAAAGAACACCACCCAGCCCTCAAAACGACCGCACAATCCGCCCCAACGTCTCCATCGCTTTCTCCGACGCCTCGGTCCACGGGCTGCCGTAGTTCAGCCGAATGCAATTGCGAAAGCGCTGGGTCGCCGAGAAGATCGGCCCCGGCGCAATGCTGATGCCTTGGGCCAAGGCCATCTGGAACAACTTCAGTGAATCCGTCTGTTCCGGCAATTCCAACCACAGGAAATACCCCCCGGCCGGCTGGCTGACGCGGGTCTGTGCGGGGAAATACCGGGCAATGGCGGCGAGCATGGCGCTTTGCTGCTCTTCCAGGGCATAGCGCAATTTGCGCAGGTGCCGGTCGTAGCCGCCATGTTGCAGGTAATCGGCAATCGCCGCCTGAGCCGGCATTGACGGGCACAGCGAGGTCATCAGCTTCAGGCGTTCGACTTTCTGCGCATAGCGCCCAGCGGCCACCCAGCCCACGCGATAGCCGGGCGCCAGGCTCTTGGCGAAGGAACCGCAGTGCATCACCAGGCCCTCGGTGTCGAAGGCTTTGGCCGGCTTGGGGGCCTGTTGGCCGTAATACAGTTCGGCGTAGACATCGTCTTCGATCAGCGGCACCTGATGGCTGCGCAACAACTCCACCAGCGCCTGTTTCTTCTCTTCCGGCAGGGTTGCGCCCATGGGGTTCTGGAAACTGGTCATGGTCCAGCAGGCCTTGATCGGGTAGCGCTCCAGGGCTTGCGCCAGGGCGTTGAGGTCGATGCCGTCGCGCGGGTGCACGGGGATCTCCACCGCCTTGAGCTTCAGGCGTTCGAGCACTTGCAGGCAGGCATAGAACGCCGGGGCTTCAATGGCTACCAGATCGCCGGGCTCGGTGACGGCTTGCAGGCACAGGTTCAGCGCTTCCAGGGCGCCGTTGGTGATCAGCAGTTCTTCCATCGGCAGCATCAGCCCGCCGACCATGTAGCGCAGGGCGATTTGCCGACGCAGTTGGGGGTTGCCCGGCGACATGTCCGTGACGACCAGGCGCGGGTCCATCTCACGGCTGGCGCTGGCCAGGGAGCGGGCCAGGCGCGGCAGCGGGAACAGCATCGGGCTGGGGAACGCCGAGCCGAAGGGCACGGTGTTGGGGTCTTTGATCGAGTCGAGTACCGAGAACACCAACTCGCTGACATCCACCTCGGTGGACTCGTGCACCTGTTCGCTCACCACCGGCTCGGAGAACGGGCTCGGCGCATGGGTGTTGACGAAGTACCCGGAACGCGGCCGCGCGCGGATCAGGCCACGGCGCTCCAGCAGGTAATAGGCCTGGAACACCGTGGACGGGCTGACACCGTAGGTCTGGCTGGCGTAGCGCACCGACGGCACGCGCTGGCCGGGCCCGAGGACGCCGGAGCGGATCAGTTCGGCAATGTCTTCGGCGAATTTTTCGTAGCGTTTCATGTTGGCCTTAAACAAGTGTTTTTTTTGATACCGAGGTATCAGCGGTTGAGCGGCGCCACAAACCGGCTGTCGGCCACGCTGTAAATGCCCGGTTCATTCACATCCATGACCTTGAAGCGCAACGTCTGCGAACTGCTCGCCGGTTTATCCGCGAGCAACGCCACCGACACCGGCACATCAATGATTTCCCCCGGCGCCAGGCTGACCTCGGTCTTGCCGTGCAGCTGGAAACCGTCGGCGTCGATCAGTTCCACCCGGTAATCCTGGCGCTGCTGGGTTTTGTTGATGACCTTGAGGCTGTAGATGTTTTCGATCTGGCCCACGGCGTTCTCGCGGAACAGGCCACGGTCCTTGGTCACGTCCAACGACACCATCGGCCGTTCCACCAGGGCTACCACCAGCGCGGCAATCATCACCAGCAGCACCGCACTGTAGCCGATCAGGCGGGGCCGGAGCAGATGGGTCTTGCCGCCTTGCAGTTGATGTTCGCTGGTGTAGCTGACCAGGCCACGGGCATAACCCATCTTGTCCATGATCGAATCGCAGGCATCGATGCACGCCGCGCAGCCGATGCACTCCATTTGCAGGCCGTCGCGGATGTCGATGCCGGTGGGGCAGACCTGCACGCACAGGTGGCAGTCAATGCAATCACCCAGGCCGACATCGGCCGGCCTGACCTCGCGTTTGCGCGGGCCGCGGCTTTCGCCACGGGCGCTGTCGTAGGAAATGGTCAGAGTGTCTTTATCGAACATCACGCTCTGGAATCGCGCATACGGACACATGTGCATGCACACCGCCTCGCGCAGCCAGCCGGCATTGAGGTAGGTGGCAGCGGTGAAAAACAGCACCCAGAACAGGCTCACGCCGCCTATTTCCAGGGTCAGCAGTTCCTCGGCCAACGGGCGGACAGGCGTGAAGTAACCGACAAAGGTCAGCCCGGTCAGCACGCTGATGCCCAGCCACAAGGTGTGCTTGGCCGAACGCCGCGCCAGTTTGTTCAGGCTCCAGGGCGCCGCTTGCAGCTTGATGCGTTGGTTGCGTTCGCCCTCGGTGACCTTTTCGCACCACATGAACAACCAGGTGAACGAGCTTTGCGGGCAGGTGTAGCCACACCACACACGGCCGGCAAACACCGTGACCGCAAACAGGCCGAAGGCGCAGATGATCAGCAGCGCTGACAGCAGGATGAAATCCTGGGGCCAGAAGGTCGCGCCAAAAATATGGAATTTGCTCTCCGCCAGATCCCACAGCACGGCCTGGCGCCCCCCCCAGTTCAGCCATACGGTGCCGAAAAACGCCAGGAACAGAAAGCCCGCGCCCGCCACGCGCAAGGTGCGGAACAGGCCGGTGAAGCTGCGGGTATGAATCAGGGTGTCGCTGGATTTGGCCTTCACCTTCTTGGGGTGAATGGGTTCAAAGGTTTCCACGGTTGGGATGCGTTCGCTCATGGTCATTCGCTCATCAGCCTCCATCAGGCGGATGAACTATGGGCCGGCGGCTGTTTGCATAACAGACTCAGCTAAAGCGATAAAAAGCGGATCAGATGGCCTGCGGGCCGGGCCCTGCGACAATCTGCTGCACCCCGGCGCGCCTGGGGTGCAGGTTGATTCCAGCGGTGATGACACGGATCAATCAAATCAGCGAACCAGGTTTGGTGGCCTTCACATGGTTACGCCCGTCCGTCGCGCCTTCGACCGTCAGGGCGTCTGCTTCGGCTTCGGTGATGTAGATGCGCTCGCCCGCGAGTTCTACGTAGGACATGGACTTGTCATCGTCCGTCACTATCTTCACGCGGGTGGCAGGCACGCTTTGCTCCTGGCCACTGTCGTCGAGCTTGAAATAGCACAGGTGGTTTTCAATACGCAGCGTCATGTTGGACTCCTTTTTCATCGGCTATGCACCTTAGGGGAGGGTGGCGAGGCAGGGTTCAAGGCAACTGACTGGCGGTAGGCGCTGTCCATGAATTATCGACTTCTTTGAAGGACAGCTTTCATGGACGCTTGGTGGCATGAAGTGTGGCAAACCCTGCAGGCCGAATTCGCCGATATCGGCGATGCCAGGCAACTGACCCAGGTCACCGTGCGCCTGCTGATCGCCGCCTTGCTGGGCGGCATCTTGGGCTTTGAACGCGAGAGCAAGGGCAAGGCGGCCGGGATACGCACCCATATGCTGGTGGCCTTGGGCGCCGCGCTGTTTGTGATGGTGCCGCAGATGTCGGGCAATCAGGCGGACGCCATGAGCCGCGTGGTGCAAGGCGTGATCGCAGGGATCGGCTTTCTCGGCGCCGGCACCATCATTAAAGGCAAGGATGATGAAGAGGGGCATGTCAAAGGCCTGACCACCGCCGCCGGCCTTTGGATGACCGCTGCGATTGGGGTCTCGACCGGGTTGGGCCGGGAATCGACAGCGGTCCTGAGTACGTTGTTGGCGTTGGCGGTGTTCCGCGTCATGCCGAAAATCGTCAAGCGCTTCGAGAAGGACTGACGATCACCGGGGGCATGGTTGTCGGCGGCTCTTCCACGGGGGGTGGCAGATTTTCCGGGGGCTCTTTTTCGGGAATCGGTTCCGGTTCAGTGGGCGGCAGGGTCGGGTTGTCGATATTCGGGTCAGGGGTTTCAGCCGGGATCGGGATATTCATCGGTGTGGCCTCCTTTGTGCTTTGCTCTACCGGTGGACAACCGCCTGGGGGATTTGATTCCCCGCTCAATGGCGGCACATCCACCTGAACTTTTGGCCAAGGCTCAGGCTCGGACCTATGACGGCCTTGCTCAGGGAGATCACTGCCGTTTCAGAATTCGGATCAAGCAAAGAGCGTCCACAGGGCGTAAGGGGAAGATGCTCGATGACTGCTGACACTCAGGTTCCAGATAATTGCTCACTGCCGCTGTCCCAGGCGCTGTTGCTGCCCAGGATCGCGATCGAAAGCACCATGCCGGTAATTGATGGCGGTGAATTCGCCGTCAAGGCCGTCGTGGGCCAGCGGGTCAACGTGACCAGCAAGGTATTCGCCGACGGCCACGACAAGCTCGCTGTCCTGATCCGCTGGCGGCCGTTGCAGGACGAAAGCTGGCACAGCGTGGTGATGACCGACGTGGGTAACAATGGCTGGGAGGGCGCGTTTACCGTCACCACCCAAGGCCCTCACGAATACTGCATTGAAGCCTGGATCGATACCTTCGCCAGCTTCTGCTACGAGCTGCGCAAGAAGCACGAAGCCGGCGTGCCGGTCAGCCTGGAGTTGCAGGAAGGCCGCAGCCTGGTGCTGCAGGCCGCCGAACGCAGTGACAACGAACTGCGCGACCGCCTGATGTTGCTGCACCACGAACTCTCCGGCCTGCTGGAAACCGAACAGGTCGCGCTGTTCCTGCACGAAGACAGTGCACACCTGATGACCCAGGCCGATCACCGCGCCTATTTGAGCATCAGCACCGTTTACCCGATCGACGTGGAGCGTGAGGCGGCGCAGTTCGCCAGTTGGTACGAACTGTTTCCGCGCTCGATCACCGACGATCCAGCGCGTCACGGGACCTTCAACGATGTGCACGCACGGCTGCCGATGATCCATGACATGGGGTTCGACGTGCTGTACTTCCCGCCGATCCACCCCATCGGCCGCAGCCACCGCAAGGGCAAGAACAACTCGCTGACCGCCGGCCCCGATGATCCGGGCAGCCCGTACGCCATTGGCAGTGAGGAGGGCGGTCACGAGGCCATTCACCCGCAACTGGGCAGTCGCGACGACTTTCGCCGCCTGGTCCAGGCGGCCGCCGACCACGGGCTGGAAATCGCCCTGGACTTTGCCATCCAGTGCTCCCAGGACCACCCGTGGCTCAAGCAGCATCCGGGCTGGTTCAACTGGCGCCCCGACGGGACGATCAAATACGCTGAAAACCCGCCGAAAAAGTACCAGGACATTGTCAACGTCGACTTCTATGCGGCGGATGCGATTCCGGGTCTCTGGACCGAGTTGCGCGACATCGTGGTGGGCTGGGTGGAAGAGGGCGTGAAGACCTTTCGCGTCGACAACCCCCACACCAAGCCGCTGCCGTTCTGGCAATGGCTGATCAGCGATGTGCGCTCAAAGCACCCCGAGGTGATTTTTCTCGCCGAGGCCTTCACCACGCCGGCGATGATGGCGCGGCTGGGCAAGGTCGGTTATTCCCAGAGCTACACCTATTTCACCTGGCGCAATACCAAGGCCGAGTTGAGCGAGTACTTCACCCAGTTGAACCAGACGCCATGGCGCGAGTGCTACCGGCCGAACTTCTTCGTCAACACCCCGGACATCAACCCAGGCTTCCTGCATGAGTCCGGCCGCGCTGGCTTTCTGATCCGCGCCGCGCTGGCGACCATGGGCTCGGGCCTGTGGGGCATGTATTCGGGCTTTGAACTGTGCGAAGCCGCGCCGGTGCCGGGCAAAGAGGAATACCTGGACTCCGAGAAGTACGAGATCCGTGTCCGCGACTTCACCGCCCCCGGCAACATCATCGCCGAGATCGCCCAGCTCAACCGCATCCGCCGGCAAAACCCGGCGTTGCAGACACACCTGGGGTTGAAGCTCTACACCGCATGGAACGACAACATCCTGTACTTCGGCAAACGCAGTGAGGAGGGCGACAACTTCATCCTGGTCGCCATCAACCTCGACCCGTTCAATGCCCAGGAAGCGCATTTCGAATTGCCGTTGTGGGAGCTGGGCCTGCCCGATGATGCGCAAACCCAAGGTGAGGACCTGATGAACGGCCATCGCTGGACCTGGTATGGCAAGACCCAGTGGACGCGCCTTGAGCCGCAGATGCCGTTCGGGATCTGGCGCATCACCACCTCCTGAGCCTGGTGAAGATCAACATGTGGAAGGGGGCAAGCCCCCTCCCACATTGACCGAGTTCAGTTTGAAAGAATTTGAGTATTCCAGGAGTTTCCAATGGCGAAGAAACCCAAGGCTGCCAGCTTCATCAAGGACCCGCTCTGGTACAAGGACGCGGTGATCTACCAGGTTCACGTCAAGTCCTTCTTCGACTCCAACAATGACGGAATCGGTGACTTTCCCGGGCTGATCGCCAAGCTCGACTACATTGCCGACCTCGGCGTGAACACCATCTGGCTGCTGCCGTTCTACCCCTCGCCACGCCGCGATGACGGCTACGACATCGCCGAGTACCGTGGCGTGCACAGCGACTACGGCACCCTGGCCGACGCCAGGCGCTTTATCGCCGAGGCCCACAAACGTGGGTTGCGGGTGATCACCGAGCTGGTGATCAACCACACGTCCGACCAGCACCCGTGGTTCCAGCGCGCCCGCAAGGCCAAGCCCGGTTCGGCGGCGCGAGATTTTTATGTGTGGTCCGATGACGACCAGAAATACGACGGCACGCGCATCATCTTCCTCGACACCGAGAAGTCCAACTGGACCTGGGACCCGGTCGCCGGCCAGTACTTCTGGCACCGTTTCTACTCCCACCAGCCGGACCTCAACTTCGACAACCCGCAAGTGATGAAGGCCGTGCTGTCGGTGATGCGTTACTGGCTGGACATGGGCATTGACGGCCTGCGCCTGGACGCCATCCCGTACCTGATCGAGCGCGACGGCACCAATAACGAGAACCTTGCCGAAACCCACGATGTGCTCAAGCAGATCCGCGCCGAAATCGACACCCATTACCCGGACCGCATGTTGCTGGCCGAAGCCAACCAGTGGCCCGAAGACACCCAGCTGTACTTTGGTGACAAGAAGGGCGACGACGGCGACGAATGCCACATGGCTTTCCACTTCCCGCTGATGCCGCGCATGTACATGGCGCTGGCCCAGGAAGACCGCTTTCCCATCACCGATATCTTGCGCCAGACCCCGGAAATCCCCGCCAACTGCCAGTGGGCGATCTTCCTGCGCAATCACGATGAACTGACCCTGGAAATGGTCACCGACAAAGAGCGCGACTACCTGTGGAACTACTACGCCGCTGACCGTCGCGCGCGCATCAACCTGGGCATTCGCCGACGCCTGGCACCGCTGCTGGAACGAGATCGCCGCCGCGTGGAACTGCTCAACAGCCTGCTGCTGTCGATGCCCGGCACGCCGACCCTGTATTACGGCGACGAAATCGGCATGGGCGATAACATCTACCTCGGCGACCGCGACGGTGTGCGCACGCCAATGCAGTGGTCCATCGACCGCAACGGCGGCTTCTCCCGCGCCGACCCGGCCAGCCTGGTGCTGCCGCCGATCATGGACCCGCTGTACGGCTACCAGTCGGTCAACGTCGAAACCCAGACCCAAGACCCGCACTCACTGCTCAACTGGAACCGACGCATGTTGGCGGTGCGCAAGCAATCCAAGGCGTTTGGCCGGGGCAGTCTGAAAATGCTCTCGCCGAGCAATCGCAGAATCCTCGCCTACACCCGTGAATACACCGGGGAAGACGGTCGCACGGAAATCATCCTGTGCGTGGCCAACGTGTCCCGCAGTGCCCAGGCCGCCGAACTGGACCTGTCGGCCTTCGCCGGGATGGTGCCGGTGGAGATGCTCGGCGGCAACGCGTTCCCGCCCATCGGCCAGTTGAATTTCCTGCTGACCCTGGCGCCCTATGGCTTCTATTGGTTTGGATTGGCGGCGCAGAACCAGATGCCCAGCTGGCATGTGGAACCGGCTCAAAGCATCCCCGACTTCACCACCCTGGTACTTAAAAAACGCATGGAAGAATTGCTCGAAGACCCTTGCCGCACCACCCTGGAGCAGACTTCCTTGCCTGCCTGGCTGCCCAAGCGGCGCTGGTTCGCGGGCAAGGACACCGCTATCGACAACGTGCACATCGCTTACGGCGTGCGGTTTGGCGACCCTGAGCATCCGGTGTTGCTCAGTGAGATTGACGTTACCAGCGGCGGCCAGGTCAGTCGCTATCAACTGCCGTTCGGTTTCCTGAGCGAAGACCAGTTCACCAGTGCCTTGCCGCAGCAATTGGCCCTGGCCCGTGTGCGGCGTACGCGGCAGGTAGGATTGGTCACGGATGCCTTCAGCCTGGAGCACTTTATCCGCGCCGTGATCCAGGGCCTGCAGGCCGGTACGGTGCTGAGCTCCAGCGAAGGCGACCTGCGCTTTGAAGCCACGCCCCATCTGGCGCCGTTGCAACTGACCGACGAGGCCCAAGTGCGCTATTTGTCGGCCGAGCAGTCCAACAGTTCGGTGGTGGTGGGCGAGTGCCTGGTGCTCAAGCTGATCCGCAAAGTCAGCGCCGGTGTGCACCCGGAGCTGGAAATGAGCGCCTACCTGACCGCCGCCGATTACCCGAACATCTCGCCGCTGCTGGGCTCGATGATTCGCCGCGACGCCGACGGCCAGGACAACCTGCTGATGATCGCCCAGGGTTACCTGAGCAATCAGGGCGACGCCTGGAGCTGGACCCAGAACAACCTGGAACGCGCCATTCGCGACGAACTGGCGCAGGCCATCTCCGAGCAGGACCAGCACTACAACGCCTTGGGCGAATTGGCGGACTTTGCGGGGCTACTCGGCCAGCGCCTGGGGGAAATGCACTTGGTGCTGGGCGCGAAGACCACCAACAAGGACTTCAAACCCGAGGTCACCACCGCCAAGGACACCCAGGCCTGGGCCAAGGACGTCGGCGCGCAGATCGAACGTGCGTTGCAGTTGCTCAAGCTGCATCAAACCCAATTGAACCCTGCGGATCAGGCGTTGGTCAGTGACTTGTTGGCGCAGAAAAAAGCTATCGGCGCCCAGGTCCAGGCGTTGGCGAAAGCCACATTGGGCGGTCTGCGCATTCGGGTCCACGGTGATTTGCACCTGGGCCAGGTGCTGGTGGTGAAGGGCGATGCCTACCTGATCGACTTTGAAGGCGAGCCAGCCAGGCCGCTGCATGAGCGGCGTGGCAAGCACAGCCCGTATAAAGATGTGAGCGGTGTGCTGCGCTCGTTTGATTACGCAGCGGCCATGGCCCTGAATGTGCAAGGGGCGGATCACTCGCCGCAAGCCGATCAGGCCCGCCGGCGTGTGACCGATCGCTACCTGAATGAAGCACGCGAGGCATTTATCCAGGCTTATCAGGCAGCTACGTCTACACTGGCGCATGACTGGCAGGATGCCAAAGGCCAGGACGCCGCGCTGACATTGTTCAGCCTGGAAAAGGCCGCGTACGAAGTGGCTTACGAAGCGGAAAACCGCCCGACCTGGCTACCGGTGCCCCTGCAAGGGCTGCACGGTCTGCTCAGCGGGCTAATACCTCTATCTGACACTGCACGCGGTGGGGAGACGTCATGAATTACACGCATAAAGAACCGCTGCAGCCCAAGTTGACTGCCATGCCGGCGTCCAAGGACGTCGATGCGCTGGTGCGCGCCGAGCACCACGACCCGTTCTCGATCCTCGGGCCGCACGATGACGAGCAGGGCGGGCAATTTATCCGCGCATTCCTGCCCGAAGCCCTGAGCGTCCAGGTGTTGGCGCAAGGCAGCGGCGAGCCCATCGGCAGCCTGGACGCGACCCAGGTGCCGGGCCTGTTTGTCGGGCACTTCATCACACGCCAGCCCTATCTGCTAAAAATCCAATGGGCCGGCGGTGAACAGATCACCGAAGACCCTTACAGTTTCAGCCAATTATTGCTGGGGGAAATGGACCTGTACCTGTTTGCCGAAGGCAACCACCGCGACCTCAGCAGCTGCCTGGGCGCCCAGGTGACCAGCGTCGACGGCGTGCAGGGCGTTCGTTTTGCCGTATGGGCGCCGAATGCGCGGCGGGTGTCGGTGGTGGGCGACTTCAATATCTGGGACGGGCGCCGTCATCCGATGCGCCTGCGCCATCCTTCGGGCGTGTGGGAGTTGTTTATCCCACGTCTGCAACCGGGCGCTGCCTACAAGTACGAGATCCTCGGCGCCAACGGAATCTTGCCGCTCAAAGCCGACCCCATGGCACTGGCCACCCAACTGCCGCCGGACACGGCGTCGAAAGTTGCGCCGCCGTTGCAGGTGGACTGGCAAGACCATGCGTGGATGCAGTCGCGCAGCGAGAAGCAGAAACCCACCGCGCCGCTGTCGATCTACGAGCTGCACGTCGGTTCCTGGCAATGCGAGCTGGACGAAGCCGGCGAAGTCGCCCGCCAATATGGCTGGCGTGAATTGGCGGAACGCCTGGTCCCGTACGTGCAGCAATTGGGTTTCACCCATATCGAATTGATGCCAATCATGGAGCACCCGTTTGGCGGCTCCTGGGGTTATCAGGCCTTGTCGCAGTTCGCCCCGACTGCGCGCTTTGGTTCGCCGGAAGATTTCGCCTATTTCGTCAACGCCCTGCACCAGGCCGATATCGGCGTGATTCTGGACTGGGTACCGGCGCATTTCCCCACCGATACCCACGGCCTCGCCCAGTTCGACGGCACCGCGCTGTATGAATATGCCAACCCGCTGGAAGGCTTCCACCAGGATTGGGACACGCTGATTTACAACCTGGGCCGCACCGAGGTGCACGGCTTTATGCTGGCCTCGGCCCTGCACTGGCTCAAGCATTTCCATATCGACGGCCTGCGTGTGGATGCGGTGGCGTCGATGCTGTACCGCGACTATTCGCGCAAGGCCGGCGAATGGGTGCCCAACCGCCACGGCGGCCGCGAGAACCTGGAAGCCATCGACTTCCTGCGCCACCTTAATGACGTGGTAGCCCTGGAAGCCCCCGGCGCCCTGGTGATCGCCGAGGAATCCACCGCCTGGCCCGGCGTAAGCCAGCCCACCCAACAGGGCGGCCTGGGGTTCAACTACAAATGGAACATGGGCTGGATGCACGACTCGCTGCATTACATCCAGCAAGACCCGGTCTACCGCGCCCATCACCACAACGAGCTGAGCTTCGGCCTGGTGTATGCCTGGTCCGAGCGTTTCATCCTGCCGATTTCCCATGATGAAGTGGTACACGGCAAGCATTCGTTGATCGACAAGATGCCCGGCGACCGCTGGCAGAAGTTTGCCAACCTGCGTGCCTACCTGGCGTTCATGTGGATGCATCCCGGCAAGAAACTGTTGTTCATGGGCTGCGAGTTCGGCCAGTGGCGCGAGTGGAACCACGACCAGCAACTGGACTGGTACCTCTTGCAGTACGCAGAGCACAAAGGCGTGCAGAAGCTGGTCGGTGACTTGAACCGTCTGTACCGCGAAGAGCCAGCCCTGCACGAACAGGACGATGCGCCACAAGGCTTCCAATGGCTGATCGGCGATGACGCGATCAACAGCGTCTACGCCTGGCTGCGCTGGAGCAAGGACGGTAAGCCCGTCCTGGTGGTGGCTAACTTCACCCCGGTGCCCCGCGAGGCCTATGCCGTCGGCGTGCCGTTTGCCGGACGCTGGAGCGAAGTGATCAACAGTGATGCGGACATGTATGCCGGTTCCAATTTCGGCAACGGCGGCGAAGTCTTTACCCAGGATGAGCCGCGTCATGGTCAACCGGTGTCACTGTCGCTGAATTTACCGCCGCTGGGCGTGCTGATTCTGCGGCCTGAAGGGGCTTGACCGCTCTGCTGTGCGGGATTCAGTTGTCCGCGGTGCTGGCAGGGTGCCACAATGGCGCCTTTGTCGCGGCAGTCGAATCAGGCGAATTTCATGAATGGCCTTGGGCGTGAGCAGGACCAGGATTGCTTTATAGAGCAGCAGGTGCGGACCGACCGTCTGCACCAGCTGTTCCGGCAGTCATTTGCCGCCATCTTCGGCAGTTACCTGGCGGCGGTCATGCTCTGCTGGCTGTGTTGGGAACGCTTCGATCGCGATGTCATGCTGGTGTGGCTGGCGGTGCTTTCGGTGTCGTCGCTGCTGCGGGTCAAGATGTTCATGGACTGGTTTCGCTGCCCCAACAGTGAGCGCACGCCGGATCGTTGGGAGCGCCGCTACTGGGTTACGTTGATGCTGTCCGCCGGCGTCTGGGGCATCGGTGCGTTGGCGGTGATGCCGCCGGATGACCGGCTTTCCCAGGCACTGGTCATGTTGTTCACCGTGGGCATGTCGGTCAGCGCGGTGTCGTGTTATTCGGCCTATCGCTACATGACGCTGGTGTCCATCGGCCTGGTGTTGCTGCCTTGCACTGTGTGGCTGCTGTTCCAGCCGTCGTCCATGCAGGTGGGGGTCGCCATCGCGGTGCTGGTGTTCGCCACCTTTGTCGCCAGCGCCACGCGTAAATTGTCCGATGCGCTGGAGAAGGCGTTTCGCCTGACCCGGCAAATGGAACGCGCCCACAGCATTTCCGCGCGCGCCGCACAAACCGACGAACTGACCGGGCTGATGAACCGCCGCGCGTTTTTCGAACATGCCCACCTGCTCTA
Organism: Pseudomonas sp. PB105; assembly: GCF_009764655.1. Taxonomy (NCBI): domain Bacteria; kingdom Pseudomonadati; phylum Pseudomonadota; class Gammaproteobacteria; order Pseudomonadales; family Pseudomonadaceae; genus Pseudomonas; species Pseudomonas sp. PB105. The sequence goes on from NZ_RWIO01000091.1 coordinate 63,801, forward strand.
CGCGCAGTGCCGACACAACCAGCAGCCGCTGTGCGCGCTGATGATGGACATGGACCACTTCAAGCACATCAATGACACCTACGGCCACCAGGCCGGCGATCAGGTGTTGCGCCAGATTGGCGGCGTGATCAGTGCCTCATTCCGTAAATCTGATGTGTATGGCCGCCTGGGCGGCGAGGAGTTTGCGGTGTTGCTGCCCAACACCTCGCTGGAAGCCGCGCAGGCCATTGCCGAGCAGTTGGTCGAGTCGATTTCCGGGCTGGCGGTCGAGCCGGTCAAGGGGCTTTCGGCAAGCCTGGGCGTGGCCTCGACCCAAGCCCAGGATGAGGACCTGCATGGCCTGATGAACACCGCCGACAAAGCGCTGTACCGGGCCAAGGCGCTGGGCCGCAATCAGGTGGCCGTGGCGCAGTAGGGTGGCGTTCAGTCCTTGAGCATCGCCTTGACCAGCACCCGCGACACCTGCTCGGCCGAGTAAGGCTTGGGCAGGAATTCGAAGCCTTCGTAGCCGCAGTCTGCCAACTCGTCGCTGTAGCCCGAGGTCAACACCACTGGCAGGTCTGCCCGGCGCTGGCGCAGCAATTTGGCCATGACGACGCCCGTGATACCGGGCATGACCACGTCGGAGAAAATCACATCGAAGGCCATTGCATCCTGGCCGGCCAAGGTCAGGGCTTGCTCGGCATCGGTCGCCCAGGTGGTCTGGTAGCCCAGGTCTTGAAGGATCTGGCTGGCAAAGCGCCCGACTTCCAGGTTGTCCTCCACGATCAGCACCCGGCACTCGGTGGTGTCGTGGGGCGCGGCGAGCGTTTCCTGAGGGCTGGGCGGTTGCGATGCCTGGGCTTCGACCTGGGGCAGGTACAGGGTGAATACGCTGCCTTGGCCGGGCGTGCTGGACACATCGATATTGCCCCCCGACTGCTTGGCAAACCCGAAGACCTGGGACAGGCCCAGGCCAGTGCCCTTGCCGACTGCCTTGGTGGTGAAGAACGGTTCGAAAATCCGCTCCACGGCGTCGGCCTCGATACCCGGCCCGGTATCGGCGATGGCGATGGCGATGTAGGGCTGGCGTGATCCCGCGTCGCCACGGATGCGTGGCAGCGCCTGCCGGCCGGCGACCCGCAGGCTCAGCGTGCCCTGGCCGCCCATGGCGTCCCGTGCATTGAGGGCGATGTTGATCAGGGAGGTTTCGAATTGGCTGGCGTCGATACGTGCGAAACAGGCCAAGGGCGGCAACTCGACCTGCACCTGAATGCGTGCGCCGGTGACGCTTTCGAGCATCTCGCCAATGTTCTGGACCCGCTGGCCCACGTCGAAGACTTCCGGGTTGAGCGGTTGGCGGCGGGCAAAGGCGAGCAACTGGCTGGTCAGCTTGCTGGCGCGCTCCACGGTATCCGACACCGCGCCCATGTAGCGCTGGCGCCGTTCTTCCGACAGGCCTGGCTGCCGCAGAAAATCCACCGACGAGCGAATGATCGTCAGCAGGTTGTTGAAGTCATGGGCGACGCCGCCGGTCAATTGGCCGATGGCTTCGAGTTTCTGGGATTGGCGCAGCGCAGCTTCGGCCTGGGCCAGCGCCTGGGTGCGTTCTTCCACCCGTTGTTCCAGGTAGGTGTTCAACTCTGCATACGCTGCCAGGCCTTCACGCACATCGGCATCAGCGCGCACGCGCTCGATATGCGCCCAGGAACGTTCGGTGACTTCGCGCAGCAAGGCCAGGTCGTAGGGTGACCAGGCCCGTGCGGATTTGTCGTGGACGGCCATCAAGGCAGTCAGGCGGCCGTTCTTGATCAGCGGCATGCAGATGGTGGCGGTTACCCCCAGCGCCTGGAAGGCGGCAGATTCTTCCGGCGGCAGCTCGCGCAGGTTGTCGTAGATCACCAGGGGCTCGCCGCCCCGCAGGCAGTTGACGGCCTTCTCGCCGAACCCCGCCAGGCTGTAGCGGCCGATGATGCTCGGCGAGCCGGGCGCGGCCCAATTGTCGCGGATGGTAAAGCCGTCTTCATCGGCGTCCATGTCGGCGTAGGCGCAATTGCTCACTTGCAGGTGTTCGGCGAGCAACTGTGTGGTGTGGGTCAGGATGGCTTGGGCATCAGTCGCATTGACCACCGCATGGCCGATGGCATCCAGCACCGCCAGGCGCCGGGCGAGGAATACCGTGGGCGTGGTTTCGGTCACGGTGTCGAGCAGGCCGACCACGCGGCCCTGGGAGTCGCGGATCGGGCTGTAGCAGAAGGTGAAATACGCCTGTTCCCGAGCCTGGCCGCGTTCAATTACCAACGGGAAATTTTCAATATAAGTCGCGTGCCCCTGGAACGCCGCGTCGGCGATGGGGCTGATGTCGGACCACGCCTCGCGCCAGATGTCACTGAACGGGCGGCCCAAGGCATAGGGCTTATTGCCCAGGATCGGAACAAATGCGTCGTTGTAGATCGTGATGAGATGCGGGCCCCAGACAATGGCCTGGGGAAAGCTCGACGCGAAACACAGCGCAACGGTGGTTTTCAAAACGTCCGGCCATTGCTCCAAGGGACCGAGCGGCGTGTTGGCCCAATCATGCTGACGTACCCGTTCAGCCATGTCGCTGCTGCTTTGCAGCCAATTCATCATTGGGGAAACACCTTGTAATCCAGAGTCTTCAGCGCGCCTTTCAGTGTGTGGCGCAAAGCTACAGACCCGCTAGGACGCTGCCAGTTCAGCATAATTATCCAATAGATGGCAATTTGATGCTCTATTCATTTGAGTAGAGTTGAGCCGCTGTGGTTGGGCAATTGCCCACCCCTTATTGCGTGCCGAACAAACCGGTCCAGTAGATGCCCGCATCACTCTTCGGGTCCATGGCGTAGGCCGCGCCCAGTTCGCGAAATTGCGGGTTCATCAGGTTGGCACAATGGCCGGGGCTGGCGAGCCAGCCGTCGACCACCTTGCGCGGGGTATCGAGGCCGGCGGCGATGTTTTCGCCGATGTTCTTCGCGATGTACCCGGCCAGTTCGGCGCGATCGCCCGGCGTGCGGCCGTCGTGGTCCAGATGGTCGAAGAAATTGCCGTTGGCCATGTTACGTGTGTGGCTGTTGGCGGCGCTGGCGAGGGTGTCATTCCACGACAGCGGGGTGGTCGCGGTAAACGCCTGGGTGCCGCATTGGCGCGGCTGAGTACGGGCGGCGTTGATCAGGTCGAGCAGTTTGCGGCCTTCGGTCTGCCAATCCCCCAGGCCGCTGGACAGCAAGGGGCGGGCCAGCACGATGCGCCAGTCCTGGCCGCTGTTGCTCACGCCGATGTCGATAAATTGCGGGTCCAGGACCACCCGGCAGAAACTCTCGCGCACCGCCTTCATGGCAGCCTGGGCATCCTTGGGACCGGACAGGCTGATGGCCTGCACATTCACCATCGGGTACGCGGCCCGGGCCAGCGCCTGCTGCAGGTCGCCGACGTTAGTGGCCGGCAGCACCAGCCGGGTGTCGCTGGCCAGCGGTGGCAGTTCCTGGGAACCCTGGTCGCCGCAGCGCTGGACCTGGCTGCGGTACTCGTTGATCTGTTGCACCAGCTGACTTTCTTCATTCGCCATCGCGCTGGCGCAGAACACCGAACTGGCGGCCAGCGTCGTAAGACCCATCATCAATGACAGAACGCGCATGGACGTTACCCTTGAGCTTGAAAGCGCCCATGATGCGCGATGTAACCCGGTCTGGCGCAACGCCTTTTTTGTTTTTTTGCCTCAACGGAGGTTATGAAGGCCATTCACGGCGCGGTTGCGGCCCCATGCCATCACGGCGGCAAGAAGGATCAGCCCGGACGCTGCGCCGAAGGTAGCGTGCAGGCCATTTGCCACGGACTGCGCGGTGGCGTGGGTCACATCCGGGGTTGCCCACGCGAACACCGCGCCGAGTGCCGAAGCACCGACAATCAGGCCGAGGTTGCGCGACAGGTTCAACAGGCCCGAGACAGTACCGCGCCGCGTCGCCTCGACATCGCGCATCACCGCGGTGGTGTTCGCCGCCTGGAACAGGCTGTAGCCCGCAGTCAACACAATCAGCGCGCCCAGGTAGGTGAGCAACCCTGAAGCCACCGTCAGCCACAGCGCGCCGCACAGCAGAATGCCGAGCCCGCCGCGGGTCATGCGTTGGCTGCCCAGGCGGTCGGTCAGGCGGCCCGCCGGTATGCCGGTGACAGCCGCGACGCACGGCCCGACGGCCATGGTCAGGCCCATCCAGGCCGGGTCAAGCCCCAAGCCACGAGACAGGTAAAACGGCCCGACGACGAAAGTGGCCATGATGACCGCCGCCACCAGCGCACTCATCGCCAGGCCTGTGCGCAATGGCGGATCCTTTAATAGCGCCCGGAACCGGTGGCCGCTGGAGGCTGGCGCAGGGTGTCGATCCACCGGCAGAAAGCGCCAGGCAAGGGCAGCCGCCAGCAGTCCGAGCGGTGCGCCCACCAGAAACAATGCCCGCCAGCCCGACAGGCTTAGCAGCACTCCGCCGACGCTGGGGCCCATGGCGGTGCCCACGGCCGACATCGTGCCGAGCAAACCCATCACCCGGCCGGTGCGTTCCTTGGTCACGGTATCGCCGACCATGCCCAGGGCCATGGCCATGATGACCGCCGCGCCAAGCCCTTGCAGGATGCGTGCAGCAATCAGCATGTCGAGAGTGGCCGCCGCGCCGCACAGCCCGCAGGCCAGACTGAACAGCAGCAAGCCGCCGAGCAGCAGCCGACGCCGTCCCAGGCGATCACCCAGGCGGCCGGCGCTGACAATCACCGCCGTGATCGCCAGCAGATACGCCAGCACCACCCACTGCACGGCGTGAAACGACGCGTCGAACGCCTGCGCCAGGCTGGGCAGGCCGACATTGGCGATGCTGGTGCCCAGTGACGCCAGCAGCATGGACAGCGACAGGCTGACGAGGCTGCCGCGTGGGGAAGGGGACATGGGCAATTCCTTGAGTGAAAGCAACTGTCACAACTCTACGGCGTCGCCTAATATGGCGGAAGACGCATGGTATGCAGCAAATACCTGCACCCAACGCCTGATGAGGAGCGCTGATGCCTGATCTGAATCTGCTGGTCACCCTGGATGTGCTGCTCGCCGAAGGCAGCGTTGCCGGCGCGGCCAAGCGCCTGGGGTTGAGCCCTTCGGCCATGAGTCGCGCCTTGGCACGCCTGCGTGAAACCACTGGCGACCCGCTGCTGGTGCGCGCCGGTCGCGGCCTGGTGCCCACGCCCCGCGCTGTGGCGTTGCGCGAACAGGTCAGCCGCCTGGTGCAGGACGCCCAGACGGTGCTGCGTCCCGCGCAGGCTGTGGACATGGCCGTGGTGGCGCGCACGTTCACCTTGCGCACCAGCGAAGAATTCGTCGAAAGCTTTGGTCCGGCGCTCCTGGCGCGTATCGCCCGAGAGGCCCCCGGCGTGCGCCTGCGTTTCGTCAACAAGACCGACAAAGACAGCACGCTGCTGCGCGACGGTAGCGTCGATCTGGAAACCGGCGTGGTCGATCCCACCGCGAGCCCCGAGGTGCTGACCCAGGCGCTGTTCCGCGACCGCCTGGTTGGCGTGGTGCGCAGCGGTCATCCCTTGAGCCAGGGCGACATCAGCGCTGCGCGGTTTGCCGAGGGCGAGCACGTCTACGTCTCGCGGCGCGGGCAGGCGCGGGGGCAGATCGACGATGCGCTTGAAACCCTGGGCTTTACGCGGCAGATCACCAGCATCGTCGCCGGGTTCTCCACCGCCATTGCCCTGGCGCGTGACACTGACCTGATCGCCAGCGTGCCGCAGCGCTACGTCGCCAACCGTCGCGACGTGTTCTGTTTTGCCCTGCCGCTGAGGTTGCCGACCTTTACCGTGGCGATGCTCTGGCACCCACGGCTGGACGCCGACCTGGCCCACCGCTGGCTGCGCGGGTGTGTACGCGAGGTGTGCGGGCAATAAACCGTGCGCAACAGGTACAATCGCCACTGCCTAGACGCGAAACCCCAGGAATTTGCATGTTCAGCCTTACCCGTTACACCTCGCCATGCCCCGAGCCTATCAATGGCCAGATCCTGCAGATGGTGGTGGACAACCTCACCGATATCAGCAGCATTGCGCTGCCGCCGAGCAACCTGCTGTACAACATCTACCAGTACGCGATTGGCTTTGAGGTGCACCTGTACCTGGAGGCGCTGAATGGCGAGAAGGGCATTGCCGTCGAACTGATCGTCGCCACCGATGCCCAGGACGCGCAGAAGGTCATCGGCTTTTTACTGTGCCTGCCGGTGAAGGATGATCCCGACGCCTGTGGTGTTGCCTTTATGGCGGTGCAAGCTGGCATGCGCCGCCAGGGTGTGGCGCGGGGCATGATGCAGGACGTGCTGACACGTTATCCCCATGCCGAGCTGGGGTGTGCGGTGGAAAAGGTGCCGGTGTTCGAGGCCCTGGGCTTGCAGGTGCGCGGCGCACGCGGCACCCAGGTGCTGATGAACACGCGGGACTACGGCACCGATGGCTTGATGGGCGTGCTGGATGTGGCCGCGATCTACAACTCCCTGGAAGTGCGGCAGATCCACACGTATTTGCTGCAAAAACACGGCAAGCGCGCGATGGTCGACGCGGAGAAGCAGCGGGATCGGCATCTGGATCAATTGACGCGCAAAGCCCGGTTGTTCGTGCAAGCGCGTGACTGAAACCCCATCAGCCCCTGGCGATCAGAAGCGATCCAGCCGATACAGCCCAGGCGCCGGTAAACCTGTTTGCTCGGGCGTTTGCGACACCCGTTGACCGACCATCTGCGCTGTCACCGCCGCCTGGGTCAAACCCAGATGCTGGTGCCCGAACGCGAGCAGCACTTTGCCGTCGCACACCCGGTCAATGACCGGCAGTGAATCCGGCAGTGACGGTCGAAACCCCATCCATGGCGTGGCGTCCTGTGCATTCAGCTCATCGCGGAACAATCCCTTGCTCAACCGATGCAGTTGCCAGGCGCGTTGCATGTTGGCCGGGCGTTCGAGGCCGGCGAACTCTACGGTGCCGGCCAGGCGCAGGCCGCCTGCCATCGGCGTCATGATGAATTTGCGTTCCAGCGAGGTCACGGCGAACGGCAGGCGTTGCTGCTCGTGAGGCAGCATCAGGTGATAACCACGCTCGGTGTCCAATGGGACTTTTTTGCCGGTCAGCGCGGTGGTGAGCGCGGCTGAATGGGCACCGCAGGCAATCAGGACCTGGCCCGCGCAGAAGGCGCCTTGATCGGTGACCAGCTCGACGCCATCGTCGACAACCCGCGCATCCAGCACCTGGCGCTTGAGGAACTGCACCCCGCTGGCCCTGGCGGCATCCACCAATTCACAAAGAACCTCGTACGGGTCGAGAAAGTGCCCGGTACCCGGAAAAAACAACCCGCCCTGGACCTGCTCGCTCAATTGCGGGGCAGCCTTGCGGATGGCCTCCGCCGACCAGAACGCCACCGGCACGTTTTGCTGCTGCATGCGCCGGTGCAGGCGATCGAGCGCCTCACGCGATTGCGCCCGCTCATACACCAGCAGCGAGCCATCCTCGCGCAACAGCCCAGGCCGATCGATGCTGGCCAGCAAACGCTGCCAGGCGCCGAGGCTGCGCTCATTCAACGCACGAATGCCGGCCACGGTTCTCTGATAAGGGGCGGGTCGCAGGTTCAGCAACAGCCGGGCAAACCAGGGCAGGGCGCGAGGCAGGTATTTCCAGTCCAGGCGCAGCGGCCCCATGGGATCCATCAGCATCGCAGGCAAGCGCTTGAGGATCGACAGATCGGCGATGGGGAACACCTGTTCGGTCGCCAGGTGCCCGGCGTTGCCATAAGACGCACCCATGCCAGGTTCCTGGCCGTCGAGCACCACCACGCGCCGCCCTTGGCGCGCCAGTTGCAGGGCACAGGTGACGCCGATAATGCCGGCGCCGACCACCACGAAATCTTCAGCCATGGCTTATGCCTCTCTCTGGCCATCGAGTAGGCCGCCGTGCACAGCCCTGCGGCGCGCAAACATCAGGCGACGTTCTGTTCTGCCGACCAATTGGCGTACCACTGGCGGAACAGCGCGTACTGATTTTCCGCGTAGCGGCGCTGGGCGTCACTGAGCACGTCGGTTTCGTTGAAGTGCAGGGCGTAGCCCTTGTCGCCGTTGAGCACCATCAGGTGCTTGTAATACAGCACCAGGTCGCAGCCTTCATCGAAGGATGACAGCACCGCCAACGCGGCCTCCAGCTCACGGGCCAGGCGCCGCGCCTTGGCATCGCCCTTGGCCGCCTGCGTGCTCAGGGCCACCAGCTGCAGCACTTCCCGTGGCAAGGCATTGCCGATACCGGTGATGGCGCCCGTGGCGTTGCAGTTGACGAAACCGTGCACCACTTGGGTGTCGACGCCGACCATCAACGTCACGCTGTCGTCCTGGGACGTGATGTGTTCGGCGGCGTAGCGCAGGTCGGCGCCGCCGCCGAATTCCTTGAAGCCGATCAGGTTCGGGTGCTCGCGACGCAGTTCAAAAAACAGCTCGGCGCGGGTGGCGAAGCCGTAGTACGGGCTGTTGTAGATCACTGCCGGCAGGTCCGGCGCGGCCTTGAGAATCGCCGAGAAGTGAGCCTTTTGCGCAGTGGCAGACGCGCCACGGGACAGTACGCGGGGAATCACCATCAAGCCATGGGCGCCGACCTTGGCCGCATGGGCCGCATGGGCCACCGCTTCACGGCTGTTCACCGCGCCAGTGCCGACAATGGTCGGCACGCCGGCCGCCACCAGGCGCGCCACGCCTTCCTGGCGTTCGGCCTCGCTGAGCAGCGGCCAGTCGCCCATGGAACCGCAGTACACCACCGCGCTCATGCCGGCCCCGATCAACTCGCGGCCTTTGGCGACCAGTGCGTCGAAGTCCGGCGTGCGCGCGGCCGTGCACGGGGTCATCAGCGCCGGGATGCAACCGGTGAAAATGTTGTCGCTCATGGTGCTCACTCCGTTCAGTCAAATAGAGGGGGCTCCGATGCCCCAGGCGAAAGGGTCCTGCTCGTCGATCAGCAACGTGCTGTCGGCGGTCATGTAGGCGCGGCCGGTGATGAAAGGGATGACACGTTCGCCGTCCCATTCATAACGGCCTTCGAATTGGCTGCCGGTGATGCTGGCCTGTACCCAGGTTGCCCCGGCGGCGAGCTTGCCGTCGGCGGCCAGGCACGCCAGTTTGGCGCTGGTGCCGGTGCCGCACGGGGAGCGGTCGTAGGCCTTGCCGGGGCACATCACGAAGTTGCGGCTGTCGGCGTGGGCGTCGTCGGCAAACAGTTCGATATGGTCGATCAGCGCGCCGTCTGCACCGCCGATGCGCTGGTCCTCCAAGGCCTTGAGCATTGCCCAGGTGTAATCGGTGAGCGCGTCGACGTTGTGCATCTCCAGCGCCATGCCGTGCTCGGACACCAGGAAGAACCAGTTGCCGCCCCAGGCGATATCGCCGTGCACCACGCCATGCCCTGGCACCGCCACTGCCACGTGCTGGCGATAGCGATAGGCGGGCACGTTGCGCAGGGTCACGGCGCCGTCGTCGTGCAAGGTGGCGGTTACCGGGCCCACCGGCGTGTCGATGCGGTGCACGCCCGGCTGGATACGCCCCAGGTGGTGCAAAGACGCGACCAGCCCGAGCGTGCCGTGGCCACACATGCCCAGGTAACCGGCGTTGTTGAAGAAGATCACCCCGCAGGTAGCCCCTGGCGTGACCGGTTCGCAGTACAGCGCACCGACCAGCACATCGTTGCCACGGGGTTCCAGCAGGCAAGCGCGGCGCCATGGGTCGTGTTCGCTGCGCAGGTTGTGCAACTGGTCGGCAATGCTCGCACCCTTGAGCGCGGGGAAACCGGCCATCACCAGGCGCGTCGGTTCGCCGCCGGTGTGGGAGTCGATCACATGCAGTCGCTTCATAGCGTTGCCTTCTGGTGGGTGATTGGATCGGCAGGCAGTGGCGTTATCGTGAACGCGCAGGCGGCGCGGCGATTGATGTTTTTTGCCGACATCGATGACGAATTCAGCACAGTTTTCCTCCCTCGACAGCACTCGGGGCATCGGGCAATCTGCTATGCGTCGAGGGATCAGCAGGGGAAATACCGTCATGGTGCACAGCGCGTTTGCGACCCTTTGCCAAGGCGGCGGTGCGAATCGCCCCCATGACATCGAGCAGTTGGTGGCCGGCGTAGCGCAGTTGCTGCCGATGCTGGATGTGATCCCCAATGCGGCCCTCTTCATCAAGGACCTGGACGCCCGTTACGTGCTTGCCAACCGCACGTTGGTGCAGCGCTGCGGCCTCAAGCATCTGCAACCGTTGCTGGGCAAGACCAGCGCCGAAGTCTTCCCGGCACCACTGGGGCCGGGCTACACCGAGCAGGATCGGCGTGTGCTGGAGCAGGGGTTTGTGCTTGAGGACCAACTCGAACTGCACCTCTACGGCAGCCGCGAACCCGGTTGGTGCCTGACCCACAAATGGCCGTTGTACAACCATGAAGACCGCATCATCGGCCTGGCCGGCATCTCAGTGGACCTGCAATCGGCCAGCCAGACCCACCCGGCCTACCAGCGCCTGGCCGCTGTGGACGAGCACATCCGCATGCACTTCAATCGCCGCGTCAGCCTCAGCGAACTGACACGCATCGCGGGAATCTCCGTGGCGCAGCTGGAGCGCTACTGCAAGCGCGTGTTCCACCTCACTCCCCGACAGATGATCCAAAAGGTACGGCTGGAACACGCCCATCGCCTCTTGCACGGCAACCTGCCGATCACCGAAGTGGCCTTGCAGTGTGGTTATACCGATCACAGTGCGTTTACCCGGCAGTTCAAGGCTTCGACCGGGTTTACGCCACGCCAGTATCGTCAAGCCACGGAGGGAATGGCGTAACGACGGCCAATGCAATGCAACGAATGGGCTGCGTCCCCCTCATATGTCTACGAGTAACGTTTTACGACGACAGGTACCGAGCTTATGACCGCGGCTGAAAACAACCATGTGAACTGGCTGGTAGAACAATCGATGCTGCATGCCGCCCGCCAGCGCGCCAAGCTCTATTCCGGGCAAGGCCGGTTGTGGCAACAGCCCTTTGCACAGACACGACCGCGCGATGCCACGGCCCTTTCGTCGGTGTGGTTCACCGCGTACCCCGTGTCGATCGTGACCCGCGAGGGCGGTACGGTGCTGGAGGCGCTGGGGGATGAAACCCTGTGGCATACCTTGTCGAAGATCGGCATCCAGGGCATTCATAACGGCCCGCTGAAAAAGTCCGGTGGCCTGAGCGGCACGCGGCACACGCCGACCATCGATGGCAACTTCGACCGCATCAGCTTCGAGATCGACCCGCAGCTGGGCACCGAGGCCCAGTTGCAGGCGTTGACGCGCATGGCAGCGGCGCACAACGCAGTGATCATTGACGATGTGATCCCGTCCCACACCGGCAAGGGTGCGGATTTCCGCCTGGCCGAGATGGCCTACGAGGATTACCCCGGCCTCTATCACATGGTGGAAATCCGTGAGGAAGACTGGCCGTTGCTGCCCGACGTGGCCGAGGGCCGTGATGCCCAGAACCTCAGCCCCTTGCAGGTGGACGCCCTGCGCGACAAGCACTACATCGTCGGTCAGTTGCAGCGGGTGATCTTCTTTGAACCTGGCGTCAAGGAAACCGACTGGAGCACCACCGCCGAAGTCATCGGCGTGGATGGCAAGCCGCGCCGTTGGGTGTACTTGCACTACTTCAAGGAAGGCCAGCCGTCGCTCAACTGGCTGGACCCGACCTTCGCCGCTCAGCAAATGATCATTGGCGACGCCCTGCACGCCATCGACGTGATGGGTGCCAAGATCCTGCGCCTGGACGCCAACGGCTTCCTCGGTGTGGAGCGCAAGCTCGATGGTACGGCCTGGTCCGAAAGCCATCCGCTGTCAATCACCGGCAACCAACTGCTCGGCGGGGCGATTCGCAAGGCGGGCGGGTTCAGCTTTCAGGAACTGAACCTCACCGTCGACGATATTGCTTCCATGTCCCACGGCGGCGCCGACCTCTCCTATGACTTCATCACCCGGCCTGCGTACCAGCATGCGCTGCTGATGGGCGATGCCGAGTTTCTGCGCCTGATGCTGCGCGAGATGCACCGCCAGGGCATCGACCCCGGCTCGCTGATCCATGCCTTGCAAAATCACGACGAGTTGACGCTGGAACTGGTGCACTTCTGGACCCTGCATGCCCACGACAGCTTCCTCTACCAGGGCCAGACCTTTCCCGGCAATATCCTGCGCGAGCACATCCGTGAACAGATGTACGAGCGCCTGACGGGCGAGCATGCGCCGTATAACCTCAAGTTCGTCACCAATGGCGTGTCCTGCACCACGGCCAGCATCATCACGGCGGCGCTGGGTATCCGTGACCTGGAGGCGATCACGCCGGCGGATATCCAACAGATCCGCCAGATCCATTTGCTGCTGGTGATGTACAACGCCATGCAACCTGGGGTATTTGCCTTGTCCGGCTGGGACCTGGTGGGGGCGCTGCCGTTGGCGGCTGACGACGTTGCGCACTTGATGCAGGACGGCGACACCCGCTGGATTCATCGTGGGGCTTACGATCTGGTGGACCTGAACCCCGATGCCGAACTCTCCGCCGGCCAGATGCCACGCTCGAAAAGCCTGTATGGCAGCCTGAACAGCCAACTGCTGGACCCCGACTCATTTGCCTCGCAACTGCAAAAAATCCTGGCCGTGCGCCGCGCCTACGACATCGCCGCCAGCCGCCAGATCCTGGTGCCGGACGTGGAAAACCCCGCGCTGCTGATCATGGTTCACGACTTGCCGGCCGGGAAGGGCACGCAAATCACTGCGCTGAACTTCGGCCCTGCGCCGATCACGGAAACCCTGCACCTGCCGGATATCGCCGCGGGGATGGTGGTGGACATCATCAATGAACGGGTTGAGGGCGACCTGACGGCGGAGGGTGAATTCACCATTACCCTGGATGCCTATGAAGGGCTGGCACTGCGGGTCGTGAGCAGCTCACCGATATAACGGTGGCCAGATCCAAAGCCACAGCGTGCTACAAACCCAGTTCAGACAACCCCGGATGGTCATCCGGGCGTCGGCCCTGCGGCCAGTGGAACAGGCGTTCGCTTTGCTGGATCGGTCTGTCGTTGATGCAGGCAAAACGGTTGGCCATCAGGCCGTTTTCGTCGAATTCCCAATTTTCATTGCCATAGGAGCGGAACCAGTTGCCGGAGTCGTCATGCCATTCATAGGCGTAGCGTACGGCGATGCGGTTGTCGGTGAAGGCCCACAGTTCCTTGATCAGGCGGTAATCCAGTTCCCTGGCCCATTTGCGGGTGAGAAAGTCCTTGGCCTGTTCACGGTTATGGACGAATTCGGCGCGATTACGCCACTGCGTGTCCAGGGTGTAGGCCAGGGACACCCGTTGTGGGTCGCGGGAGTTCCAGCCGTCTTCGGCCAGGCGGACTTTTTCGATGGCCGATTCGCGGGTAAACGGCGGCAGCGGCGGGCGTGTTTCTGGGGTGGATGACATTTCAGCGCTCCTGTTTCAGACAAAGTTGCTCGGCCGGTGGATTCAAAGCCCCAATAACGTTCGCGCCATGCCTTGCGCATTATCAGCAGCGGTTGAATCGCCCATCACCAGGGCAACGGTAATGGCGCCATCGATCAGGATCAGCAGTTGTGCGGCCTGCCGTTCGGGGTCGGGGGTGCCATGGGCTTGGCACAGTTCAAGCGCGTACTCGAACAGTTTCTGTTTATGCGCTTTGGCCAGCTGGCGCACGGGGTTGTGCGGGTCGCCGGTTTCGCCGCTGGTGTTAATGAAGGCGCAGCCGCGAAAATCCGCCGAGCCAAACCAGGTTCTGAGTGCGTCGAACAGCGCGAGCAGGCGTTCGCCGCTGCCGTCGATGCGTTCCACTTCGCCCCGCAGCCAGTGCATCCAGCGCTCGTCGCGGCGTTGCAGGGCGGCAATGACCAACTCGTCCTTATTGGCGAAGTAGCGGTAAATACTCTTGCGCGAGACACCGGCGGTTTTCACTAGAAAGTCCATGCCGGTGGCGGCGATGCCGTGGCGATAGATCAGTTTCTCGGTGACGTCGAGGATAATGTCGCGGGTTTCATTGCCAGTCATGTCGTTCATGTGAGAGACAGTAGAACGATCGTTCTTCATGGTCAATTAACTTTTTCCATGTCAGGCAACGAGACCTGAGCAACCCCATGGTGTAAGCTCGGGGCCTCTTCGGATTCGACCCATTGCGAGCCCTATGCCGTCGTTCTTCAAACGCTCCCTGTTGCCCAAGCTGCGTGGTTTCCCTCTCACTCCCGACGCGCTCGACGTGCTGTCCGGTGCCGATGCGTATCGCCGCTGCCTGCTGGAAAAAATCTCCCAGGCCACTCGGCGTATCTACATCGTGGCGCTGTACCTGCAACAGGACGAAGCGGGGCAGGAGATCTACGATGCCCTGCACGCCGCCAAGGTTGCACGGCCGGAATTGGACATCGTGGTGGTGGTCGACTGGCTGCGTGCCCAGCGCGGGTTGATCGGCGCGGGCAAACAGCCGGGCAACAGCGCCTGGTACCAGGCCATGACACACAGCCATGCCAGTGAAGTGCCGGTGTACGGCGTACCGGTGCAAACCCGCGAGCTGTTTGGCGTGCTGCACCTCAAGGGTTTTGTGATCGATGACAGCGTGCTGTACAGCGGTGCCAGCCTGAACAACGTGTACCTGCACAAGTTCGACAAGTACCGGTTTGACCGTTACCACCTGATTCACAGCAAACCCCTGGCCGATTCGATGCAGCACCTGGTGGAACACGGCCTGGTCGCCTCCAAGGCGGTGCACCGCCTCGACCTGCCGAACCCGCCCACCACCCGCAGCCTGCGCAACGATATCGGCGACCTGCGCAGCCGCCTCAAGCACGCGGTGTACGACACCACGGCCGGGCAGTTGCCCAATGGCCACCTGTCGGTCAGCCCGTTGCTCGGCGTCGGCAAGAACAACCCGCTGAGCCGGGTGATTCTGGAGCTGATCGCCAGCGCCCAGCAGCAACTGACCATCTGCACGCCGTATTTCAACCTGCCGCTGCCGGTGACCCGCGAGATCAACCGTGCCCTGGCGCGTGGCGTGAAGATCGACATCATCGTCGGCGACAAGACCGCCAACGACTTCTATATCCCGCCCAGCGAACCGTTCAAGGTCATCGCGGCGCTGCCTTACCTGTATGAAATCAGCCTGCGCCGCTTTGCCAAGCGCCATCAGCCGATGATCGACAGCGGGCAACTGAACCTGCATCTATGGCGCGACGGCGACAACACCTACCACCTCAAGGGCATGTGGGTCGACGAACGCTATACCTTGCTCACCGGCAACAACCTCAACCCTAGGGCGTTCCGGCTCGACCTGGAAAACGCCTTGTTGATCGACGACCCCAGGGCCGAGTGGCTGGAGCCGCGTCGTACCGAGCTGGCACAGATTTTCCAGCACACCACGCGGATCGAGCGTTACCAGCAATTGCAAACCCTGGTGGACTACCCGGAAGCCGTCGGCAAGTTCCTGCGCCGGGTCAGCCGGGTGCGGATCGAGCGGTTGCTGTACCGGATCCTGTAATCCGGCGCAACGTAATACGTGGGGCGGCCGGACTCGGCTTACAGTCAGCATGCTTCAACGGTTCTTAGATAGCCTCTTCAGACAACGTGCAGAGAGGCTTTCACATGTTGACGTCACTATCGAACACCGGCTCGCCCGTTCCACAGGCCCCCATCGTCGCCGAACACAGCACCAGCCCCGCGATTCAGGCGCCGCGCCAACGGGCCGGCCTGGAACATACGCCGCGCCTGACGGCTGAGCGGGTGGAACGCGAGGCGCTGGCCGAGCGCCTTGAAGCAGGGCTTGGCGATCTCCTCGACGGCGAAATCACCGACTGGTCTTCAGAGGCCTGTGATCTCCCCCCCACATCGGCGCTGCCCGCGCTCAGCCAAGCCGCGATGGCGCGTCTGCAGGCACTTGTGTCTCGCCCGGAAATGCTCAGCCTGTTGCAACGTGAACGATTCGACTGGGACGGCAAGCCCTTCCGTGTGTCTGAAGGCCGTCTTGAACGCTTGACCCCGGTGGGCGGCTGGGTGGACTTGACCCGTTACGTCAACGCAGTGGAGACGTTGCGCGATGAACTGGCGGCATTGACCCCGCTGACCGAACCACTGGGCAATGCGGTGTACTCGACGCCACGCTTTGATGCGCGCCAGCTCCTGGAACTCAAGGGCCTTGGGTCGCCACGCACCGTGGCCGAGACACGCAATGTCATCCGCTGGTTACGGCTGTCGTTGCCGCCGGCGCCCCCGGTGGGCGACTACACCGGGCCGTTTGCGCCCGACACGTTGAGCGCCGCCGACAAGGCCACATTGACCAAGGTCGCGCGAATCAATCTGGGCGGCGTCAAACCTGGCCATATCGCCGGGTATTCGATCTATCAGCCGGCGAACATGGGCCGCACGTTCAGCGAGGTGCGTCGCGATATCGAGTGCCACCTGCAGCAACAAAACAAGCTGACACCGGCCCTGGCAGCGCGGTTGGCCTCGGTATACCTGGCGCAAGCAGCCCCGGAAATGCTGGTCATGGAGGTGCCGGACGCGGTGCGCATCGGCACACCGGCCTGGATGGAATTACGCCTCGGCTGCGCGCTCGCCGATCATGCCGCACCGGGCACGTCACGGATGATGAGTGAGCACCAGGTCCGCGAGCTGACCCTCCTGGCGCCCACCTCAGAGGCACAAGCCCAGTTGATGCAACTCAATGCACTGAAAATCCTCGCCGACTGGGGCGTGTTGAACGGTGCCGTCAGGCTGCGCAGTGACGGCGAGTATTCTCAACACGACATCGAGGACGCTTCGCGGGCGTTGTTCAAGCAGCAGAAAGAGACGGTCGAGGCCTTCGCCAGCGCCAGCGCGGAGCTGCCGACCCGCAAGGCGCTGGCCATCAGGGAGTTGCTGCGGGCATTTCCGGACAGCACGGCGGCTGAGCTTGAGGGCATGTGCCTGGAATTGGCGAGCGCCGCGGATCGCCGCAACGCACCGGTTACGGAGCCGCGCCGCCGTTCGCTGGTGGAAACCTACATGACCGGCGACCTCACACCGGGAAAATGGGTGCACAGCGAGGATCTGCTTGCACCTTCGGCGCCGGCGAAAACGCCCTATCAGTTAAGCCGTGGGCCGCAGATTGCGCAGGGCGCCCAGGAAACACTGGACCGACGTATTCGTCATCTGCCCGAGCTGGACGCGCTGCTTGAAAGCGCTGTCGGCAATCACCTCCAACAGCTCCAGGGCGCCTATGCAGTGAAGCTCAAGTTGATGCTTGCCCAGTTGCCGCTGGCCGAGCGCACGATGATCGAGCTGGGCAAGGTCCAATTGTTCACGCTGCGCGGCGAGACCGACGTCATTCAGGTCGAGGAGACCCAGGCCCACAGAGATGCACAGTGCGGTCGCCAGGCAACCCTGATGCGCGTGGAGCATGATCAGGCGGTGGTCTATTACGAGGTCTTTGCCAGCGGCAAGCTGATCAAACGCACGGACCTGCCCGACGCACTTGAGCTTGGCGGAGTGACCGGCAAGAAACCTATCGGCACGCGCCGTGGTTCTTCGAGTGTGCTGGTAACACGTGGCACCCAGATGCCTTTCGACTTTGCTGCCTACACGACCGGCTCAGCGCCAAGGCCAGGGGTAATGACGTCATCGGTTATCGTCGAACCGCTGGGAGGGGCAATTGCATCACGCGAGTTGCCGGCCAACCACACACTGCAAAGCTATGTTCCCAACACCTATGGCTCGCGAAAGATCGCTGAAATTGCCAACAGGATCGCCCGTGACAACTTCTATGAGCCCGCCGAAGCCCTGATGCAACGTGCGCGCGAGCCGTTGCCACTGGAAAAACGTCGCGAAACCCGGGCCGGCGAGCATGAATTTCTGTTGGGATTCGTGCCGTTTCTGGGGGCATATCAGGCGTTCAAACGCGGCGATATCGCCCAGGGCCTGGGCAATCTGGCCCTGGATATGGTCGGTGTGGTCATCGGCGCCGGGGGGCAGGCGCGTGGGCTGCTGCGGTCGGCCAAGGCCTTGCTGCCCAACCCGGTGCAGCGCCTCGTCGCACGGTTCAGACCGCCCGCCGCTGCGCTGGCAGCCACCAAGCCGGTGGCCACGTTCGGCGAGCGTGCGTTCGACTTCATCAAGCATTCCGGGTTGTTTGCCAATGCGGTGTTAAACCCGTTGGACGGTTACCCGCAACTGATCCGGGCCGCAACCAAGGGGCTGCTGAAGCTGCCGATGTTGCTGGCCGAGGGCGGGGTGAAATGGGGCAAGGCGGCGCCGCATCTGATCACGGCGGAAGAAAAGCTGCGTAGCTACCTGATGGTTTCAGCGGGGCAGGAGAGCTGCGCCCAAGCGCCCAATGCGGTGACATCCCGCGCCGGAACGCAGGACGTCGAGTCAGGTGTTGATCAGTTCAGCCCCAGCTTACCGCGCAGCGTCGATAGGTCTTCAGCCAGGGTGTTGACCGGACCCACGAGCGCCTTGCGGTCGTTTTCCTTCACTTTGTCGTAGGTCTCGAAGCCGCCGCCCTGGGTCTTGTACTTGGCCAGGATCTTGTCCACGGCGGCAAAGTTCTTGTCGACCTTGGCCAGGAAGGCCTTGTCTTGTTTCTCGATCTGGCCACGGAACAGGTCGACGATTTTCTTCGCGCCGTCGATGTTGCCCTGGAAGTCATACAGGTCGGTATGGCTGTAGCGGTCTTCTTCGCCGGAGATCTTGGTTGCAGCGACTTCTTCAAGCAGGGCTGCGGCGCCACCTACGACTTTTTCCGGCGGGAAGGTCAGGCCGTCGACGCGGGTCTTGAGGTCGTTGACATCGGTGTTGAGCTTGGCGGTCAGCGTTTCCAGGCCCTTGGTCGAATTCTGCGAGAACAGTGCGTATTCGATGCGGTGAAAACCGGTGAAGTCTTCGGCGGTCACGCCTTTTTCATGGTCATCGACGCGGGAGTCGATGGACGCATCCAGGTCGCTGAACAGCTCGGCGATCGGCTCGATGGACTCATAGTGCACACGGGTCGGCGCGTAGAGTTTCTTGGCGGTGGCCAGGTCGCCTTGGTTGATGGCATCGGTGAACGCCTGGGTCTGGGTCACCAGCTCGCCGATTTCCTCGGTGACGTAGATCTTGTAGTCCGACACCGGCCCTACCAGGTCCAGCGGCGCCGTGGTGGCGGCGAAGGCGGCCAGGGGCGAGAGGGTCATTAACAACGACAACGCGAGAGTCGACTTCTTCATGGGGCGGTTTCCGCTGTGGGGGTTTGGTTTCAGGTGTTGGCAGTGGTTTGGGGATGCGTGGCGGCGAGCAGCGTGCGGCCAATGAAGTCCTTGGCGCCGGTGACGCCCGGCAAGGTGAAGAAGTACCCGCCGCCGACTGGCTTGAGGTATTCCTCCAGGGGCTCGCCGTTGAGCCGGGTCTGCACGCTGATAAAGCCTTTCTCCAGGTCAGCCTGGTAGCAGATGAACAACAGCCCCATGTCCAACTGACCGTTTTTATTGACGCCGTTGGAGTAGTTGAACGGCCGGCGCAGGATCAGGTTGGCCTGAGTCTGCGGGGTGCGCGGGTTGGCCAGGCGGATGTGCGCATCGAGCTTGGTCAACTTGCCTTCCGGGTCCTTGCTGTAGTCAGGCACCTGGCTTTCCTGGCGGCCATCCATCGGCGCGCCGGTGGTCTTGATGCGGCCGATGATGCTCTCTTGTTCTTGCAGGGGCGTGCGGTCCCAACGTTCGACGAAGTTGCGGATGATGCGCACCGCCTGATAGCTGCCATGGGCGGCCCAGGCCGGTTCGTCGCTGCCGGTTTGCACCCAGACGATCTGGTCCATGGCCTTGGCGTCGTTGGAGTTCGGGTTAGCCGAACCGTCACGAAAACCCAGGAAGTTGCGTGCGCTCTGCGCCGGCTCGCCGGGTTTGGCCGGGGCCTGGGGCGGCACGCTGCCTTCCGGTTTCCAGCGCACCAGCAACAGGTCGGGGAGGTTTTTCACGATGTCGCGCAGGGCGTGGATATTGGTGTCCGGGGTGTTGGAACAAAATTGCAGGCTCAGGTCGCCGTGGCACTGCGCCGGTTCCAGCGCGTCGTTGGGGAAACCGACCATGCGGCTCAGGCGCTTGGGTTTGGCGACGCCCAGGCCGAAGCGCTCATCGAACAGCGACTCGCCGACGGACACCGTGATGGTCAGGTTGTCCGGCGTGACCACCGGGCCAAGAATCCCTGAATCGGTAGGCGGCAGCTTTGGGTCGATCTGGGCCACGGTGCCGCCGGTCATCAGGAAACTGATGCGTTCGTTCAAGGTACGGAACAGGCGCTCCAGGTCTTCGCGGTCGCTGGCCAACACGTCGAATGCCACGAGCATGCCGCACGCCGGGCGCGGGGTAACGATGCCGCTTTGGTGCTGGCCGAAAAAGTCGTGGTGGTCCTGGGTCTTGTCACTGCGCGGTGCGGTGGTGACTTGTTCCTGGGCGGTGGCGGCCATGGCCGGGCAGCTCAGGCTGCTGCCGGCAATCGCGGCGCCAGTGGCGGCCATGCCCAGCAGGACACGGCGGCGTTGTAGATCAAACGGTGTTGAATCACTCATGTGTGCGGTCGTCTTCACTGCAGGCCGGAAAGGCCAAGGGCGGGGTCGATTCCATCGAGTGCAACGGCCAGAGCCTTGGCCTTGTCGGCGATCTGCTTGCGCTGATCGGCGGTGACGCTGTCGTACGTGGCGTAGCCTTTGTCGACCTTGAAACCCTGGATTTCGGCATCGAAAGCGGCGAGGGCGCTGTCGATATGCGGCAACAGGTCGGCGGCGGACTTGGTCAACAGTGGGCGCATCAACTCGACCACCTTGTGCGCAGCCTCCAGATTGGCGGCAAAACCATTCAGGTCGACATGGCTGTAGCGTTCTTCCTCACCGCTGGCGGCACGCACATCTGCCAGGCTGTTGAGGTTGCGCACCACGATGCTGACCAACTGCTCCGGCGGCAGGGACTGGGCCAGCAATTGCTGTTTGAGGGTGCTGACATCCGTTACCAGGCGCTGCGCCACCGGGGCCAGGCCATCAAGGCTGCGTTGCTGGAACAGGCTGTATTCGAGGCGATGGAAACCGCTGAAGGCCGGGTCTTGCTCACGTTTTTCAAAATAGTCGGCACGCGCGTTGATTGCGTTATCCAACTCGGCCAGGCGCTGGGAGGCCGGGGCCAGACGTTGATAAGCCTCACGGGCCGGCACATACAGCGCCTGGGCCTGGGTCAGGTCACCGGCGTCAATAGCCTGCTGCAAGGCGGTCGCAGCCTTGACCAGCGCGCTGCCCTGGCTGCTCACGTACACGCGGAACTCCGACAGCGGGCCGATAAACGCCACCATCGATGGCTTGGCCTTGGCCTGGGCATCGGAGGCGGCCGTCGGCGTCACATGCAGGGTGCCACGGGGGTTGCTCAGCAGGCCGCAGGTGATCGCATAGTCGCCGGGCAGCAGGTTGGCGTTGATCACCTGGCTCAGGCCGGGGGCGATGTTTTCCCGTTCTTCGACCACCAGCACGCCGTCGAGGATTTCCCATTCCACGGCGCGGTCGGAGCGGTTGATGATGCGAAAGCTCGCACGCCCGGCCGGCACCGTCAGTGCATTGGGCTCGCAGGCGTGGCCATGAATAGTCACAGCGATTTCATTGCTGTTGGTCTGGCGCTTGGCGGCGGCCAATTGCGAGGCGTAATAAAACAGGCCACCGGCGGCGATCATCACGACCACCGAGCCGGCCACCGCCCAGCGCAAGGCGCGGGGAGGCAAGGCGGGTTGAGGCGTTGGGCTGGACAAGAGACGGTCCTTACTGGCTGGAAACGGAAGAGGGCGTGTGGGCGGGTTTGGCCGGTGCGGCAGGCAGGAAGAACATCACCAGCGCCACCACCAGATAAATCAGGTAGGCGCCCAGGGTGCTGACGGTTGGCGCTTCCTGATAGCCGAACATGCCGGCGAGCACCGAACCCAGCGGGCTGTCCATCGGCAAGGCGGCGCTGAAGTCGAACAGCACGGTTTGCAGGTGGTTCCACACGCCGGCTTCGTGCAGGGCCTGTACCGAATTGGCCAGGATGCCGGCGGCAACCACCAGGATAAACAGCCCGGTCCAGCGGAAAAACGCGCCGAGGTTCAGGCGCATGCTGCCGGTGTAGATCAGGAAACCCACGATGATTGCCAAAACCAGGCCGAGCAGGGCGCCAATCGGCGCGCCCGGCCCTTCGCTTTGCTGGAACACCGCGAGCAGGAAAAACACGGTTTCCAGACCTTCACGGGCCACGGCGAAAAACACCATGAGGATCAATGCCGTGACCTGGTGTTTAGAGCCGGTCAACGCCTGATCAAGAGAGGCGTGCAGCGAATGCTTGATGGAGCGCGCCACTTTGCGCATCCAGAACACCATGGAACTGAGAATGCCCACGGCCACCAGGCCGACAATACCTTCGAACAGTTCCTGTTGTTTTTGCGGGAACTCGGCGCTGACCAACTCCAGGCCACCGCCCACCAACAACGCCAGCGCAGCGGCGAGAAATACCCCGATCCACACCGCCGGCATCCACTGGCCACGGCCGGTCTGTTGCAGGTAACTGGCGATGATGCCAACGATCAATGCTGCTTCAATGCCTTCGCGCAGCATGATGAGAAAGGGGACAAGCATTCGGCACCAGAACGTAACTAGATAGGAGCCTAAGTTGTAACATAATGATACTCATTACTAAACAGCCAATCTTGACGTTTGCTGAACAGGGGCTGAACGGCCCTGAGAAGGCCGTTCAGTAGTCCTGCCCGACGGCCTGGTTATAGGTATCCACCAGCAAGTCAAAGCGCCGTTGAGTTTCAAAGTAATCAGCGTCCAGCCGCTCTGGGTCGGGGTTTTCGCTTGAATGCCGGGCAAGTGTTTGCAGCGCGCCGAGGTAGGCGTAACCGGGTTGTTCAATCCGCTGCCACAGCCGTTGGGCCTCGGCCTCGGAGGTCGGTTGATTGGGGCGCAGGTACCGCTGGGCGTAATCCCAGGTTTGCTGTAAGTCGCTCAACGCATCCGTCAATTGCTGGGGGGATCGCGGGTCAAGGCTGTGCATCGTGTCGCGGGTTTGCAGGATCAGGCCAGAGATAAGTGCCATCTGGTGTTTGTCACGGACCTGCAAGTGCTGCAGTTGTTGCAAGCGTATCTGGCGGTCGGCTTTGTCCACGGCGGCGCGCAGTTCGGATGAGACTGCGAGGAATTTTTCCGCCACGGGGAAGAACCGCGCATCGCTGATCGCTCGCTGCGCAGGGGCGAGGCCAGGAGTGGTTGCGTTGGGGTAGAAGTCGAACTCCTTCACCGATGAATAGACCTGCAGCAGGTGGTCCATATAGTCATCGCGAAGCGCGGCGACCTTCGGCAGGTATTTGCGCAGCGCGCTTCTTTGCGAGGACGTCAGCAGGCACAGGTCCGGGCGCTTGGCGTCGTAGTCCAGCAGGCTTAATTGAGGGCCTTGCGTGCGCTGGTACAGCTCGGGAAAACGCTCGATGAAGTCCAGGCTGGGGTCGTTGGCGCGGGCGCTGCGATTGCGGTAGTTGAAGTACGCCAACCGCCAATTGCTGTCGACTCGGTTAAGGCAATCGATCACCGGGCGCAGCGCCTGGGCTTGCTGGTGTTCAAGCGCGGCCTGGCGGTTGGCCCAGGTTTTCAGTGGGGCGAGCAGATCGGTATTCGTCAGCAGGCCCACGGCGCTCAGCGTCAGGGGCACGAGAGTGCACAGGGCGGCAATGGTGATGCGGTTCATGGTGTACACCCCGGCGCGCCCGCTTTGAGACCACTGCAAGGGCTCATCAGGTACGGTTGCAAGCCCTCGTCACGGTGGATACGTTGACTGTTTGCGTACATCAGCGCGGCGCTCAGCAGCAGGGCGCCGAGGCCCAGGCAGGTGGCCCATTGGCGTGTCGACGGTCGCGTAGGCCAGCGCCACGTCAGCGCTGCACGTATCGACGGTCGCCCGAGTACGCGCTGCGCCAACCCCAGGCCCTGCAGCGTCAGCACATAGCCGGCGAACGCGTAATTGCCCAGGATGATCCAGATCAGCAGGCCAAGCACCCAGCACGGCAGAATCTCGCGGATCACCAACGGCGGCGGCCGGCGAAAGCTCAGCCAGGGCGACAGGTGCGCGGCGAGCTTCTCGTCGATTTCACCGTAACCGTCAGTAGCCGGACGCCAGATGGCCAGGATGAGCAGCGCCGGTATGGCGATCAGGAAGGCCCAGGTCGGGGCCATGCCGAGGGATTCCATCAAGGTGTGGTCGGTCAGTTGCTGGTCGTGGATCGCCCAGCCTGCGGCCATGCCCAGCAGCGCCACAAACATTGGCCAAGGGCGGCTGATGCGCTCCCAGTCGCGCCAGAAGTAAGGATCCTCATCGGGCATTTGCGCGCACAGCGCCGGGTATTGATTGAGCAGGGTTTCGCTGAGGGTGCGGCAGGCGTTCCAATCGGACTCGCCAAAGCGCCGGGCATAGCGTTGGCGTTGTTCCAGCGTCAGCTCGCCGAACAGCAACCTGGCCGCGCGCGCCTGCGGGTCACGGCTGTTCAGGCTGGCCTGGTGGTAGGCCTGCGCTTTGAAACGCTCCAGGGCGTTGCGCTCCTTTAACGCCGACCACTCGGGCTCTGGGCAGCGGTTTTCCAGGTACTGATCGGACCAGGCCTGCTCAGTGCACAGGGTGTCGAACAGCGCCTCGGACCAGAAGCTGCTGGCCAGCAGCGTACGGGCCAGCGCGTCATTGAGCCGTGCATGGCGCGCCAGGGGCTTGAGCCATTCGGTGTTATGCAAGTCAATCAAGGCGGCGGTGAAGGCCTCGACCTGTTGTTGATCAAGCAATTCGGTCAGTTGGTGCTCGACCTGGGCAAACATCTGCTCCAGCAGCGCGGCCAGGCGGTAGTCAGGCAGCCGCGCCGGCGTTTCCCGCTGCCAGGGGCTGAGCCAGTGCAGGTGAGTCACGGCCCAGTCCGCAATCGCGGGTTCCGTGCCACTCAGGCAGCGTTGCAGCAGCAAGGCTTCAAATGCCTCGGCGCATTCATTGTCCTGGGCTTGTTGATAGAGAAACGCGAGATTGGCCGGCGTGGCATTGGCCACCAGGGCTTGCGCCTGGTCGTAGCGCGTGTCGGGCTCGGCGGCGGCTGGCTGCACGGTGTCGACCGGCAGGGCTTGCGGCACTTCGACGGGCGCCTCATAACGGCTCCACTGCAACGCGTGCTCATAGGCCTCGCGCAGGCGCTGGAAGCCGACAGGGTCTTCGTCCGGGCGATGCTGTTTGAGCAACACCGCGTATTGGCGCTTGATACTGCGGGTATCGGCGTCGGACGGCAGCCCAAGTACTTCCCAGCAACTCATCGATTCAACTCCCTGTCGGTAAAAATCCCGGCGCAGAATACCCGAGACCGGCCACCCGGTGCCTACTCTTTTGCCGCGTGACTGCCTAAGATGGCCGCACTTCACGTCACACAGGGCACGGACTGCACCCATGTCGGAAAAAGACACCATCTCCCTCCACCTCGTGCGCGAGGCCTTGTTGCAGAGCTGCGCAACCGGTGCGGCCACCGTGGAGGTGTTGCGCAAGGTCGGGATTGATCCTGGGTTGCTGGAACAGCCGGCTGCGCGCATTCCGGCTACGGCCTATGCACGGTTATGGCGCCTGCTGGCCCGGCGCACGGACGATGAGTTCTTCGGCATGGACCCGCGCAAGCTCAAGTCCGGCAGCCTGGCGTTCCTCTGTCGCGCCTGCGTGGCGCAACCCACGCTTGCCGCCAGCCTGGAGACCGGATTGGGGTTTCTCTCGCTGATGCTGGAACGCATGCCCGCCCAACTGGTGCGCCAACAGAGCCTGGCGGAAATCGTGTTGCTGGAGCCTGAAGATGAGCCCAGTCGCGCTTTCACCTATTTCACCTACTGGATGATCGTGCACGGCGTGGCCTGCTGGCTGGCGGGACGGCGCATTCCGATCCTGGCCATTGAACTGCGCTGCCCACCGCCGGATTTTTGCGATGACTATCAGGTGATGTTTTCCGACAACCTGCGCTTCGACCGACCGCGCACCCGCATGATCTTTTCCGCCGACTGCCTCGATTTGCCGATCAAGCGCAGCCCGGAAGAACTCAAGCGCTTCCTGGCCCATGCGCCGGCCAACATCCTGGTCAAATACCGCGACCCCGACAGCCTGGCCAACCGAATCAAGCACGACCTGCGCCAGATGCCCGCCGACACCTGGCCGGAAACCGAAGGCCTTGCGGCCACCTTGTGCATCTCCGCCTCAACCCTGCGCCGACGTCTGGCGGAAGAAGGGCAGAGCTATCAGGGCCTCAAGGACAGTGTGCGCAAGGAATTGGCGATTGTGTGGCTGGCAGAACCGCAGATCAGCTTTGCCGAGATTGCCGCGCGGTTGGGGTTTGCCGACACCAGTTCGTTTTATAAGGCGTTTCGCAAGTGGGCGGGGTCCAATCCTGGGCACTATCGGAGTTTGATTTTGGGGGAGCCCCGTTAAACAGCGCACAGGACTGCTGGCGGCCAAGACTTTTCCTATCCCATCCATACGATTCCCTGCGGCAGGGTAGGCACTCTTCAATCGTGAAAGCGTGCTCCCCAAATGCCCAAGGTCGCTGCTACCCCTGAGCCTGTTGTCGTAGGTTCGCTGTTTACCGCCACCCGCACTCAGCCAGAGCGTTCCGCTGAGATCAACCGTCCAGAACCGTTGCTACGCCCTTCGACGCTGCTTCATCACATCCCAGGCCAATTGCAGGGCATCAGCGATTTTTCACAAGCCATGCTCGACACGGCTGTACTGGATGCCAGAAACAAGGAACGCTGGCTCGTTGCCTTGGAGCAAGGCGTGCAGGGCAAGGCTGATCAGGACCGTATCGACCTCGCGGACATCCGTTTTTCAAGCGTCACGGGGTCCACGCTGGCCACTGACGTTCAACGTGGGCGCAAGGTTCTGGTAGCCCTGGCGAATCGTCCAGGCATGCAGGTGCTCTGGCGCAACCATGGAATCGACGGCCAGACCGCCCGTCTACGCATCTGCGATGGCCGTTTGCAGGCGTCGGGCAGTGCAGGTCGCTGGATCGATATGAGCGACGATGTATCGGCCCGACCCGGCTTGAAGAAACTCTTCGACAGACTGCTGAAAATAGCGCAAACCACCGGACATGTTCTGCACTCCACGGGCGAAGTCGACGCGTTGCAGGTACTGCGTGTGATGCTACCCAAAGCAGACGGGCAGGACGTACTCCGCTCGGCCGGGGCCATTCGCAATCTGATTGGCTGGCAGCGCCATCCGTTTCCGGCCAGCCCGCCGATGGGCAACTACACCGGGCCATGGCTGGCGCTGGACGCGCCGCTGAAACTGAGCCTGGAAGACCGCCGAACGCTGGTGGAGTCTTTTGAACGCTTCGTCGGCCCACAGTGGCTGGACCAACTCCAGTCTCTTTCCGGTAATGTCGATGCGCACATCCCTGGGCTATTACGCCGTCAGAAAAATCTCAATGTGTATCGCCAGCATCGTTTGCTGGAGGGGTTGAAGCTTCCCCGCGCTGGTTTACGCGAAACACAGCTCAATCAGTTACTGATCACCGCGCACCTTTTACGTATTGATCCGCACCTGGGACAGCGGAGAAATCACGTGGCGGGTTATGACGTGTACTCGGTACAAAATACCGGGCTCAAGATGGCCGATGTTCGCAACGACCTGCAAACGCACCTTGTGCACAGCAAAGGCGTGCATCCGGACGCCGTGGAGGCTGTAAGCCATCTATTTCTGGCGACTGTCGCGCCAGAGTTTCTGGTGCGTGATACCCCGGACACTCTGCACATAGGTTCTCCCGCCTGGCTGGTGTTGAGAAAAACCGTTGCCCTGCTTGAAGCGCACGCGCCAGGGTCGAGTCGGACCCTGACGTATGCTCAAGTGCTGGAGCGTGCGGCTCTCCAGCCGCCAATACCCGCGCTGATGCCGTTTTTCCTGGCGGCCGAGGCCGATCCGTTGCTGGATTGGGGCGTGCTCAATGGTGTGATCGTGGGCCGCGCGGATGACCATTACACCGTCGAAGATATGCGCAAGAGCGCTCAGAAATACAACGACTATATCGAGACCACGCATAAAGCCACCGCCGCCCTGCAGACGGCTCCCCTGACACGCAGAGAATTGGCAAAAGCGGACCTCAAGGTGGCGTTCCCAAAGCGGGACCTGGAAAAACCCGTGCAAAAAGACACCTATCCGATGCCTTTTTTCATGGCCGACCCCGAGTATGAATTGAGCTTGATTGACCTGCATATGATGGGCGCGTTGAAGAGTGGCGAGTATGCGCAACACGTGGCCAACGGCCCGTTTGGCGGCATTACGGTGGACGTGGCCGGGGATCTCGCCGATCTGCAATCGGGTTTTGATCGGCTTCGCTTTACCAAAGACCGACTCGAGCAGTCTGTAAAGTTGGGTGTCGACACGTTCAGTTCGGCCATCACTACACGTCTCAAGGACTTATTCAGCAAAATGCCTTTCCAGGACCGACAGGTGCTGGAGCGAGAAGAGCTGACGTTTTACAGGGTGGAGGCCGAGTCCATCACTGCCGAGGGAAAGTCCATCAGCAGTGCGGATGAACAAAAGGAACGCGTAAAGGGGCGTTATGGTTTTATCGTCCAGGCGGGACAGGGTGAAGAGGCAAAGTGTTTTGAGTTCTGGCCCTTGAGGGGCGAGTACTTCGAGCGTCCGGCGTTCCTGAAGACACTGGCCCGAGGCGAAGCTGTCGTGCCCCGTCTGTGGGTGACAAAACTGCAATCCCATGTGGACGGCCAAGGGGCTGCGGAGTCCGAGGTACAGATACGAGCCTTGCGCGAAACCCTGCCGGCCGGTGGCGGGCGTGGATTAATGGCAGACGGCGGATATTTTTCGCAGAAGAGCAGGGATTTTGCCGCCTATGTGCGGCGCCATGATCTGGTGCTCAATCGACAGGAACTCCTGGGCTCCGCCATGGGCTCCACGCCGCGTGAGCGTTTCGAGGCACGCACGCAAGAAGCGGTACAGACGATTGAAAACCTGCTTATTCCCTTTAAGGGCTGCTATGACGACATCTCCTCCGGTCGCGTAAAGACCGACCTTGGCGCGCTCACCGGCTGCGCACTCGACGCCTTGATGATCGGTTCAGTGGTTGCGGGCGAGGCTGTGGAAGGGGCACAGGCTGTCAGTCGGGCAGAAACCGCATTGTCCAAGGTGTCGGCGGCTACCAGGGCGTTTGGCAAGCTGACCCATAGCCTGTTCAACCCTGTTGCGGGTTTGGAGCAACCGTTACAGCAAGGCTACGAATGGTTGAGCAAGCGCAGTTTCTTTCGTCTGGGCAAGCCCTTGGGTGAGCTTCGTACAACCTGGAATACCGCGCTGAAAGAGCAACTGGGCCCCCGGCCCTTTACCAGCGAGCGTCCTCGGAAAATGCGCAGGCCGTCTGTTGACGGTGAGGATCTGCGTTCACAGGATCCCGCTCAACTGCCTACCCTGGCGACCGCCGAAGCGTCCACCGCAACAACCCCGCTTGAACAAAGCCGTCAAGCCATTGAACGGGCACTGCCCATCGCCCGGGAGCGGCTCAATGGCGCCCTGCGTGCGCTGTCCGATCCTGAGTTAGAGAAAGATCTCAAATTTGTGTGCAAAACGTTCTTCGGTTCGGACTCCGATGATGCAGTAGCTGCCTTTACGCGCAAGCAGCGCACCATGAAAGCGGACTTGGATAAACTGGATCTTTCCAACATCAACTTCCTTGAAAACGAGGGGCCTGAGTGGCAGGCCCAGCTCCTGCCGTCGTCCTACAGCCGCTACAAGGCAGGCAACCTTCAGGAAAAATATATTGAAGTGAATGTGGACGGCGCCACGCACTATTACCGCTACATGGGGCATAGCGATGAGGCTATGGCCAACACCCTGATCCATGAACAGGCCCATGGATTTCCGGGTGATGAGGATTACGTGTATTCCGGCGCGATCAAGGGGGGGCGCGAGGACATCGCAGACCTGCTCAACCTGGGGAAAACAACGGACCCCAACCATTTTCGCCACTTGGGTGACGAGGTGCAGGAGGCGACCTTGAGCTTGTTCGCCAAGGCGCCCCAAGCGCATAACGCCGACTCGACCCTGTTTGGCATTGCGTTGCTGGACCAGGCTAAAAACAACCGGGCGTTGTACGAGGAAAACGTGAAAGCGATTCAACAGGCGCTGGAAAAGGCCAAAGACAATGGCGGCGTGATCGCCGAACACTTGCCCGTCAGAATTATTCGCAAGCGTGCAGTACGCAGCACACCTTTGCCGCGCTTTGTACTGGTGCGCCACGATCAGACGGGCAACATCGTCCAGGTGCTGGAGCGGCTTCCACGGCCAGCGGGGCACGGGCCTCATGCTTCACGGCCTGTCAGTGAGGTTGTGCAGGAGGTGTTCAAGTGGCATTGAAGCGCGTGTTCGAATGCACTGGGAAAAAACGGCTTGGCTGAGCCGCAGATCAGCTTTGCCGGGCGACTGGGAATGGCGGGATGCGCCCAGCCTTATCGTTAGGGTCTGCCGGTTGCCGGTTCCAGGAGTTTGGCCTTGGCTAGCTGCTGGATCAGTGCTTCGCTGGGTTTTGGCGGGGGGATATTGGCCAGGCGTGCTTCCAGCCATTGCAGCTTGCCGTCCCATGCGGGGAGTTTGGCGGGGGGGAGGGGGAGGACTTCGTTGATTTCGGGGACTTTTGGGTCGGCGTAGGAGTAGTCCGCTAGCAGACTCCAGATTGCGTTATAGCGTTCTGCGCGTTCAAGGTCTTCCTGTAGGTGGAGGTAGTAAAGTTCATCGGTGGCAGGTGGACCAAGGAAGCCTTTCCTCA
>NZ_RWIO01000092.1:0-299560 GCF_009764655.1 Pseudomonas sp. PB105
CCTTCACCGCGACCGACGAAGAAACCCCACGTTCGGGCCTGACGATCACCTTCACCGGCACCAGCAACGCGGATGGCTACTACAGCATCTCCGGCAACAACGTTGTGCTGACCCAAAAGGGCGCTGACTTCGTTAACGCCGGCAACCAGTTGCCGAAGATCGATCTGACCGTTACCGATCCATCAGGCGCGAACTCCAGCAACAGCGGCCAACCGACCGTCAATCTACATAACGACGTGCCGGTCATCACGGTTGCTGCTAACACCCTGGAAGAGAACTCTGCGACTGCGGGCACCGTCGCCGGTACCTTCGTTGCTAAAGACGAAGAAACCCCACGTTCGGGCCTGACGGTCACCTTCACCGGCACCAGCAACGCGGATGGCTACTACAGCATCTCCGGCAACAACGTTGTGCTGACCCAGAAAGGTGCTGATTTCGTTAACGCGGGCAATCAACTGCCGAAGATCGACCTGACCGTCACCGATCCTGATGGCGCGCACTCCAACAACAGTGGCCAACCGACCGTCAACTTGCATAACGACGTGCCAGTGATTGCAATCACGCCTGCCACAATTGTTGAGGACACCGCCAAAGTCGGCACCGTGGCCGGTACCTTCACGGCAAGCGACGAAGAAACCCCGGCCGCCCAACTGAAGATCACCTTCACCACCGGCACCAATGCGGATGGCTACTACAGCTTGTCCGGCAATAGCGTTGTGCTGACGCAGAAGGGCGCGGACTACGTCAACTCCGGTCATCAATTGCCGAAGATTGACCTGACCGTCACCGACGCTGACGGCGCCTACTCACACAGCATTGGCCAGCCGACCGTGACGTTGGTCGACGACACCCCTATCGCCAACAATGGCTACATCCAAGGCAACGAAGACACTTCGATCGAATTGATCTGGGCGAACTTCGGCGTCAGCGATGAAGACTCCGCAAACCCTAAAGTGGTGTTCACCAACCTGCCGGCCGGTTCGATCGAGTACAACGTCAACGGCGTGTGGGTTGCGCTGACCGCGTCTGACCTGAAAACCGCCACCTCGGCCGGCAAGTCGTTCAGCCAGGCT
This sequence comes from Pseudomonas sp. PB105, assembly GCF_009764655.1. Taxonomy (NCBI): domain Bacteria; kingdom Pseudomonadati; phylum Pseudomonadota; class Gammaproteobacteria; order Pseudomonadales; family Pseudomonadaceae; genus Pseudomonas; species Pseudomonas sp. PB105. Next base: position 1,074 of record NZ_RWIO01000092.1, read on the forward strand.
GATTTCGACAGTCACAACGTGCGTTACACCCCGGCGGCCAACGAGTCGGGCGATAACAGCTTCAGCGGCACAGGCGTGGGCAACAAGCAGAGCGATTACACCCAGCTGAAATTCCAGGCTACCGACGGTAATTCCTACAGCGACACCAAGATCATCACCGTGGATATCCACCCGGTGGCGGACGTGCCTGTCGTGGCGGTTGGCGCGTTCGGCGCTGTGCCGACAGGCCTGGTGATCCAGACCTGGACCGGCGGCACCCTGCGCAATGATTTGGGGACCAACGGTAACGGTGTGGCCAATTCCAGCGATCTGATCCGTGTGATCGACGCCAAGACAGCCGCCAGTGCGGCTTCCACCGGTGTGACCAACAACGTCAGCAACAGCAATGTGGTCGATGGCACCGCGACCAAGGTCTCCGGCCTGATCTACCTGGAAGCCGGCAAGAGCTACACCTTCACCGGTACGGCCGACGACAGCCTGGCCATTACCGTGGGCGGCAAGTTGGTTGCCACTGAGACCTGGAGCAAGGGCAGCGCGATTAGCGGGTCGAGCTACACGCCGACCGAGTCGGGTTACTACACCCTCGACATCTACCACTACAACCAGGCCGGCGCGGGCAACTACGACGTCAATGTGTCGATCAACAACGGCGTGTCGATGTCCCTGGGCAACAGCGGCCTGCAGACCTACACCAGCGTGGAAGCGTTGAAAGCCGCAGGTGCAGTGCTCGGCGATAGCCACGTGGTCAATGGCGAAGGCTATTACACCGGCTACGTCTACAACCGTGGCCTGGAAGACACCGCGATCAAGGTCAGCCCGATTACCACCACGTTTGTCGACAACGATGGCTCGGAGTCGCACAAGGTGCAAATCAGCGGCTTGCCAGCCGGTACCGTGATCACCGATGGCACCACGAGCATCACTTCCAATGGCAGCGGCACGCTCTACGATGTCAGCACCTGGAACCTGAAGACCCTGACGGTTACGCCGGCCAAGGATTCGACCGCCAGCTTCGACATCATCGTGAAAGCCACGGCCACCGAGTTGAGCACCGGCGCTTCGGCGGTGACGACCGGCAAAGTGAGCATCGTGATCACGGCGGTCAACGACGCCCCAACCCTGGACCTGAGCACTGCCGACGGTTCGGTCGCTACTGGCTTCAGCACCTCGTACACCGAACGTAGCACCAGCGGTGTTGCGATTACCGGCAGCGTGGCCATCGCTGATGTCGACAGCACCCAGATGCAAAGCGCCACCATCACCCTGAAAAACGCCAGTTCGGGCGATGTACTGAGCTCCAACCTGGTAGCCGTCGGGGGTACGTACAAAGGCATCACCGTGACCAGCGTCGGGACTGACGTCAGCGGCAAGATCGTGCTGACCCTGTCGGGCACGGCGGACGCGGCGACTTACAAGACGCTGCTTGAGTCGTTCCAGTACTCCAGCACCAGCAAGTACCCGACGCTGGGCGATCGCACCATTGATGTCTCGGTGACTGACAATGAGGGTGGCAACAGCCTGAGTTCGTTGGCGGCAACGACCACCATCACGGTCAAGCCTCAGGTCTACAACCCCGTCACGGAAGGCGGCGCTGCGGTGGACACCATCGACCTGGGTAACACCTCGGCGAACAACGTCGTGGTGGGTGACAAAGGGGGGATCACCACGCCGGGCACCAACTACAACATCGCGTTCCTCGTCGACACCTCGGGCAGTATCGGTAGTACCGCCATGAAGTCGATCAAGGCTCAACTGGCAAGCGTGTTCGATACGTTGATCGCCAATGCTGGCAGTAAAGATGCGGGCGTAGTGAAAGTGTTGCTGGTCGATTTCGACACTCGGGTCGAGGCGCAGGTCTCGGTCAACCTGGCTGACAAAACTGCCGCCAAAGCAGCCTTGCAGGCGGTATTGACCCAGATGACGTCCAACTCCAGCGACATGACCAACTATCAGGATGGGTTCAAAGCGGCGACTGACTGGTTCAAGAGCAGCGAAGCCACGAGCAACAAGGGCGCAACCAACCTGACGTACTTCATTACTGACGGCGCGCCAAACGTGTACACCGATGTGCGGGGCAACCCTACCCTGGGGACGAAAGACTATTACGGATGGGGGGCGAACGTTAACTTTGACAGTGTCGTCACCAACGCTACCTACGTCTTGGGTCAGAGCAACCCGCTCTATACGAGGGTCAATGGCTCGACGCAACTCATTGTCGATGGCGATGGCAAAGTCTATTCCTACGATGGCTACGGGAACCGGATGTACGAAGGCAACGTGGTGGCCAACAGCAGCGGCGGCTTTGACGTTGCGTCGGTCTACAACAACTCCAACACCGCATTGGCAAACGGCAAAACGGCCTACAACGATCTGGTCAACGCGGTTCCAGGCAAGGTTGTCGTCGAGGCCATCGGTCTGGGCAGCGACATTGATAGCACCGTGCTCAAACAGTTTGATACCGACAAGACGGTCTCCACCATCGACACCGCGAAGCTGGCGGATACCATCACCGGCCACACTGCCGATACCGGTGCCGACAACGTTTCCGGCGGTTCGGGCAACGACATCATCTTCGGCGACCTGATCAGCTACAAAGGCCAGGAAGGCAGCGCGGCGCTCAAGGCATTCGCTGCCGAGAAGCTGGCGACCACCGTCGATCAGATCGACGACCGCACCTTGCATCAGTACATCACTGAGCATGTGCAGGACGTCGGTGCCCTGGCCAACGCGTCGAACATCTACGGCACCAGCGATGGTGGCGACAACCTGATCGGCAACGCCGGCGATGACATCCTGTTCGGCCAGGGCGGTAACGACACGCTCTCCGGCGGTGCAGGCAATGACATCCTGGTGGGTGGCAAGGGTAACGACATCCTCACCGGCGGCGCGGGTGCCGATACCTTTGTGTGGCTCAAAGGCGACACCAACACCAGCGGTGGCTTTGATCGCATCACTGACTTCAAGCACGGCGAAGGCGACAAGCTGGACCTGTCCGACTTGCTGCAAGGCAATAACGACACCAACCTGTCGAGCTACCTGAGGTTGACCACCGACTCGGCGGGCAACTCGACGCTGAGCGTGAGCAGCACCGGGTCGTTCACCGGCACCAACGGCGGCACGGCAGATGTGACGATCAAGGTGGACGGCGCGAGCTGGGGCAGTGGCGCCGCTGCGATCAATAGCCTGATCGCCGGTGGCGACTTGACCGTCAAGCACCACGACTGATCACCAGCGGGGCGTCAATCTTTCGGGATTGGCGCCCCTTTGGCATGCGCTTTGGGGAAATGTGTGTAATCTCTGTGGGAGCCGTGTGCGGCGCCTGCAGGGATTTTTTATTGGGAGAGGGCTGATGTTCTACGTGCAACGCGATCAATACAACGCTTTGGTGCGTGTCGAGGCGCAGGCCTTCGCAGAAGCCACTGAGACGCTACCGGCTGACCATCATGAGATCCAGGCGTGGTTTGCCGACGATGAGATTGAGAACAGCCTAAAGCAGCTCAAGAGCAGTGACCTTGAGATGATCCGCGTACTGGACGACTTGATCCAGGTGCTGATCACCAAGAACGTGATGAGCATCACCGACTTGCCCCCGGCGGCGCAGACCAAGTTCCTGGAGCGTACCCATGCCCGGGCGGCGCTGGGTGGCTTGAGCGAGCTGATCAATGACGAAGAAACCGGCCTGATCTGACGCGCACCTCCTTCACGGCGTGAGCGTCAAGGAGGCGTGATTATTCTGAGCTTCACTTCCAGGGCGCCGGTTCACCGACCAATTGGCCTTGCACCCCTTCAATCCCCATCTCGCGGATCACCCGCAACTCTCCCTCGGTTTCCACGCGCTCGGCAATCAACGGCAGGTCAATGCTGTGGGCTGCACGCTGGATGGCTTCGATAAAGAAGCGTTTGTGGCTTTCCTGATCAATATCGCGGATGTAACTGCCGTCGATCTTGAGGTAGGCCAGGCCCAGGTGCGCGAGGTTGCCGATCATGCTGAAGCGCCCGCCGAAGCGTTGCAGGCCAAGGCTGTAGCCGAGGCCGCGCATGCGCCGGATCAAACGCTCCAGCTGCGTCTGTTCGGGCACTTGTTCTTCACCGATTTCCAGGGTCAGGCGTTCGCCCAACAGCGGGTGTTGGGCCAGGCGTTCGAACATGTGCTCCAGGGCTTGCGGGTCGTTCAGGGTGGCTGCCGACAGGTTCAGCGCGACCGATTGGTTGTGCTGGCCCAAGTGGGCGATCACCAGATCGAGCATTACCTGGTCGAGGCGCGCGGTCCAGCCGAAGCGCTCCAGCCATGGCAGGAAATGCCCGGCGGCAATGGTCTGGTCCTGGCTGTCGAGCAGGCGCGACAGCACTTTGTAATGCAGGACCTGGCGGATATCGTTGCTGCTCACCACCGGCTGGAAGAACAGGCGGAAGCGACCCTGGCTCAGGGCGGTGTCGAGCAGGGTGTGCCAGCTGTGCGGGTCGTCACTGACGGTGTCGAGGGTTTGATGGGTCAGGCACACCCAGCTTTGCAGGCTGTTGGCTTCGGCCTGCGTGAGCGCCTGGTCAGCCAGCATCAGCAGGTCTGCCGAGGCGTCGCCGGGGTTGTAAGGGGCCAGGCCGATGTAGGCCACGGTGGGCATGTCGGTGGCGCCGGTTTCATGCAGGCTCTGCAAGGTGGCTTCCAGTTCCTGGGCCAACTGCACGGCCTCGTCACGCACCAGGCCCGGCGCGAGCACGGCAAACTCGCCACCTCGGCTGCGCGTGATCAGGTTGTGGGTTTCCGGGTATTTGGCGCAGGTGCGCACCAGTTGCTGGCTGACGGCTTGCAGCAACTGGTCGGTGCGCTGCCCGCCCAGACGCTGATTGAGGCCACCCAGGTCGTTGACCCGCAGCATCAGCAGGTAGCCTGAGCTGGACTCTTCCAGGTTGCTGACCCGCGATTGCAGCTGCATCTCGAAATAGCGACGGTTGGCCAGCCCGGTCAGGCTGTCCTGGTAGGACTCCACCCGTAGCTTCTCGCTGCGCTCGGTCTGCTCGTGGAATAGCGCCTTGAGCTTCTCCACCATCTGGTTCATGGCCTGCACCACGCGGCGCAGTTCCGGGGTGCGGGGCAGGTCGGGCAAGCTGAGGAACTCTCGACGCGCGATAGCGTGGGACTGCTCCACCATATAGTCCAAAGGCCTGAGCTGACGACGCAGCAACAGCGCGCCCAGTACCGCACTCACCGCGCCACAGACCAGCAGCCAAACCAGACTGCCCAGCGCGCTTTGCCAGAGTTTGGCCAGGGCAAACATCGGGTGACTGACCACTTCGACCCGCGCTGCCTGCTGCCAGCCACGGCTGACGATGGCATCGCCGCCGGCCGGCGCGAGGCCGATCATCTTGACGAACCAGGCCGGCACGCTGCTGGCATCCGGCTCGGCGGCACGCTCCACCAGCACCTGGTCATTGCTCAGGTCCACCACGCGAATGCTCGCGTAGTAGCCGCTGTCGAAGATCGAACTGACCATCAGTTCGGTCATTGCCGGGTCATCGATGTTCGGCGTCAACGACAGGGCCAGCGCTGTGGCCGCGTCCTGCGCGTGGGAGCGCAACTGGTTGACGTACTGGGTACGCGAACTTTCCAGGCTGACGAAGAAGCTACCGCTGAACGCGACCACCAGGAACACGCAGATAGCGATCAGCAATTGTTTGAACAGTGACATCGTAGCTCCTGTTAATTATCCGAACTGGCCGGAAACCCTTCAGCGGTCATTTTTTTCAAGACGTCCAACCAGCGTGAGAGACGCTTGGTGTCACCGACTTTTTTGTTCCCGCCTGCGCCGGTCAGCCACAGCCCTTCACCGTTGAACGCGTAGACCGGCAGCAGGTCTGCGCGCTGGCTGGCGGGCAAAATGGCGTCCATCAGGCTGTCCAGCACCAGGGGCATGGCTTCGGGGCTGGCATAGTACGTCAGCACCATGTGCGCGCGATTCTGGCGTAAGGCTTTAACGTAGGTAATCCGCAGTTTTTCGGCGGGCACCCCCAAGTGACGCAGGCTGAAGTACTTGGCGATGGCGTAGTCTTCGCAATCGCCAGCGCCTTTCCACAGGGATTGAATTGGGGTCGCCCAATAATCAATTTCGTGCCACAGGTCGATGTCTTCTTCGTAGCGCAACTGGCGGTTGAAGAACAGATTCACCACGTTGAGCTGCTCTGCCTCACTCACCTGCTTCTGCGTCGCCAGCAATTGTTGCCAGGCATCAATGCGCTGGCGCCCCGGCCCCAGCGGCCCATAAAGCGACTCGGCGCGGCGGCTGATCTGGCTGAAATCCCAATCGGCGAGCAAATCGCCCAGCAGGCCGCCACCCAGCAACAGCGTGATGGCGAGGCCGTACAGAATCCGAGGGAGTTTAAAGCGTATCGCCACTGCGATTACCCAAGCTTGCAGCATTGAAGGTGCGGCAATGGTGCGGTGATATAGGGTAAAAAACAATGGCACGATGAAATCACCGCCATTGAATTGTAGTAATAGTCCGTCAGTAAATTGGCTAATTTCCGCTCGTCTGAAAGGCTGGCTCGACTTTCATCAAAATAATGACACTTCCCTAGCGCTGTCACAGAATGAAGCAATGAAAACGCCTACAAAAAGACCTGCGGTGAAGCCGTACCTTGCTGATCTTTCCACGTCTTTATATGGCGCCGTGAAGGAGCTCCGGCCATGAGCCGCACTGATGATCTATTTGCCCTGTTCGGCAAGAGCGTTTCCCGCGACCCCACGGGAAAAAACGCCCGCCTGCATTTTTTTGGCAGCATTCCTTTCGACGATGGCACACGGGTGAATCAGAAAGAGGGTTCGCGCTTTGGGGCCCATGCCTCCCACGCCAATGAACATCACCACCATGAGTCATTGACCGCGCTGCGCCCGACGGTAGTCGCGCTGGTGTCCGTCAATGGCGGCGTTGGCCGCAGTACGCTGGCCACGGCGCTGAGCAGCGGTCTGCAGCGTCTGGGTGAGTCGGTCGTGGCGCTGGACCTGGATCCTCAGAACGCTTTGCGCCAGCACTTCGGTGTGGACCATGAGCTTCCCGGCCTGGCCCGCAGCAGCCTGCTCAACACACCATGGAACACCATCCTGCAATCGGGTTTTGCCGGTTGCCAGGTGATTCCCTTCGGCGACGCGGACACCCAGCAGCAGGAAAACCTGCAACGCTGGTTGACGCGGGAGCCGAAGTGGCTGGCCCAGCGCCTGGCGGCATTGGACCTGAGCGAACGGCACACCGTGATCGTCGATACTCCCGCCGGCAACAACGTCTACCTCCATCAAGCGTTGAGCGTGGCCGATATCGTGCTGGTCGTCGCCCAACCGAACGCCGCCTGTCTCGGCACGCTGGATCAACTGGATGCGCTGCTGGCACCCCACCTTGAGCGTGCACGTCCACCGCGTTGCCACTTGGTGATCAACCAACTGGATGAAAACTCGGCGTTCAACCTGGACATGCTTGATGCGTTCAAGCTGCGTCGCAGTGATTACCCTTTGGAAGTCATACACCGCGATCCGGCGATCAGCGAAGGCCTGGCCTTTTCTACCGACCCTCTGGACAACGCGGTTACAAGCCTGGCGGGTGATGACATCAACGACCTTTGCCGGTTACTGATCGCTCGCAAAAAACGCCTGTAAAGCACGGGTTTTACGCTTGACGCCAGATGCTTATGCACAATCGGTCGGATGCAGTTGTCATGAAATAGCCGTTTTGTGGAGCGGTTCTCAACACACTGCAACTGCCTGTTTTACGTGCGTTTTATGGTGTGAGTAAAAAATGAACATCGTGGCTTTTGGCCTGTAGCGTAGACGGCTACAGGCTCTGTAAAGAATTCATCAACAGAGTTATCCACAGGCTGGGGTGCGACAATTTCGCCCTTTAATCGCGCTCGGCAAGCACCAACAAGTTGCGCGGTGTCAACGCCGCGTCGCAGAAGCTGCCTACTTCAACCCTGTAGCCACGCTCGCTGAGAAACAGTGCCCGATCCAGCACCAGCCACACTTCCAGCGGGCGCCGAAACAGACCGCGCACCAATTCCAGATTCCTGACCTCAGCCAAACGCTGCCAACCGTGCGTCTCCAGTGCCGCCCAATCCTGTTTGCCTGTGGATAACCCTTTGAGGCGGGCCAGCTCGTGGCAGTAGTCGGCGAAGGGTTTGTCCAGCCAGTGGGCGGGCAGGGACGGCGTGGGCAGGTAGTCGTCGCAGCCGCGTAACTGGCGTTGCAACTGATCGAAACCGAGGCGCCGGGCCATGGACGTGTCCCGTTGCAGGCGCACGCGTTTGCCGGCGGTGACGGTTTCGCTGAGGGGCAGGCCGAGGTCGTCGACCGACAACTGCAAGGTGGAAGCGCGGGCGGCTACGGACAGTGGCTGGTAAGTGTGTGCATGGGTTCGGTTATAGCAGCACGGCGCCAATGCCAGTTGCTTGCAGCCGGCGGCGCTGGCCACTTGCAGCAGGCGTACGTGCAAATCGCCGCAGGCATGCAGGGCGACGGGGGTATGTTCGGCGCTGATGGCGACATCGGCCATCACGTCTTGCAAACGATGGGTGACGGGCAGGCCGTGGTGCTCGCTCAAGGCTTGGCCGGACGCGACCAGGGCCGGGTCGTATTCCAGGCAGGTCAGCTGTTGGTCTGTGTGCAGCAGGCGGCGACCAAGGTGGCCTTTGCCGGCGCACCAGTCCAGCCAATGCTGGGGTGTTTGCGCAAAGTGCAGCGCCGCGCCGAAGGCTTCGATCTGTTGCCATTTGCGGCCGGGGACATCGACATTCAGGCGATGCGCGGCGGGATGCAGGGGCTGCGTCGGTAACTTATCCACAGTGCCGAGTTGCAGCGCTTGCAAGGCAATCTGTGGAAACGGCGCGGGAGCGGGCAGCTCATGGGGCTGGTTGTGGCTGGCTTCAGCCTCGGCCAACGAGCGTTGGCGCAGCCACTGGGCCAGCTCGGGGTGTTCGCGTTCCCAGGGCAGTTGGCGATGCGTAAAGGGCCGTGGTCGCCACAGCCCTTGATGCTCGATCAGAAACGCATCCAGCGCCCGGAAGCGCGCTTCAACGTCCCTGGCAGGCATCGACGCGCAGCCAGCGTTCCAGCAGTTTGAAGCCGCGTACCAGCAGGAACGAGATCAACAGGTAGAACACGCCGGCGGTGAAGAACATTTCCACCGTCAGGTAGTTGCGCGCAATGATCGTGCGGGCCATACCGGTCAGTTCCAGCAGGGTCACGGTGCTCGCCAGTGAACTGGCCTTGAGCATCAGGATCACTTCGTTGCTATAGGCCGGCAAGCCGATGCGCGCCGCACGCGGCAAGATGATGTAGAACAGCGTTTTGGGCCTGGACATGCCCAGCGCACGGGCTGCTTCAATTTCTCCAGGCGGAATGGCCTGGATGGCGCCACGCAGGATCTCGGCGATATAGGCCGCGGTGTGCAGCGTCATGGTGGCGGTGGCACACCAGAACGGGTCGCGCAGGTATTTCCACATGAAGCTTGAGCGGATGCTGTCGAATTGAGCCAGGCCGTAATAGACCAGGAACAACTGCACCAGCAGCGGCGTGCCCCGGAAGAAGAAAATGTAGGCGTAGGGCAGCGAGCGCACATACCAGCGCTTGGAAGAACGTGCGATACCCAGCGGGATGGCGAGGATCAAACCCAGGATCACGGCGATGCTGACGAGTTCCAGGGTCAGGATGGCGCCCTGGATAAACTTCGGCAGCCACTTGATGATGACTTCCCATTCCATTACGTCGTCCTCACGAAGCCGCGGGCGGCGCGTTTTTCCAGGTAGTGCATGGCCACCATCGACAGTGAGGTCAGGCCCAGGTAGATGAGCGCGGCGACCATGTAGAAAGTGAACGGCTGTTTGGTGACGGTGACGGCGATCTGCGCGTGGCGCATGATTTCTTCGAGGCCGATGACCGTGACCAGCGCGGTGTCTTTCATCAGGATCAGGAACAGGTTACCCAGCCCCGGCAGGGCGATGCGCCACATCTGCGGCATGATCAAGCGGGTAAAGATGCGGAACTTCGACAGGCCCAGCGCCACACCGGCTTCGCGGTGGCCCTTGGGAATGGAGATAATTGCGCCGCGCAGCACTTCGGTGGCGTAGGCGCCGAAACACAGCCCCAGCGCAATGACGCCGGCGGCGAAGGCGCTCAGGGACAGGTCGGGGATGTTGAACAGCTCACCCAGTTCGCGCATGGCGTTGATGGTGCCGAAGTAAATCAGCAACACCCACAACAGTTCCGGCACGCCGCGAACGATGGTCGAGTAAGTCCCGCCCAGCCATTGCAGAGGCTTGTACGCAGAAGTCTTGGCCAAGGCCCCGGCCAGGCCGAGGACCAGCCCCAGGCATAAGGCCGTGAGCGCCAGTTTGACGGTCATCAGCGCGCCGGCAGCGAGCGCGGGGCCGAATCCGTAGAGATCGAAATTCATGGTGTTTTCATATCGCGGCAGGCATTGCTGGAAGCCGACGCGCTCAGGTGAGCGCGCCGGTCAGGCCGTTCAGGTCATTCGATGCTGAACGGGAAGTACTTGTCGTTGATCTTCTTGTAGGTGCCGTCTGCCTTGATCTCTGCCAGGGCTTTGTTCAGGCGATCGCGCAGTGGGTCGCCCTTGCGTACGGCGATACCGATCTTGTCGCTTTCTACAACTGGGTCACCCTTGAACTCGTAGGCCGAACCGTCTTTGCTCTTGAGCCATTCGTACTGCACGTACTTGTCGGCGAGAATCCCGTCCAGGCGACCAGAAGTCAGGTCGAGGTAGGCGTTTTCCTGGGTGTCGTAGAGCTTGGCTTCGGTATCCGGCAGCTTGTCTTCCAGGTAGGTACCGGCCAGCGTTGCGCGCTGGGCGCCGATGACCTTGCCCTTCAGGTAAGCGGCGTCGGTCTTGAAGTCTGCAGTGGCTTTAGGGGCGATGAACTGCAGTTTGTTGGAGTAGTACGGGTCGGTGAAGTCGACGGCTTGCTTGCGTTCATCGGTGATGGACAGCGAGGACACCAGGAAGTCGAACTTCTTGGCATTCAGGGCCGGGATGATGCCGTCCCAGTCGGACACGTACACTTCGCACTTTTCGACTTTCATCTTGGCGCACAGGGCGTCGCCGATGTCCTTGTCGAAGCCGACGACGTTGCCGCTGGCGTCTTTATTGTTGAAGGGCGGGTAGGCCGCTTCGATCCCCATTTTCAAGGTTTCTGCCATGGCCGTGGCGCTGAACGCCATCGAGACGGCCGCGGCCAGAAGGAATTTTTTATAGTTCTGCATGCATGTTGCTCCGTTAGCGGTTGCTGGACATGAATTGTTTGCAGCGCGCCGAAAGCGGGTTTTCAAACACCTGCTGTGGCGATCCTTGCTCTTCGATCAGGCCTTGGTGCAGAAACACCACTTCACTGGATACCTGACGGGCGAAGCCCATTTCATGGGTGACCAGCAGCATGGTGCGACCTTCCTCGGCCAGCGCGCGGATCACATTAAGTACTTCCTGGACCATTTCCGGGTCAAGGGCAGAAGTGGGCTCGTCAAACAGGATGACTTTAGGCTGCATCGCCAGGGTGCGCGCGATGGCGGCCCGTTGTTGCTGGCCGCCGGACAATTGCGCGGGGTAGGCGTGGCGCTTGTCGGCGATGCCGACCTTGTCCAGCAGGGCTTCGGCCACTTCTATGGCTTCGGCCTTGCTCTGGCCGAGCACACGGCGGGGCGCCTCGATGATGTTGTCGAGGATGCTCATGTGCGGCCACAGGTTAAAGTTTTGAAACACAAAACCGATTTCGCTGCGCAGGCGGTTGATCTGCTTGCCGTCGGCGGCCATCAACTCACCGTTTTTCGCGGCCTTTAGCTTGAGTTCTTCGCCGGCCACCAGGATCTGGCCCTGATGTGGGTTTTCCAGCAGGTTGATGCAACGCAGGAACGTGGACTTGCCGGAACCGGAGGAACCCAGGATCGAGATCACATCGCCGTCGCGAGCGGTCAGCGAGATACCTTTGAGTACCTCCAGCTCACCATAGCGTTTATGCAAGTTGCGGATTTCAAGCGCGGGCGTGGCCTCGGCCATGTGCGGTCCTCATTGTGTTCGTTGCGATCCTGCTGTTGGGACGCCTTCCTGGCGAGGCGCCAAGCTAGCATAGCGCCCGGACGACACCAACAGCCCCGCGGAGGGTAAACAGACGGTGTGCGGCAGGGTGTCGCATCGGCACAGCAGCGTGTCGCGCCATCAACAACCGAACAACCGTTTGATCCCGGTAAACCGCAGGCTTCGCGTAAAAAAGGGCGCGATGGTGCCAGCTTTGGCCGGGTGTTGGAAGGGTTAAACGGGCAAACGGTAGCTATCAGCCCCTTTATGGCGCGCCACGTACTTTTTGTGTGTGTTTTTGGTGCGCTGGTTCGTCTTGAATGTGAGTCGCGCGGTAACGCTATAGCGGAATGCCATTATTATCAATGAGTTGCAATGGCTGACGAATCGTCCTACAGCCCGCGTCAATCGCGACTTCGTAACATTTTGGCGCAGATCTTGCGTAAAAAATAAAGAACGCCCTGTTGGTTTCTTTTCACGAGGAAGATCCCAGGCCGGGCGAACCGTTTTCGCAATTCCTCGCAAAGGTGTGTCAATGAGTAGTACGCAAAGCTCCAATGACCTCGAACAGGGGCTCAAACCGCGTCACGTCACCATGCTGTCGATTGCCGGCGTTATTGGTGCCGGTCTGTTTGTTGGCTCCGGTCACGCGATTGCTGCCGCCGGCCCCGCTGTCCTGTTGGCGTATGCCGCTGCGGGTACGCTGGTGGTATTGGTGATGCGTATGTTGGCCGAGATGGCCGTGGCGTCGCCGGATACCGGTTCGTTTTCCACCTACGCCGACCGTGCGATCGGTCACTGGGCCGGTTTCACCATTGGCTGGCTGTATTGGTGGTTCTGGGTGCTGGTGATTCCGTTGGAAGCCAACGCCGCTGCGACCATCCTCCACGCTTGGTTCCCGGATGTGGCCATCTGGGCCTTTACCCTGATCATCACTTTGTTGCTCACGGCGACCAACCTCTTCAGCGTGAAGAACTACGGCGAGTTCGAGTTCTGGTTTGCGCTGATCAAGGTCGTGGCGATTGTGGGCTTTGTGATCCTCGGCCTGGCCGCGATTTTCGGCTTCCTGCCGACCAGCCAGGTCAGTGGCGTTTCACACCTGTTCGACACCCAAGGCTTTATGCCGAACGGCATGGGCGCCGTATTGGCTGCGATCCTGACCACCATGTTCTCGTTCATGGGCACCGAGATCGTCACCATTGCAGCGGCCGAATCGAAGAACCCAGGGCAGCAAATCACCAAGGCCACCAATTCGGTGATCTGGCGGATTGGCTTGTTCTACCTGTTGTCGATCTTCATCGTCGTGTCCCTGGTGCCGTGGAACGATCCGACCCTGGCGGCGGTAGGTTCCTACCAGACTGTGCTGGAACGCATGGGTATTCCGAATGCCAAGCTGATCGTCGACCTGGTGGTATTGGTTGCCGTGACCAGCTGCCTGAACTCGGCGCTGTACACCGCTTCGCGCATGCTGTTCTCCTTGGGCCGTCGCGGTGATGCACCGGCCGTGGCCAAGCGCACCAACAAGAGCGGCACGCCTTACTGGGCGGTGTTGCTGTCCACCGGTGCTGCGTTCCTGGCGGTGTTTGCCAACTATGTGGCGCCGGCGGCGGTGTTCGAATTCCTGCTGGCCAGCTCCGGCGCCATCGCATTGCTGGTGTACCTGGTGATCGCGGTGTCGCAACTGCGCATGCGTCAGAAGCGTACGGCGGCGGGCGAGAAAATCGTCTTCAAGATGTGGCTGTTCCCTGGCCTGACCTATGCGGTGATGGTGTTTATCGTGGGTACGCTGACCATCATGCTGTTCCAGGAAGCGCACCGGGTCGAGATTATCGCGACGGGGGTTTTGAGCTTGCTGGTCGTGGTCGCGGGGTTGGTTGTGGCGAGCCGTCGCAAGGCGCAGAGAGCCGGCGCTGCGGTGCTTAACTGACGAAATGCGGTAAAAAATGTGGGAGGGGCGGTGCGACGATTCGACTTGGCCCCTCCCACATTGGGTTCTGCGTCAGTCTTGCGAGTTGGTCAGCGCTTGGGACGCCGCCAGGTAATCCGCCTGGAACTCTGGCGACTCGATCCACGCCAGTGCCGCCGCTTCATCGTCACTGTCCGTGGCCCACTGCCGATACTCGATCAGCGCCGCCAGGATAAAGTCCGTGGCTTCTTCTTCGCCTTCCTGTTCCAGCACCAGCGCCAGCAGCGGGTGTGCCAGGAATGCTGCGCACAATGCCTGTTGGCTGGTCTCGCCAGCGGTGCGCATCTCCACAAACAGCTCGGTCAAGTCCACCGACTCAAGGTCAATGCGGCTGTCATCACCTGCAAACGCATCCGGCTTGGTCGCCACGGCGCGTTGAGTACGGTTTTGCTTGGCCTTGGTCTTTGCCCGCTGGGCACGTTTTTGCTGCTTGTTCGGCGAGGCCATGGGCTCAACGTCCTAAGGTTCTGGATCTGGGTGGGTATTGAAGCGCAGGTTGGGGCAAATCCCAAGGGTTGCGGGTGTGTTTCGTCACGCGCAGCCCTGTGCTCCAGTTTTATTTTTTAGTAACCGTTAACCGATTTGCCAGCACTTGTCTGAGCTTTTGCTGGGTCATTAACCTCCGACGCTCGCGCCACTCGTTGGACGGACCGTGGATCGTTTCGGCGTGCGGCTTTGGAAAAACCACACATCTGAGAGAGACGACAGCGAACCATGCGCAGATTAGACTGGCAGGCATCCATTACGGAGGTCTCTATGAGCATCCCACTTTCTCCTATCGTTTCGGAGTTTGAAACAGAAGAGCAGGCCGCGAGCTACGAACGTTGGTTTAGGGCCAAGGTGCAGGCTTCAATTGATGATCCTCGTCCGAGTATTCCGCATGATCAGGTTATGGCTGAGATGCGCGCGCTGATCGAGTCCAAGCGTAAAGAGCGTGATGCAAGTGGATTGGCGGCCCGAGGCGCGAGCTGAACTCAGGGAGATTCTTGAATACATCGTCGGTCGCAATCTTGTAGCGGCCAGCGATTTGAATGAAGCAGCTGAGGCCGCAACTACCGCGCTTCCCCAGCACCCTTATCTGTATCGGTTGGGTCGAATTCCGGGTATTCGTGAAATTGTTGTGCGCCGAGTTACCGACCGCATCGAGATACTGACTGTGCTTCATGCTCGCCAAGAATATCCTTCTGGCTCGATCGACTATTTCGCTCGACCTTAAGTCAGTAGGCACATAGCCTCGCACTTTTGCGATACGCCAGAGCCTATTCCATGACCCGCGACACCCTCGAACACCACCAGATCCCCCTCTATTTCCTCACCGTTCTCCTGGCTGCAGTCGTTGGCCTGCTCGCGCCTTTATCGGCTCACACTCTCAGCGTATGGATCACGCCCGTCATCGCGATACTGATGTACGCAATGTTCCTGCAAATCCCCTTTCTGGACCTGCGTACAGGCTTGGGCAACAAGCGCTTCCTATCGGCGTTGTTGCTGGCCAATTTCATTCTGGTGCCGGTGCTGGTGTGGGTATTGACCCGTGGCCTGGTGGAGCGCCCGGCGTTGCTGGTGGGAGCGTTGCTGGTGTTGCTGACACCGTGCATCGATTACGTGGTGGTGTTCACTCACATCGGTAAGGGCGACTCGCGATTAATGCTGGCGGCCACGCCGCTGCTGCTGTTACTGCAGTTGGCGCTGTTGCCGGTGTACCTGGGTTTGATGTTGGGCACGCAGTCGCAGTTAGTGGTGCAGGCGGGGCCGTTTATCGAGGCGTTCGTGTTGCTGATTGTGCTGCCGATGGTGCTTGCGGTGCTGACGACTGCGCTCGCGCGGCGCTCGACGGTTATCAGCGTTTGGAATGACGCATGGGCTTGGTTGCCCGTGCCTGCGATGGCGATGGTGCTGTTTGTGGTGATCGGCTCGCAAATCACCTCGGTGGTGCGTGATATAGGCCTGCTGATGCCGGTGATCCCGATTTATGTGGCCTTTGTGTTGCTGGCGCCGCTGATGGGGATGCTGGCGGCGCGGCTTTTCGCGCTACCTGCGGTCACGGCGCGGGCGGTGACGTTCAGCGCCTCCACGCGCAATTCGTTGGTGGTTTTGCCGCTGGCCCTGGCCCTGCCCGAAGACGTGCGTGGGTTGGCCGCCACGGCGGTGATCCTGCAGACCTTGGTCGAGTTGGTGGCCGAGTTGATCTATGTGCGCCTTATTCCTCGGTTGGTGTGGCCCGCAGGTCGGTAACCGGGTGAATGTTCAGGTCTGTTCAGGCGCTATTCAGGGGTGTGCTCGGCAACATAAGTCGGCGCTCCCCACCTGACAGGTCTACCGATGGATCACCGCAACCGTTTTCGCCTGGAATCCCTGGGCATTTTCCTGTTTGCCCTAGTGCTGTTCACCTTTGGAATCTGGGATCAGCAGCCCCAGGGATTTGACGGGCGCTGGGCGCTATTCCTGCAGGAAATGTTTCGCCATGGCGCGAGCCTTTTCCCTACCACCTACGGCCAGCCCTACGCGGACTACCCTGGCACCGCGACTTTCTTCAGCTTTGTGTTTGCCCGGTTATTCGGTGCGCCCAATCACTTGGCGAATGTACTGCCCACCGCAATGGCGTCCGCCGGGGTGGTTGCGCTGCTGTATCGCTTGCTGGTCCCTGCGAGTCGACAGTGGGCGCTGCTCGCCGTTTTGTTGACCTTGCTCACCACTCAACTGCTGGAGAAGTCCCGTTCAGTGTGCCTGGACCAGATGATCGCGCTGCTCTGCGTGGGCAGCTTCTACCTGCTGCACAGCGGCGAGCGCGTGGGTTCGCGACTGAGGCGGTTGGCGGTGTTTCCGTTGTTCGTCCTCGGCTTTGCCGTGCGTGGGCCATTGGGCTTGATTGAGGTCTGCGGCGTGGTCTGTGTGTATTGGGCGCTTGGCAATCCTGGGGCGCGGGTCAGGCAGGTACTGGTTCACGGCCTGGTTGGTCTGGTGTTGTTGGCGGCCTGTTGGTGGTTGCTGATAAAGCTGGCGCGCATCAGTGGGGGCGATGCATTTGCCGATGCGGTGTTCAAGATGCAAGTGGGCGGGCGCCTGGATGAAAGTGGCGAGCCGTTCTATTTCTATCTTCAATTGAGTTTGTATCGCTACTTCCCTGTGGTGCCGCTGGCGCTGGCCACGTTGGTTGCGTTGCGTCATCGCTGGCACGAACGGTTTGATGGGCACGTGCAATTGGTTGTGCGGCTCGGTGCCTGCGGGTTGATGATTCTGCTCGGGTTGTCGCTGCCGCACTTCAAGCGCGCCTATTACATCTTGCCGATGGTGCCGATGTTTGCCGCTGTCGCTGCCTATGGGCTCCTTCAGGCGCAAGGGTGGCTTGCGGGCGTGCGCCGATGCTACGAAGGGCTTGTCGCAGCGCTACCGGCGTTGTGTGTGGTTGTAGTCTTTGTCTGCCGGCATGGGTGGCAGAAGCACGGTTACTGGCCAGACGTTTCGCTGCCGTTACTGGTCGGCGTGCTGGTGGTGCTGCAAGTCGCTGCGTTGATTGCCTGGCGGCGTTTGGGGCGGCTGGTGTCGCTCAGCTTGATTGCACTGGCGGCGCAGTGGTTACTGCTGGTGGCTGTGGTGGAGCCGGCCAAGGACTTGCAGTTCGATACCCGGCAGTTTGTCAGCCAGGTTGAAGCGCTGCGTGCAACGCAGCCGGGCCCTCTGGTGTTTATCGACCTCGGCCGGGATACCTGGGCGGTGCGCTACATGATGAACCTGGATCACGACGAGCAGCCGGTGTTCATCGGCGGTCATGAGCTTGGGCAACTAGCCGATGTACCTCGGCCAGCCTGGGTGGTCGTGGCGCGCAAGGAAACCGCGTTGCTGGCGGGGACGCCGTTGGAGCACCAGGGCCCGGATTTTGAAGGTCGGTTAAACGACAATCCATTGATGGTGTTTTTGTTGAGGTGAGTCAGCCGGTCAGCAAAAAGCCTGCGTTCAGCAGGCTTTTTGTCGAATACGGTTTATGCGGTTTCCAGCTGAGGGATCTGCATGCCGATCTTGGCCGAGGCAAAGTTCATGTCGCCGCTGGCGATGGACTGAGCCTTGAAGCCTTGGCCGATCAGATCCTTGATGTAGAGCTTGTTGTAGATGAACGCAAAGACGATGTTGCTGACGCCCATGGTGATCATCGCAATGACGAACTGGATCAAGCCATATTTCACGTCGCCGCGAAACAGTGCCGGGAAGCAACCGAAAAAGAAGGTTGTCCACGAAAAGCCGACTGGAGCTTCCTTCATCGCGCCCGTATTCGGGTTTTTGAAAATGATCGATGTGTATGCCATTTATTTCTCCATGTGCCCGTATGAGTAAGCGATACGCCGGGCTGCGCGTCGCCGGATGATGTGTCCTTGTTCCGCTGCTCTTGCGCGCACGCTCTCACCGTTTGGGCATGACCCAAGGTGGTGTTGAAGCGGGGGTGTGGAGTTGCAGCGTTTTGGGCGAGGAGCGCGGGGATACTGGATCCGCCGTCGTTGCCTGTTCCGATGCTACGTGGCAATGGCTGACGGGTTACAGGAGGGATGCATCCGCATACTGTTAATCGCCTACCTTGGCACATTTTGAATCATATCATAGCGCTACTAGTGCGCGGGGTAACGGGACAGGGCATTGGGGGTTAAATCCCAGGCAACAAAAAACCCGCACTTGGCGGGTTTCTTGTGTGTTTCAGATGACGTTTGCACCACCTGAAACTAATTAGTGGTGCCCAGAGACGGAATCGAACCGCCGACACGGGGATTTTCAATCCCCTGCTCTACCGACTGAGCTATCTGGGCAACGGGGCGCATTAAACGGGTTTTTCAGGGGGTCGTCAAGCAAGTTTTCAAAAAATATTTAATTATTACCGTCGCTTACGAGTCGACCCCGGTTTTTGATCAATTATTGAGCAGGTGGAACGTAGCCGTCGGCCTTGGCGTATTCCTCGCCGGAAAAGAACTTGTCCATCTCGCCCGCCAGGTATTTGCGGTCTTCGGCGTTCATCATGTTCAGGCGTTTCTCGTTGATCAGCAGGGTCTGGTGTTTGAGCCAGTCGCCCCAGGCTTTGGCGGAGACGTGGTCGTAGATGTCCTGGCCCTTGACGCCTGGGTACGGAGGGCGTTCCAGGGCTGGCAGTTCTTCTTTGTACTTGCGGCACATTACGGTGCGGGTCATGACGACACTCCTGCGTTCAATACTTCAGCCGCGCGCTTCAGCAGTTTCTTCACCGGGGCGGCAAGGCCCAGGCGCGGCGGGGTGGCGAGGTTATACCAGAGCCAGTCGGCCTCGGCCACGTGATGGGCGGATTCCTCGACCTGGACCAGCCAGGGTTCGATGGCCAGCTGGAAGTGGCTGAAGGTATGGATCAGTCCTGGCAGCTCCTGATGCTTGCCCAGTTCGAGCGCATGCTGGATGGCCAAGTGATCGAGGTCTTCCAGGTTGTCCAGCTCCGGCAGGCTCCACAGGCCGCCCCACAAGCCGGTGGAGGGGCGACGGTAAAGCAGGATCGCGCCCTCGGCGTTGGCCAGCATCGGCATCAGCGTGCGCTTCTGCGGGATGGTCTTGCGCGGCTTGGGGATCGGGTAGCGTGTCTCCAGGCCGAGCATGTGGGCTTCGCAGCCTTTTTCCAGCGGGCACAGCAGGCAGCTGGGTTTACTGCGCGTGCACAGGGTGGCGCCCATGTCCATCATCGCCTGGGTGTAGGCATTGACGCGATCATGGGGCGTGAAGCGTTCTGCGGTGGCCCACAGCTGCTTGGCTACCTTGGGTTCGCCTGGGTAACCCTCTTGTGCGGTAAAGCGCGCCAGTACGCGCTTGACGTTGCCGTCGAGGATCGGCGCGCGCAGGCCCATGCTCAGGCTGGCGATGGCGCCGGCGGTGGACAGGCCGATGCCGGGCAGTTCGGTGAGCTTTTCGACATCCCTGGGAAACTCGCCACCGTATTCGGCCACGACGATCTTCGCGGTCTTTTGCAGGTTGCGCGCCCGGGTGTAGTAGCCAAGGCCGGTCCACAGGTGCAGCACTTCGTCCTCCGGCGCAGCGGCCAGGGCTTCGACCGTTGGCAAAGACGCCATGAACCGGTCGAAGTAATTGAGCACGGTGCTCACCTGAGTCTGTTGCAGCATGATCTCCGAGACCCACACCCGGTAAGGCGTGATGCCCTGCTGCCAGGGCAGGTCATGGCGACCGTGGCGGTCGTACCAGTCGAGCACCGCCTGTGAAAACTGCTCGTTTCTCATCGCTTGAACAGGCCCTTCAATGCATCTTTCAATTGCGGGTTTACCTTGTCGAGCTTCTCTTCCAGCTTCTCGCTGAGCTTGTTACCCGCCGCCTTGATCGCGACCTGGCTCAAGCCGTCCTTGTCCAGGCGGCAGGCCTTGGCGCCCAGTTCCAGCGGGCCACGGCAGCGCAGCGGCACTTCGATGTTGCGGAAGTTGGAGCCCACTTCGCAGGCCGGGTCCGGCACTTCGCGCTGGTCGCCTTCGACGATGATGCCGACGCGGTAGTCCATGCCCAGTACGCGCAGGTCGATATCACCGTTGCCGTTGACCGCCAGGCCGGGGATGCGCACTTTCAGGTCGGGGTTATTGGCCACGCCGTTACGGAAGCTCAGGTTGCCCTTCAACTCCTGGAAAGGCGTGTCTTTGCCGCGCTGTTCGCCGCTCAGGGTTTTGCGATTGAGCATGGCGATACCAGTGCACAGTTGCTGTTCAAGGTTGGCATTGAGCAGCACACCGTTGTTGATCACAAAGCTGGCGGTACCGTTGAGGCTGTCGATCAGCGCCTTTTGGCTATTGCCACGGCCGCTCAGGTTGCTGTCGAGAGTGACCTGGCCTTTCACGGGCGGCGTTTGCCCCTGGGCTTGCAGGATGCGTTCGACCGGGACCTGCTTGATCCGGCTTTGCAGTGCCAGCACTGGAATGTCCTGGCGCACATCGAGCGTGCCGTTGGCCTGGAAGCTGCCGTTGTAGAGGCCACCGCTCAGGGTGTCGAGCTTGAGTTGGCCGTCGATGCCGGACGCTTTGAGCACGGCATCCTGGATCGGCAATTTGCTCAGGATCAGTTGGCCGAACGCAAGGTCGGCATTCACGTCCAGCTTGCGCAGATGGGCCAGGGGCAGCAGTTTGTCAGTGCTCCAGGCGCCTTTTGTCGGTGCATCCGGCAGCGGTGTGGTCCCGCCGGCCGCCATGGCGCCGGCTTCGCTGTTCTGTACTTCAGCCTGGCGGGCGGCGGTCGCGCCCTTGGCGGATTCGGACTTGGCCGGCAGATAGTTGTCGGCGTTGAAGGTATCGCCCTTGAGTTGCACGCGCAGCGACTGCTTGGCGAAATCATCCACGGCGACGCGGCCGGTGAAGGTGCTGCCGTCGAGCTTCAGGTTCAGGTCTTCCAGGGCCAGGCTGGTCGGCGTGCCCTGGAGGCGGCTGACCAGTTCGACCTTGCTCAGGCTGCCTTCGGCCATGGGTGGCAGGGGGTTGCCGACGCTGTCGAGGAACTTGGCCAGGTCGAACTGGGCGATGGACAGGGCGCCACTGAGCTGCGGGGTTTTGTCCAGATCATTGACCTTCAGCTCACCCAGTGCGCGCAATTGGTTGGCCGAGAGTTTCAGGTTGGTCCATTCGGCGATGTTAGCCGCCTGGTCCACCAGCAACTGGCCCTGGGTGGAAAAGGTCACGGTCTTGCCTTGCAGCGGTTCGCCGGTGGCTTCGCCGCTGATGCGCATGTCTTCAAACTGGTAGCGCTTGAGGGCGCGCTGGATGCGCAGATTGCCGTTGAGCTCGGTCTTGACGCGCATCACCGGCTGGTTGCTGCCGAAGAATGCGGTGAGCTTCACCGGAATGCTGGCGCCTTCGTGCACGGCGCCGGCGCTCAACTGGATGCTTTCGGCACTGAATTGCTTGCCGGTCTGCTCATCGTTGTATTCAACGCGGGCGTTGTTGATTGTCAGGCTGTCGATGTCCAGGCGGATCGGCTGTGCAGGCTTCTCCGGCTTGGCTTCGGGTGCCGGCTCTGCTGGAGCTGGCGCAGTGCTGGCGGTGGCATCGGGCACATTCTTGCCGATGTCTTCCCAGTTGCCATGGCCCTGCTTGTCGCGGTTGAGGCGCAGGTTGAGGCCTTCGACACGTACATCGCTCATCTGCACTTCGCGGCGCAGCAGCGGCAGTACGCGCACCGACAGGCCGAGCATCTGCAGGTCGGCGAAGGGCTGGGTTGGCGCGGTCAGGGTCGCCACGCTGGCTTCGTGCAGTTCAAGGCCGAGCCAGGGGAACAGGCTCCAGCCGATATCGCCATTGAGCGTCAGCTCGATGTGGGCCTTGTCGCGGGCAATCTGGCGAATCTCTTCTTTGTAGTCGTTGGGATCGAAAAGATGGGTCAGGGCAAAGCCCAGAGCCACGATGATCAGCAACAGCCCGAGAAGTACCAGACCCAGGATTTTGCCGAACGCTTTCATGGGCGAGTCCTTGTATGTCGATTTCAAAATTTAGCCGAAGAGTATAACGCCCGATGGCCGGCGTCAGGTCACCGATCGTTACATTGTATCTACGGGCGCGGAGGGCGGGATTCTGGCGTCAATAAAAGAGAATTTCCTGAAAAAGTGATATCAGTTTGGTTTTTCTCGCGTCCGCAGGTGCTAATCTCTGCGCGTTCGTCCGCCTTCTGCGACGTATCGTCGCGCCAAAATGGAGCTTCACTCAACAAAAACGGCCACGCTCTGCGTGCTAGGCCGAGGGGGAGAGCGCCTGACGGACGCATACCAATAACTGGGGGAAACACCAATGAGCACTAGCACTGTGGCCGGTTCTGCCGCCGCACAGCCGGCGTTCCTGTCCAAGGAACGCATCATCGCCAAGCCCGGGTTCAACCGCTGGCTGGTTCCACCGGCCGCCCTGGCCATCCACCTCTGCATCGGCATGGCCTACGGTTTTTCGGTGTTCTGGCTGCCGCTGTCCAAGGCGCTGGGTATCACCAAGCCGGTTGCCTGCGCGCCGGACATGAGCTTTATCGCCCAAGTCTTCTCGTCCCAGTGTGACTGGCCTATCTCCATGCTGGGCTGGATCTACACTCTGTTCTTCATCTTCCTGGGCTGCTCGGCAGCGATCTGGGGCGGCTGGCTGGAACATGCCGGGCCACGCAAGGCCGGCGTTGTATCGGCGCTGTGCTGGTGCGGTGGCCTGTTGATCTCGGCGTTGGGCATCTATACCCACCAGATCTGGTTGATGTGGATCGGCTCCGGCGTGATTGGCGGTATCGGCCTGGGCCTGGGCTATATCTCGCCCGTGTCGACCCTGATCAAGTGGTTCCCGGACAAGCGTGGCATGGCCACCGGCATGGCGATCATGGGTTTCGGTGGCGGCGCGATGGTCGGTGCACCGTTGGCCGCAGCGCTGATGGGGCACTTCGCTTCGCCGACCAGCGTGGGCGTATGGCAGAGCTTCCTGGTGATGGCGGCGATCTACTTCGTGTTCATGATCGGCGGCGCACTGTCCTACCGCGTGCCACCAACCGGCTGGAAGCCTGAGGGCTGGACCGCGCCGGCGAAAAAAGCCAGCAATGCGATGATCACCCACCGTCACGTGCACGTGAACGTGGCCTGGAAAACCCCGCAATTCCGCCTGGTATGGCTGGTGTTGTGCCTGAACGTATCGGCCGGTATCGGCATCCTCGGCATGGCTTCGCCGCTGCTGCAGGAAGTGTTTGGCGGCAAGTTGCTGGGTGTGGACGTGCCCTTCGGTCAACTGGACGCCGGGCAGCTGGCGTCGATCGCGGCAATCGCGGCGGGTTTCACCGGTCTGCTGAGCCTGTTCAACATCGGTGGCCGGTTCTTCTGGGCGTCGTTCTCCGACTACCTGGGCCGTAAAAACACCTACTTCGTGTTCTTCGCCCTGGGCTTTGCCCTGTACGCGCTGATCCCGAACCTGGGTCACCTGGGCAACGTGGCGCTGTTCGTAGCGGCGTTCTGCGTCATCCTGTCGATGTACGGCGGCGGTTTTGCGACCGTCCCGGCTTACCTGGCCGATCTGTTCGGCACCCAGATGGTCGGCGCGATCCACGGTCGCCTTTTGACCGCCTGGGCTGCGGCGGGCGTATTGGGCCCGGTGTTGGTGAACTACTTGCGTGAGTATCAACTGAGCATCGGCGTTGAACGTGCTGCGGCCTATGACATCACCTTGTACATCCTCGCCGGCTTGCTGGTGCTGGGCTTTATCTGCAACCTGCTGGTGCGTCCAGTGGCCGACAAGTACTTCATGACCGACGCGGAACTTGCCGCCGAACAGGCGCTGGGCCATGACAAAGGTGCTGATGCCAGCACATCCCTGGAGTGGAAAGCAGCTCCCGGCACGGTGCCAATGGCGATAGCCGCCTGGCTGGTGGTGGGTATTCCGCTGGCGTGGGGTGTGTGGGTGACCCTGCAGAAGACGGCTGTACTGTTCCACTAACACTGCAAAACCCTTGTGGGAGGGGGCTTGCCCCCGATAGCGGTGGATCAGTCACTGCATCACTGACTGAGACTCCGTCATCGGGGGCAAGCCCCCTCCCACATGTATACACATGTCTATCCCCCGACATTCCTCGCTCAACTCGTCAGTCTTATCCCCTCCGATGTTTCTGTTTAGCGCCCGCGCCCCTATAATGGCTGCCTTTTTCGCCCAATGATTTTGCGGAGCTGGTGATGGCCGAACGTAAGGCGTCCGTCGAGCGCGACACTCTGGAAACCCAGATCAAAGCCTCGATCAACCTGGATGGCACCGGAAAGGCCCGATTTGATATCGGTGTACCTTTTCTTGAGCACATGCTGGACCAGATCGCCCGTCACGGGCTGATCGACCTGGATATCGTCAGCAAGGGCGACCTGCATATCGACGACCACCACACGGTGGAAGACGTAGGCATCACCCTCGGCCAGGCCTTTGCCAAGGCCATCGGCGACAAAAAAGGCATCCGTCGCTACGGCCATGCCTATGTCCCGCTGGACGAAGCGCTGTCGCGCGTAGTCATCGACTTCTCTGGCCGCCCAGGCCTGCAGATGCACGTGCCCTACACCCGCGCCACCGTGGGCGGCTTCGACGTCGACCTGTTCCAGGAATTCTTCCAGGGCTTCGTCAACCATGCACTGGTCAGCCTGCACATCGACAACCTGCGCGGCACCAACACCCACCACCAGATCGAAACCGTGTTCAAGGCCTTCGGCCGTGCGCTGCGCATGGCTGTAGAGCTGGACGACCGCATGGCCGGGCAAATGCCCTCGACCAAGGGCGTTCTGTAATGCAGACGGTCGCGGTTATCGATTACGGCATGGGTAACCTGCACTCGGTGGCCAAGGCCCTCGAACACGTGGGCGCCGGCAAGGTGCTGATCACCAGCGACGCCAACGTGATTCGCGAAGCCGACCGCGTGGTGTTCCCCGGCGTTGGTGCGATTCGCGATTGCATGGCCGAGATCCGTCGCCTGGGCTTTGACAGCCTGGTGCGCGAAGTCAGCCAGGATCGTCCGTTTCTCGGGATCTGCGTGGGCATGCAAGCCTTGCTCGACAGCAGTGAAGAGAACGACGGCGTTGACTGCATCGGCCTGTTTCCCGGCCAGGTGAAGTTCTTCGGCAAGGACCTGCATGAAGACGGCGAACACCTGAAAGTCCCGCACATGGGCTGGAACGAAGTCCGCCAGACGGTGGATCACCCGCTGTGGCACGAAGTGCCCGACATGGCGCGTTTCTACTTTGTGCACAGCTACTACATTGCCGCCGGTAAACCGGACCAGGTAGTGGGTGGCGGGCACTACGGCGTGGATTTTGCCGCAGCGCTGGCCGAAGGGTCGCGTTTTGCCGTGCAGTTCCACCCTGAGAAGAGCCATACCCATGGCCTGCAATTGCTGCAGAACTTCGCCGCCTGGGACGGGCGCTGGTAAATGGCCAGGAAGCCGAAGCCGCCGATCTTGAATCTCACGCCCGAGCAGGAGAGTGAGGCTACCCTCAAGATCAAGCGCTTCATGGAAGATCGCTTCGAGCTCAAGCTGGGTTCGTTCGAGGTCGCCGAGATTCTTGAGCTGTTTACCACCGAAGTGGCTCCGCACTATTACAACAGGGCGATTTTCGACACGCAGACGCTCCTTAAAGAAAGGTTCGAAAGCATCGAAAGCGACCTGTGGTCGCTTGAGAAACCCTGATTTCCCAAGCATTGCTGAATATCGAATAAGGTTTGCCAGATGCTGATTATCCCCGCTATCGATCTCAAGGACGGCGCTTGCGTCCGTCTGCGCCAAGGCCGCATGGAAGACTCCACAGTGTTCTCCGATGACCCGGTGAGCATGGCTGCCAAATGGGTGGAAGGGGGCTGCCGTCGTCTGCATCTGGTGGACTTGAACGGCGCCTTCGAAGGCCAGCCGGTCAATGGCGAAGTGGTTACCGCCATCGCCAAGCGCTACCCGAACCTGCCGATCCAGATCGGTGGCGGTATCCGCTCCCTGGAAACCATCGAGCACTACGTCAAGGCAGGCGTGAGCTACGTGATCATCGGCACCAAGGCTGTGAAAGATCCGGCCTTCGTTGCTGAAGCCTGCCGCGCGTTCCCAGGCAAAGTCATCGTGGGCCTGGACGCCAAGGATGGTTTCGTCG
This sequence comes from Pseudomonas sp. PB105, assembly GCF_009764655.1. NCBI lineage: Bacteria > Pseudomonadati > Pseudomonadota > Gammaproteobacteria > Pseudomonadales > Pseudomonadaceae > Pseudomonas > Pseudomonas sp. PB105. The sequence continues at coordinate 27,703 of NZ_RWIO01000092.1, forward strand.
CCACCGACGGCTGGGCTGAAATCAGCACCATCCAAGTGATCGACCTGGCCAAGCAGTTCGAAGCCGACGGCGTGTCCGCCATCGTTTATACCGACATCGCCAAAGACGGCATGATGCAGGGCTGCAACGTACCGTTCACCGCCGCGCTGGCTGCGGCCACCAGGATTCCGGTGATCGCTTCCGGCGGTATTCACAACCTGGGCGACATCAAGTCGCTGCTCGACGCGAAGGCGCCGGGAATCATCGGTGCCATCACCGGCCGGGCGATCTACGAAGGTACCCTGGACGTCGCCGAAGCCCAGGCTTACTGCGATGCCTACAACGGCTGAGGACTGACCATGGCGCTGGCCAAACGCATCATCCCTTGCCTGGACGTCGACAATGGTCGCGTGGTCAAGGGCGTCAAGTTCGAGAACATCCGTGACGCCGGCGACCCGGTGGAAATCGCCCGTCGCTACGACGAGCAGGGTGCCGACGAAATTACCTTTCTCGACATCACCGCCAGCGTCGATGGCCGCGACACCACGCTGCATACCGTTGAGCGCATGGCCAGCCAGGTGTTCATCCCGCTGACCGTGGGCGGCGGCGTGCGCACCGTGCAAGACATCCGCAACCTGCTCAACGCCGGTGCGGACAAGGTCTCGATCAACACCGCCGCCGTGTTCAACCCCGAGTTTGTCGGCGAAGCCGCGCAGCACTTTGGCTCGCAGTGCATCGTCGTCGCCATCGACGCCAAGAAAGTTTCCGGGCCGGGCGAAACCCCGCGCTGGGAGATCTTCACCCACGGCGGTCGCAAGCCCACCGGGCTGGACGCGGTGGAGTGGGCGATGAAGATGGAAGGCCTGGGCGCAGGGGAAATCCTGCTGACCAGCATGGACCAGGACGGCATGAAAAACGGCTTCGACCTGGGCGTAACCCGTGCTATCAGCGATGCGCTGGGCATTCCGGTAATCGCTTCCGGCGGCGTCGGCAACCTGCAGCACCTGGCCGACGGCGTGATCGAAGGCCATGCCAGCGCAGTGCTGGCGGCGAGCATTTTTCACTTTGGCGAATACACCGTGCCTGAGGCCAAGGCCTACATGGCGGCGCGCGGTATCGTCGTTCGCTAAACGTTGCTGGACAGCATGGCAGGCGCGCGGCACTCTCTGCGCTTGCCATGGATTCCGGTAACTTTCATGTTCAAACACCTGCTGCTCGCCCTCGCCACTACCTGCGTGTTAATGGTCGGTAACGCCCAAGCCAACGAACCGTCTGACGCCTCCCTGGTGTTGCTGACGGAAAACTTCCCGCCGTACAACATGGCGAAAAATGGCAAGAACTTCGCCAAGGAAGAGAATATCGAAGGCATCGCCGTGGACATCGTGCGCGAAACCTTCAAGCGTGCCGGCATTTCCTACAACCTCACCCTGCGTTTTCCCTGGGAGCGAATCTACAAACTCGCCCTGGAGAAACCCGGCTATGGCGTCTTCGTGATGGCGCGCCTGCCGGATCGTGAGGCGCTGTTCAAGTGGGTCGGCCCCATCGGCCCGGATGATTGGGTGCTGCTGGCCAAGGCCGACAGCAAGATCCAGCTGGATGACCTGGAACACGCGCGCCGCTACAAGATCGGCGCCTACAAGGGCGATGCCATCGCTGAGACTCTGGAGAAACAGGGGCTCAACCCGGTGGTGGTGTTACGCGACCAGGACAACGCGCAAAAGCTGCTGGATGGGCAGATCGACCTGTGGGCCACGGGTGATCCTGCCGGGCGTTACCTGGCGCGTCAGGTCGGCGTGACCGGGCTCAAGACGGTGTTACGGTTCAACAGTGCCCAGCTCTATCTGGCATTGAACAAGGACGTACCGGACGAGCTGGTGACCAAGCTGCAGGCGGCGTTGGATCAGTTGCGTCAGGACGGTGTCGTCGATCAGATCATGGCGCGCTACCTCTAGTGCTTGCTGTTGGCTCAGGCAATGCGGTGCAGGTGACCTGGCATTCTCTGGTGGGCGGGTATTCACTCCAATAGACGCTGTCGCCGTCGGTGTAGCTGACATCGGTTGCTACCTGGGTGCCGTTTTCACGTAGCAGCCGGTAGTCACTCTGGATCAGGTAGACCGCCACTGCCTTGTTGGCCGGCACAGCCGCAGCAATTTCAAACGCAGTCGAGGTGACCCAGCCGCTGGATGAGGTTTCGGTGTGGGTAAGGCCTTTGCTTAACTTGGCTGAAAACTTGATCGACGTGCCCCAAAGATTGAACTGCCACTCACCGCCAACTTCGATGGATGTTGTTTCGGTAAGTGTCTTGGATTTTCCACCATTCTCTCCACGGGTAGCAGTCCATTTGAAGGTCTGGTTGATTGACGTCTTGTTGTGTCCGAAGCCGACCAGCACATAGCGATCCGTTCGTTCCAGGCGATAGGTGGGTGACGTGAACAACTGTTCGGCCGGGCGCAGGTTGGGGTCCTTCACCGTAAACCACGGGATCTCACAGGTATGGGTGATGTGCGCCGCTTCGAACGGCGAGGGCTGCCGGTAATCGGGTAGCGCCGGCGCTGGTGGAGCGGAGCTGACGGTCTGCCGGATTTGCATGCGCAGAGAGTAGGCGGCGACATGGGTTGACGGTTTGGTGTAGCTGTCGGCGCCGACAAAGGTACCTGCCGAAAAGTACGCCTCCCCGGAGGCGGCGCCAGGCGGTGAAATGCTCCAGGCGCTGAAATCCTTCTGGGCTCCGCTGCCCCTATCGTTCCAGATCAGGTCGCTGATGTAGGAGGCGATGACCAAGTCTGCTCGTACGCAACGAATGGCGTTGCGCGATGGTTTGTCGTGGCCGGTGCCGCACACCAGCCCCAGCGCCACATAGCCCTCGGGTGGAATCGGTCGCCAGATGGCACCATCGGTATGAGCGCGGGAGCCGGAATCATTCCAGACCAATTCATACTCCACGGGCGCGCTCAGAGCCTTTTCCAGGCGAGGCGCCCCGGGGATTAGCGGCGCTTCACTGGCCACTGCGACGATGCGTTTTCGGTTGATGTTGTCGTAGTTGCCAACCGCCAAGTCCCCGAGGGGGTAGAAACCATTCAAAAAGTCCGACGACGCTACGGGTCGCCAGAAGCTGACAGGCTTTGTGCTGCCGGCGCCTTTATCGTTCCAGAGTGGCGTGAATTCGCTGGTGAAGTTGATCAGCAGGTTTGAGTAGCAGATAGAGTCCATGGCGTGTCGCGTCCTGAAAGTGTAGGCCGTAAAGGTCTACTATTCAGGAGCGACTACGTCCTATGTGGTACTTACTTGCGCACCGGTTGGTAGGTACCGTTTTTTCCGTGTCCGCTCATGGCCTGATTACTGCGCACACTGATCATCAACTTGATATCAATCCACTCCACGCCTTGGGCCTTGAGCTTGGGCAATTCGCGCTCCAGCACCGCCAGGGTCTGTGGGTAAGGGTGCCCGATCATCACCGCCGAACCCTGCTTGTGCGCCAGCTTGATTGCGGTTTGCAGTTGCGCGGTGATCGCTGCCTCGGTGCGTTCGTCATCAAGGAACACATCCCGCGAAACATGCGCCAGCCCGATCTTCTGCGCCTCGGCGGCGGCCACGGTCTGCGCGCTGGTGCGGCTGTCGACGAAGAACTTGTTGCGCCGTTGCAGCTCCGCCATCAGCCAGGTCATGGCGGCCGGTTGCGCGGTCATGCGGCTGCCCATGTGGTTGTTGATGCCGGCGGTGTAGGGCACGGCGTTGAATGCGGCGTCCAGACGCTTGCCGAGTTCTTCGATGGGCAGCTCAGGGTGCCAGGCGAACGGGCCGGTGGCTGGGTCCATGGGCATGTGCAGGATTACGATTTTGCCGGCCTTGTGCGCTTCGCGGGCGAATTCGGCGGCGTGGGGTGTGTCGGGCATGATCGCCGTGGTGACCGGGCCCGGCAGGGCCAGCACGCGCCGATCCCGGGGCAGGTTTTGCCCGAGGTCGTCGATGATGAGGGTCAGGTAGGCTTTGTGGGATTCGCTGGCAGGGGCCGCTTGGGCGACCCCTGCCAGGCTGCACAGCACAGCGATGATCAGGGCAAAACGCATATCAACGGCTGCGCGTAATGCTCAGGCCTTTGAGCAGGCTCAGCGCCTGGGCCAGCTGGTAATCGTCGTCCTGCGGCATCGGCTTGGCTTTCTTGCTGCTGCCGGTCGGCTGGTCGGCGCCGCCGTTGCCATTGCCCAGGTGACCTTGCAGGTCGGCTTCCTTGTAGTACTCGCTGTCGATCTCGTTAGTGATCTTGGCCTTGCGCACTTCGATGTCCGGCACGATGCCCTGGGCCTGGATCGAACGGCCATTCGGCGTGTAGTACAGCGCGGTGGTGATCTTCAGTGCGCGGTCATTGTTCAACGGAAGCACAGTCTGCACCGAGCCTTTGCCGAAGCTGGTAGTGCCCATCAGCACGCCGCGTTTCTGGTCTTGCAGGGCGCCGGCGACGATTTCCGAAGCCGAGGCGCTGCCGCCGTTGATCAGGACGGCCAATGGCACGTTCTCGCTGAGGTCGTTGCCGGTGGCCGAGAAACGCAGCTCGGAATTGGCGATACGGCCCTTGGTGTAGACGATCAGGCCTTTGGTGATGAAGTGGTCGACCACTTCCACCGCCGACTGCAGCACGCCGCCTGGGTTGTTGCGCAGGTCGAGGACGATGCCGTTGAGTTTTTTGCCATTGTCCTTGCGCAGCTTGGCCAGGGCCTTGGCTACTTCGTCGCCGGTCTTGACCTGGAATTGGGTGATGCGGATGTAACCGTAGCCCGACTCCAGCAGCTGGCTCTTCACGCTCTTGACCACGATGGTCGCGCGGGTGAGTGTCACGTCGAACGGGTTGCCGCCATCGCGTACCAGGGTCAGGGTGATTTTCTGGCCGATCTTGCCGCGCATCTTGTCGACGGCTTCGGTCATGGTCTGGCCACGTGTCGGCTGGCCGTTGATCTTGACGATAAAGTCGCCAGCCTGGATGCCGGCCTTGGACGCCGGGGTGTCGTCGATGGGGGATACCACTTTGACGTTGCCGTCCTCGGCGCCGACTTCAATGCCCAGGCCGCCGAATTCACCGCTGGTGCTTTCCTGCAGCTCGGCGAAATCTTCAGGGCCCAGGTAGGCGGAGTGCGGGTCGAGGTTGCTGAGCATGCCCTTGATGGCATTCTCCAGCAGGGTCTTGTCGTCTACGGGTTCGACATAGGCTGCCTTGATCCGGTCCATGACCTCCGCGAAGGTACGCAGCTCGTCCAGCGGCAACGGTGCCTTGGTGGTCGCGGCAGAGCTGGCGGCCGTGGCGGCAGGTGCAGCCGGAGCGGCCTGGTCGGCGAAAGCCAGAGGCGCGCCGATCACCAGGGCGATCGTCAGGGCCAGCGAAGTGAGGCGGGACAAATGCAGCATGTCGAACGAACTCCTAATGTAGATGCGGCCCTATCCTTGGGAACGGCACCATTGTGCGGGATCGCTCGGGCGACCCTGCTGACGAATAGCGAAGTACAGCGCCGGGGTGTCCTGGCCACCACTGTTACCGACAGTGGAGATGGATTCACCGGCTTTTACAACATCACCTGCCGACTTGAGTAAAGTCTGATTGTGGCCGTAAAGGCTCAAATAGCCATTACCGTGGTCGAGAATCACCAACAAACCGGCGCCCCGCAGCCAATCGGCAAACACCACGCGCCCACCGTGGACAGCGTGGACCTGGCTGCCGGCGGAGGCGCTGATCATCACGCCATCCCACTTGGCGCGGGTGTCATCACCACGGGTTTCACCGAAGCGTGCCAGTAATCGACCATCAACTGGCCATGGAAGTTTGCCCCGCGCTGAAGCAAAAGGGCCGCCGAAGGATTCGCCGGCGCTGGAAACCAGCGGGCCAGGCGCTGCATGCGCCGGTTTACGGGGTGCCGGAGCGTCTGTGGTGGCTGCCAGTTCGGCCTCACGCTGGCGCTTTTTTTCGGCTTCCTGCTGGGCGATCAGCGCTTTTTGCCGCGCCTCTTCAGCCTCGCGTGCCTGGCGTGCCAGGGTTTCCTCGATGGTCTTGAGGACTTTGCCCAGGTCGGCCTGGTCCTGCTCGCGGGCCTGTAGCTTGGCGTCACGGGCTTTCACGTCGTCGTTGAGCTTGGCCAGTGCCAGCTGACGCTCCTTGCGGACCTTGTCGAGTTCGTCGCGCTGAGTGTCCAGGGCGAGTTTCTGATCTTGCAACTGCGACTGCTGGTTGGCAATTTCCTGTTCCACGTTGACCAACTGGCGCAGCGTCTCGTTGAAGCTTTTAAGTTGCTCCAGGCGGGCCTTGCTCAAGTAGTCGTAGTAGGTCAGGGTGCGCGCGAATTTCTCGGGGTTCTGCTGGTTGAGCAGCAGCTTGAGGTATTCCTGGCGGCCGCTCTGGTAGGCGGCGCGGGCCTGGATCGCGATCAGGCGTTGCTGTTCAACGCGTGCGCTCTGGAGTTTTTTTTTCTCAGCGTCGAGTCGCTCCAGTTCCGACTCGCTCTTCTTTAGTTCCTTTTGCAGCTCCTGGACCTGCTTCTCCAGCTTGCCCATTTCGGTTTCAGTACCGCGCAGGTCTTTCTGCACCCCGGATTTTTCTTCCTGGAGCTTGCCGAGCAGTTTTTTCAGCTCGGTAATGTCCTGACGCGTAGCGTCCAACTGTTGTTGGGTTTGTGCGCGCTCGTCGGCAAACGCCGGTTGGAGCAGGCAGACAAGAGCAAGGGTAATCAAGGCGCGAAGCATAGAGGCGGGCGACACCAGGGAAAGGGACGGCCTAGTATGCCCGCCAAGCGCGGCAAAAAAAACGCCCAATTCGGGCTGGCGGGCAAGATAGGTGCCGAGTGGCGGTGGTATGGCAAAAAGACATCTACCAAACCCACAGGATCAAAATGTGGGAGGGGGCTTGCCCCCGATGGCGGTGTACCAGTCGACATAGCTGCAAACTGATACTCCGCTCTCGGGGGCAAGCCCCCTCCCACACTGATTTTCAGTGAGGCTGACGTCAGACCAGGATCGAAGTGCCCGTCATCTCAACCGGCTTATCGAGCCCCATCAGCATCAACATGGTCGGCGCCACATCCGCCAGCACGCCGCCGTCACGCACTTTGAAATCGCGCTTGCCGACATAGATGAACGGCACCGGCTCGGTGGTGTGGGCCGTGTGTGCCTGGCCGGTGGATTCGTCGGACATCTGTTCACAGTTGCCGTGGTCGGCGGTGATCAGCGCTTCGCCGCCGACCTTGTCCAGCGCGTCGACGATGCGACCGACGCACAGGTCCAGGCATTCCACGGCCTTGGTGGCGGCTTCCAGGTTACCGCTGTGGCCGACCATGTCGCCGTTGGCGTAGTTGACCACTATTACGTCGTAGCGCTGGTGCTCAATGGCGTCGACGATCTTGTCGGTGACTTCCGGCGCGCTCATTTCCGGTTGCAGGTCGTAGGTGGCGACTTTTGGCGACGGGATCAGGATGCGCTCTTCGCCGGGGAACGGTTCTTCACGCCCGCCCGAGAAGAAGAAGGTCACGTGGGCGTATTTTTCGGTTTCGGCGATGCGCAGTTGGGTCTTGCCGTTTTTCGCCAGGTAATCACCCAGTACGTTGTCCAGGCTGCCCGGAGCAAACGCGGCGGGGGCCGGGATGCTGGCCGCGTATTGGGTCAGGCCGACGTAGTGCACTTTTGGCTGGCGGGCGCGTTCGAACTCGCTGAAGCCGTCTTCGACAAACACGCGGCTCAGCTCGCGGGCGCGGTCGGCGCGGAAGTTCATGAACACTACGGCGTCGCCGTCTTCAACTTTCACCGGCTCGCCGATGGTGGTGGCTTTGACGAATTCATCGCTCTCACCACGGGCGTAGGCGGCTTCCAGGCCTTCCTGGGCGGTGGCGGCGTTGAATTCGGCCTGGCCGTCGACGATCAGGTTGTACGCCTGGGACACGCGGTCCCAGCGGTTGTCGCGGTCCATGGCGAAGTAACGGCCGACGATGCTCGCGATACGGCCCTTGCCCAGGGCGGCGAAGGTGGTGTCCAGCAGTTCGATGGAGGATTGCGCGCTTTTTGGCGGCGTGTCGCGACCGTCTAGGAAGGCGTGCAGATAGATCTTGTCGGCGCCGCGCTTGAAGGCCAGCTCGGCCATGGCCACCAGGTGGTCCTGATGGCTGTGTACGCCGCCGTCCGACAGCAGGCCCATGAAATGCACGGCCTTGCCGGCGGCCACTGCTTTATCTACCGCGGCGCAGATGGTCGGGTTCTCGAAGAACTCGCCGTCGCGGATCGCTTTGGTCACACGGGTGAAGTCCTGATATACCACTCGTCCGGCGCCGAGGTTCATGTGGCCGACTTCCGAGTTGCCCATCTGGCCGTCCGGCAGGCCAACGTCCATGCCCGAGCCGGAGATCAGGCCGTTGGGGACGTTCGCGGTCAGGCGGTCCAGTACAGGCTTCTCGGCCGCGTACACCGCGTTGTCGTGGTGGCTTTCACTGTGTCCAAAGCCATCGAGAATTATCAGGACCAAAGGTTTAGGCGTGGTAGTCATAGATCCTCTCGCGGCGGTAATAAAGGAAGGCAATTGAAAAGTGAGTGGCAGTTTAAAGCGAAGTTCCGACCACGTCACCGCTTTACGGGGGTTGGCCCCCCCTGACGGCTGTGTATACTTACCGCCATTTTAACGCCCTGGAACCTCCTTGATGGTTGATCACCTGATTGCATTTGCCACTGCCCACTATCTGCTCGTGGGTGCCTTCGTCATCCTGCTGGCGCTGCTGATCGCTCACGAATTGAGCCGTGGTGGCCGCAGCCTGAGCACATCGGAGCTGACCGCACTGGTCAACAAGGATGAGGCCATCGTGGTGGATATCCGCCCCGCCAAGGAATTCGCTGCCGGCCATATCGTCGGTGCCCTGAACATTCCACAGGACAAGCTGATTGCGCGCCTGGCCGAGCTGGAAAAGCACAAGGCCAAGACCATCATCCTGGTCGACGCCCAGGGCCAGCACGCCGGCACCCACGCCCGCGAAATGCTCAAGACCGGTTTCACCGCCGCCAAGCTGTCCGGTGGCATCAGCAGCTGGCGCGCCGATAACCTGCCGCTGGTGAAGTGATATGAGCCAGGTTGTCGTGTATTCCAGCGATTGGTGCCCTTACTGCATGCGGGCCAAGGCCTTGCTGGAGAAGAAGGGCGTTGCCTTCGAAGAGATCAAGGTCGACGGCAAGCCCCAGGTGCGCGCCGAAATGGCCCAGAAGGCGGGGCGCACGTCCGTGCCGCAGATCTGGATCGGCGCCAGGCACATCGGTGGTTGCGACGACCTGTTTGCCCTGGAGCGCGCCGGTAAACTCGATGCGCTGCTGCTCGTCTGACTCCTAAACCCTAAAAGACCCCAAGATCAAGAAGGATCTGCGATGACTGACCAACAGAACACCGAAGCAGCAGAAGCTCAAGGCCCACAGTTCTCGCTGCAGCGTATCTACGTGCGTGACCTGTCCTTCGAAGCGCCGAAAAGCCCGGCCATCTTCCGCCAGGAATGGACCCCAAGCGTTGCGTTGGACCTGAACACCCGTCAAAAAGCATTGGAAGGCGACTTCCACGAAGTCGTGCTGACCCTGTCGGTCACGGTCAAGAACGGCGAAGAAGTGGCCTTCATCGCTGAAGTGCAACAGGCCGGTATCTTCCTGATCCAGGGCCTGGACGAAGCGTCCATGAGCCACACCCTGGGTGCGTTCTGCCCGAACATCCTGTTCCCGTATGCCCGTGAGACCCTGGACAGCCTGGTCACCCGTGGCTCGTTCCCGGCGCTGATGCTGGCACCGGTGAACTTTGATGCCTTGTACGCTCAAGAGCTGCAGCGCATGCAACAGGAAGGCGCGCCGACGGTTCAGTAATCTCGAACCCGACGCAGAACCCAATGTGGGAGGGGGTTTGCCCCCGATGACGGTGGATCAGTCACATAGATGTCGACTGACGCTCCGCCATCGGGGGCAAGCCCCCTCCCACATTTGTTATGTGTGTTACTTGAAGCCGAGCTGGCGCCAGCCTTCGTAAACAGCGACGGCCACGGTGTTGGACAGGTTCAGGCTGCGGCAGCCCTCGCGCATCGGCAGGCGCAGGCGATGGCCGTCGGGCAGGGCATCGAGTACCTCGGCGGGCAGGCCACGGCTTTCCGGGCCGAACAGGAAGGCATCGCCCTCGGCAAAACTGGCATCATGGAATGGCCGCGAACCTTTGGTGGTGAACGCGAACAACCGTGGATGCCCCAGGCTTTCCAGGCAGCTGGCCAAGTCGGCGTGACGCTGGAGCGTAGCGTACTCGTGGTAGTCCAGCCCGGCACGACGCAGGCGCTTGTCGTCCATGTCGAAGCCCAGGGGCTCGATCAAATGCAGGTGGCAGCCACTGTTGGCGCACAGCCTGATAACGTTGCCGGTATTCGGCGGAATTTCTGGTTGAAAAAGGATGACGTGAAACATGCACGGCTCCGAAGGCAAAGATGCGCTGCATTCTACCCCTGAAGAAGACCCAAGACCGAAGCTATTGCCAAGAGTCATGGGCTCGCTGGCGATTGTCGGCCTGATGGTGGGCCTGATGATCGGCCGCCTGACCACGGCGGACCCGGTCGAACTGCTGCAGGTGGAAACGACCGCGGACGGCGTCGTGGTGTGGTTCAACAGCGAGCCCAAGCTGCACGGCGAGCATATCGATGGCACCGTGGCGTTGCTGTTTGACGCCCAAGGCAAGGCCGGTACCGGGCAACTCAAGGTCAACGACAAAGACGTGAACTGGCGCGTGCGCAAGACCGATGGCGGCCTGCTGCTGAACCTGGTGGCGGCTCGGCCATTGCGCGGAGAGTGGAAGGGGGAGGAGGTCGATGACCGCTGGCGGTTGGAGATCCATCTCCAGGAGCAATAAAAGAGGGAGTTCCCGGCCTGCCTGTACCAGGGCTCCCAAAACGGTTGAAGCCAAAGGCTTCGGTGTTAAAGAGGGGATTCTCGGCCTGCCTGTACCAAGGTCCCCGAAACTGGGTTGTACTGGGGTTGTTGCAGGGCGCGTGCCAGACTCGTCAAGTTTTGCCAAATAATTTCACCACAAAGCGCAAAGCCCCGGAATACGGGGCTTTGGTGGTTTCGGCTGGCGAGAGTTTTTCAGCGATAGCGGTGTTTCAGGTATCTGACCCGTGCCCAATGCCGGTTCATGGTGCATTGAAGCGGTGCACAGCCCCCTCCCACATTGGATAGTGGTGAGGTCCAGAATCAGGCGTCGTCGCCCTCATCATCATCCCCGCCATCAACCTTCATCCCCAACTCCTTGATCTTGCGTGTCAGGGTATTACGGCCCCAACCGAGCAACACAGCAGCGTCGCGGCGGCGGCCGGCAGTGTGCTTCAACGCAGTCTCAATCATGATCCGCTCAAACGCCGGCACGGCGCTGTCCAGCAGGTTCGACTGGCCGCGCGCCAACGCCTGGTCGGCCCATTGGCGCAGCGCTTGTTCCCAGTTGGTCACGGGGGCAGAGTCTTGCGGCAGGCTCAACAGCTCCGGTGGCAGGTCGCTGATATGCACTTCGCGCCCGGACGCCATCACGGTGATCCAGCGGCAGGTGTTCTCCAACTGGCGCACGTTGCCTGGCCACGGCAGGTTTTTCAGGTATTCCTCGGTTTCGCTTTTGAGCAGCTTCGGCTCGACGGCCAGCTCCTGGGCGGCGCGGCTGAGGAAGTGGCGGGCGAGGGTCGGGATGTCCTCGCGGCGGTCCGACATGCGTGGAATGTGGATACGGATCACGTTGAGGCGGTGGAACAAGTCCTCACGGAACTTGCCCGCATGCACCAGGGTTTCGAGGTTCTGGTGGGTCGCCGCGATGATGCGTACATCAACCTTGACCGGCGTGTGGCCGCCGACGCGGTAGAACTCGCCGTCCGCCAGTACGCGCAGCAGCCGGGTCTGGGTATCGGCCGGCATGTCGCCGATCTCATCGAGGAACAAGGTGCCGCCGTCGGCCTGTTCGAAGCGGCCGCGACGCAGGTTGGCCGCGCCGGTGAACGCGCCTTTTTCGTGGCCGAACAGCTCGGATTCCATCAAGTCCTTGGGAATCGCCGCCATGTTCAATGCGATAAACGGCGACGCCGCCCGTGGGCTGTGACGGTGCAGGGCATGGGCCACCAGCTCTTTACCGGTACCCGACTCGCCGTTGATCAGCACGGTGATGTTGGAGTGGCTCAAGCGCCCGATGGCGCGAAACACCTCCTGCATCGCCGGTGCTTCACCGATGATTTCCGGGGTGCGGGTCAGGGCCGGTGGGGCTTCCTGGTTCTGCTGTTCCTGGGCGTGCTGGTTGGCGCGCTTGACCAGCGCGACGGCCTCGTCCACGTCAAACGGCTTGGGCAGGTATTCAAACGCACCGCCCTGGTAGGACGCGACAGCGCTGTCCAGGTCCGAGTGCGCGGTCATGATGATTACCGGCAGGCGCGGGTGCTGCTCGCGAATCCGCGCCAGCAGGTCCAGGCCGCTGGCGCCGGGCATACGGATGTCGGAGATGATCACGTCGGGTTGCTGGCGCGCCAGGCGGCTCATCACGCCATCGGCGCTATCGAAGCTCTGGGTGGTCATGCCTTCCTGTTGCAAGGCTTTCTCGAGGACCCAGCGGATGGAACGGTCGTCATCGACGATCCAGACGGTTTCACTACGGCTCATGTCGAAGGGGCTCCTTGTTCCAGTGGCAGAAAGATCGAGAACGTGGTGTGACCCGGATGGCTCTCACACTCGATCAAGCCCTGATGCTGGCTGATGATGTTCTGGGTAATGGCCAGGCCCAGCCCGGTACCGTCCGGGCGGCCGCTGACCATGGGAAAGAAAATGGTTTCCTGCAGTTCCACAGGAATGCCCGGGCCGTTGTCGATGATCTCGACCTTGGTCACCAGACGATGGCGCACGTGGCCGATGGTGAACTGGCGCAGGGCGCGGGTACGCAGGCTGATGCGGCCCAGGCGCAGTTCGTTCTGGCTGCTGATGGCCTGCATCGCGTTGCGCACGATATTGAGCACCGCCTGGATCATCTGCTCGCGGTCGATCAACACGTCAGGAATGCTTGGGTCGTAGTCGCGCACCAGGGTGATGCAGCCCTGGCTCTCGGCGTCGACCAGTTGGCAGACGCGCTCCAGCACCTCGTGCACGTTGGTCATCGCCAGGGACGGCAGCTTGTTGGAACCGAGCATGCGGTCCACCAGGTTACGCAGGCGGTCGGCTTCTTCGATGATGACGTTGGTGTAGTCCTTGAGGTGCTCCTCCGGCAGCTCGCGGGCCAGCAACTGCGCTGCGCCACGGATGCCGCCCAACGGGTTCTTGATCTCGTGGGCGAGGCCGCGCACCAGCATCTTGCTGGTTTCCTGCTTGGACAACTGTGCTTCCTCTTTGGTGATGCGCAGCAGGCGATCACGCGGATGCACTTCGAGCAGCAGCAAGGTAGTGCCGTTGCTCAGGATCGGGGTCACGGCGTAGTCGACAGTCAATGTCTGGCCGGTAAGGGCAGTGAGCATCGCTTCGCGCTTGGTGAACGGGTGTGCCTGCTCCACGGCCTGGCGCAACGAGCTCAAGGCTTCGGCTGACTCGGTGAACAGCTCGCTGATGAACTGCCCATGGCTGCGCTGGCCGCTGATGGCCAGGAGCATCTCCGCCGCCGGGTTCATGTACTCAAGACGCAAATCGTCATTGAGCAGGATGGTCGCGGTGGTCAGGTTGTCGAGTAGCAAACGGTGCAGTGCATCGCTGATGGTCATCAGGACCTCTTTTGGAGCAAGGCGCGGGCTTGAGGCACACGCTGATACAAGGAAAATGCAAAAACCAAACCAAGGCTCCGAAAAGAAGCGTTAAAGCCTTGAAATAGGGGTTTGAGGCGCGAAACTGTGGCGTTCTGCCAGCCTGCGCGGGAAGTTTCGAACCAAAATGGGCTGGACAGGTGGGAAGGGTGCAGCTCATCGCACCAATATAGTGCGATTTGCTGCAGTCTGTTCAGGTCGCCGAAAAAAGCTTTAGCCGGGGTAGATGCACAGCTCGGCCGTAGCGCGGATCATGGCCAGTTGGCGAAGCGGGTCATTCAGTGGTTCGTGTACGGCTGCCGCCAGCCATTGCGGGCATTGTGGGTCTTTGCGCTGGGGCGTGAAGTCCGCGAGTTGTTGCAGCAGGCGTTTTTGCAATTGGTCCAGTTGCGGACGAATCTGCTTTACCAGGTCCGGGCGCGGATCGTCGGGTGCCTTGTCCTGGAACTGCCAGTCGGACAGGTGGGTGTATTGCACCAGCTTGTTCGCCTCGATCTGCGCCGAGAAAAACTGTTCGGCGGCGGCTGGGTCGAGTTTGTAGCTCGGGGCCTGGGCGACGACGCTGGCGATCACCTCTTGTTCGCGTTTCTTATCTTCCACCGGTTTGTGGCTGTCCCATTTGCTCAGGGCCACTTGGTCGGCGATTTCCAGGCGCTCGGCGATGCTGTTGAGCAACGGCTCAAGCGTGGGCGGCGCGGCACTCGCACTGGCGCTGACAAATAACAGAGCGAATACAAATCGACGTTTCAATGGATATCTCCTTATGGGAGGGGGGGCGCTGATGGTTAGCCGTATGCTCGACCGCCAAGCGGCCATCTGACAATCCCCAGGCAAAAAAAGACCTCCCGAAGGAGGCCCTTTTCATCACGCTACGTCAAGCAGCGCTACCGGATCAGCAGCTGTAGTACAGCTCGTATTCCAGTGGGTGTACGAAGGTGCGAACCTTGATTTCTTCTTCGCTTTTCAGGCCGATGTAAGCGTCGATGAAGTCGTCGCTGAACACGCCGCCTTTGGTCAGGAACGCACGGCCCTTGTCCAGCTCTTCCAGGGCTTCTTTCAGGCTGCCGCACACTTGTGGGATCTCTTTGGCCTCTTCAGGCGGCAGGTCGTACAAGTTTTTGTCGGCGGCGTCGCCTGGGTGGATCTTGTTCTGGATACCGTCCAGGCCGGCCATTACCAGGGCAGCGAAGGCCAGGTACGGGTTGGCTGCTGGATCCGGGAAGCGGGCTTCGATACGGCGAGCGCGAGGGCTGGACACGTAAGGAATACGAATCGAAGCGGAACGGTTGCGCGCCGAGTAGGCCAGCATTACTGGCGCTTCGAAACCTGGGACCAGACGCTTGTAGGAGTTGGTCGACGGGTTGGTGAAGCCGTTCAGGGCCTTACCGTGCTTGATGATACCGCCGATGAAGTACAGGGCAGTGTCGGACAGGCCGGCATAACCTTCGCCAGCGAAGGTGTTCTTGCCATCTTTGGCAATGGACAGGTGAACGTGCATACCCGAACCGTTATCGCCGTACAGCGGCTTAGGCATGAAGGTAGCGGTACGGCCGTAGGCAACGGCAGTGTTGTGTACGCAGTACTTCAGGGTCTGAACTTCGTCAGCCTTGGCTACCAGGGTGTTGAACTTCACACCGATTTCGTTCTGGCCGGCAGTCGCCACTTCGTGGTGATGCACTTCGATGACCAGGCCCATGTCTTCCATGGCGTTGCACATGGAGGTACGGATTTCGTGGTCGTGGTCGAACGGTGGAACCGGGAAGTAACCGCCTTTGATACCTGGACGGTGGCCATGGTTGCCGCCTTCCACGTCCTGGTCGGACATCCAGGAGCCTTGTTCGGAGTAGATCTTGAACATGGAACCGGAGATGTCGGACTTGAACTTCACTTGGTCAAAGATGAAGAACTCTGGCTCCGGGCCTACGAATACAGTGTCACCGATACCGGTCGACTTCAGGTATTCCTCGGCGCGCTTGGCGATCGCACGAGGGTCGCGGTCGTAGCCTTGCATGGTCGAAGGCTCGATCACGTCGCACACCAGGATCAGGGTGGCTTCTTCGGTGAACGGGTCGAGCACGGCAGTGCTGTCGTCCGGCATCAGGATCATGTCGGAGGCTTCGATGCCTTTCCAGCCAGCGATGGAGGAACCGTCGAACATTTTGCCTTCTTCGAAGAAAGCATCATCCAGCGCATCGCGAGCCGGCATGGTCACGTGGTGCTGTGTGCCTTTGGTGTCCGTGAAGCGCAGATCAATCCATTTAACGTCATGATCTTTGATGAGTTGAACCGACTTCGACATAGTGTCCTCCGGGTGGCTTCGGGCTGGGGTAGTGGAGTTAGCCCTTAGAATGTGGGTGATGCCGGCGCGGATAGTCCGCCATGGCAACCTGCCTCACAAGAGAGCAAATTGCATGCCAGTGCGCCAACATGGGTTTTCTGCTCCAAAAACGCCCCTATAAAGGTGCATTGCGACAAAAGCCCGAAATTAGCGCACCGCAATGTTGCGCATGCGCTCGCAAATGCACCGCTTTAGTGCGAGTTGAGTGCTGTGCATATTAACTGGTTAAACCTTGAGCGATTTCCGCTATAATCCGCGCCCCCCTTTTTCAGCAGGCCCGGCGCGCGCTGTTTCCATGAAATTAATCGTTAAAGTCTTCCCCGAGATCACTATTAAAAGCCGACCGGTACGGACGCGTTTCATCCGTCAGTTGGCCAAGAACATCCGTGCCGTGCTCCGCGATCTGGACCCGGCTGTGGTGGTGAACGGTGTGTGGGACAACCTCGAACTGGAAACCCGTGTCACCGACGCCAAAGCCTTGAAGGACATGACCGAGCGCCTGAGCTGCATGCCGGGCATCGCGCATTTCCTGCAGGTGGACGAGTACCCGCTGGGCGACTTCGACGACATCACCGAGAAGTGCAAGCAGCACTTCGGCAATGAGATCGAGGGCAAGATTTTTTCGGTGCGCTGCAAGCGCGCCGGCAAGCACCCATTCAGCTCCATGGATGTAGAGAAATACGTCGGCAGCAAGCTGCGTCGTGAGTGTGGCGCCGCTGGAATTTCCTTGAAAGCGCCAGAAATTGAAGTGCGCATGGAAATTCGCGACCAACGGTTGTTTGTGATCCACAGCCAGCACAACAGCATCGGCGGCTACCCGCTGGGCGCCTTGGAACAGACCCTGGTATTGATGTCCGGCGGTTTCGATTCCACGGTGGCGGCTTACCAGATCATGCGCCGCGGCCTGATGAGCCACTTCTGCTTCTTTAACCTGGGCGGGCGTGCACACGAATTGGGCGTGATGGAAGTCGCGCACTTTATCTGGAAGAAGTACGGCAGCTCCCAGCGCGTGCTATTTGTGAGCGTACCGTTCGAGGAAGTGCTGGGCGAAATTCTCGGTAAAGTCGATAACAGTCATATGGGCGTAGTATTGAAGCGTATGATGTTGCGCGCTGCGTCCCGGATTGCCGATCAGTTGCAGATCGACGCCCTGGTGACCGGCGAAGCGATTTCCCAGGTTTCCAGCCAGACGCTGCCGAACCTGTCGCTGATCGACTGCGTCACCGAGAAGCTGGTATTGCGCCCGCTGATCGCCAGCCACAAGCAGGACATCATCGATTTGGCAGAAGAAATCGGCACCGCCGACTTCGCCAAGCATATGCCTGAATACTGCGGGGTCATCTCGGTGAACCCCAAGACCCACGCCAAGCGCAACCGCGTGGAGTATGAAGAACAACAGTTTGATATGGCCGTTCTGGAGCGTGCGCTCCAGAACGCCAAGCTGGTCCCGATCGATCGAGTGATCGACGAATTGGGCCAGGATGTGCAGATCGAAGAAGTCAGTGAAGCCCTGGCCGGTCAGATCGTTGTCGACATCCGTCACCCGGATGCCGCTGAAGATGAGCCGCTGGAGATTCCTGGCATCGACGTACAAACGCTGCCGTTCTATGCATTGAACGCGCGTTTCAAGGAACTGGATGACAGCCGTCAGTACCTGCTGTATTGCGACAAAGGCGTGATGAGTCGCCTGCATGCCCACCATTTGCTCAGTGAGGGGCATGCCAATGTGCGCGTTTATCGACCGAGCTAAGAGCCCGGGGCTGTTTGCCTGTGGCCTGCGTCACCGGCCCCCCGACTCTGCCGTCAAGCTGTAACGGCAAGGCCTGACTCTACTGTTAATCGCTGCCACGACCTGTCAGCACACCGAATCCTCTGATCGAGATACACAAGTGATCGAAAATCTACGTAACATCGCCATCATTGCTCACGTTGACCATGGTAAAACCACCCTGGTAGACAAACTCCTGCGTCAATCCGGCACCCTGGAGCGCAACGAGCTCAACGACGAGCGCGTGATGGACTCCAACGACCAGGAAAAAGAGCGCGGTATTACCATCCTGGCAAAAAACACCGCTATCAACTGGAACGGCTACCACATCAACATCGTGGATACCCCGGGCCACGCCGACTTCGGCGGCGAAGTAGAACGCGTAATGTCGATGGTTGACTCCGTTCTGCTGCTGGTTGATGCCCAGGACGGCCCTATGCCGCAAACCCGTTTCGTGACCAAGAAGGCTTTCGAAGCCGGCCTGCGTCCGATCGTGTGCATCAACAAGGTTGACCGTCCAGGCGCGCGTCCGGACTGGGTTCTGGACCAGATCTTCGACCTGTTCGACAACCTGGGTGCTACCGAAGAACAGCTGGACTTCAAAGTCGTCTACGCCTCGGCCCTGAACGGCATTGCCGGTCTGGAACACACCGACATGGCTGAAGACATGACCCCGCTGTACCAGTCGATCGTCGACAACGTACCGGCTCCAAAAGTTGACCGTGATGGCCCGTTCCAGATGCAAATCTCGGCGCTGGACTACAACAGCTTCCTGGGTGTTATCGGCGTTGGCCGTATCGCTCGTGGTAGCGTCAAGCCGAACACCCCGGTTGTTGCTATCGGCGCCGACGGCAAGAAGCGTAACGGTCGTATCCTGAAGCTGATGGGTCACCACGGTCTGCACCGTATCGACGTTGAAGAAGCTTTCGCCGGCGACATCGTCTGCGTCAGCGGCATGGACTCCCTGTTCATCTCCGACACCCTGTGCCAGCCGGACAACGTTGAGGCGATGAAGCCTCTGACCGTTGACGAGCCAACCGTTTCCATGACCTTCCAGGTAAACGACTCGCCTTTCTGCGGTAAAGAAGGCAAGTTCGTGACTTCCCGTAACATCAAGGAACGTCTGGACAAAGAGCTGCTGTACAACGTTGCACTGCGCGTTGAAGAAGGCGACTCGGCTGACAAGTTCAAGGTTTCCGGCCGTGGTGAGCTGCACCTCTCGGTACTGATCGAAACCATGCGTCGCGAAGGCTTCGAAATGGGCGTTGGTCGTCCAGAAGTGATCATCCGTCAGGTTGACGGCGTGAAGCAGGAACCGTTCGAAAACGTCACCATCGACACCCCGGAAGAATCCCAGGGCAAGGTGATGGAAGAGATGGGTCTGCGTAAAGGCGACCTGACCAACATGGTGCCGGATGGCAAAGGCCGTGTGCGTCTGGAATACAACATCCCTGCTCGTGGTCTGATCGGTTTCCGTAACCAGTTCCTGACCCTGACCAACGGTGCTGGCATCCTGACCTCGATCTTCGATCGCTACGACACCATGAAGTCCGGCGACATGTCCGGCCGTCAGAACGGTGTTCTGGTATCGGTAGAAACCGGCAAGGCACTGACCTACTCCCTGGAAACCCTCCAGGCGCGTGGCAAGCTGTTTGTTGAACACGGTCAAGAGATCTACAACGGTCAGATCGTTGGTCTGAACAGCCGTGACAACGACATGGGCGTCAACCCAACCAAAGGCAAGAAGCTCGACAACATGCGTGCTTCGGGCAAAGACGAAACCATCGCTCTGGTTCCACCTGTTCGCTTCACCCTGGAACAGGCCCTGGAATTCATCCAGGACGACGAGCTGTGCGAAGTTACGCCTAAGTCGATCCGCCTGCGTAAGAAGATCCTGGACGAAGGCGAGCGTACCCGCGCTGCCAAGAAAGCCAAGAACTGAGTTAACTCAGGCTGAATGAAAAACGCCCCCGGTCGAAAGGCCGGGGGCGTTTTTTTATGTCTGCAGTTTCTGTGGTGGCTGTACTGGCCCCATCGGGGGCAAGCCCCCTCCCACATTTTGATCTGTGAATACATTCAAAGGTGGGAGGGGGCTTGCCCCCCGATGAGGCCCTAGGAAGCTCCACAAATCTTGGATCAGAACTTGTCGAGGGTCTTGAACTTGGTCTCGCGCACCACTTCTTTCGGCTTATACGCGCAATACCCCGGACGCGGCCCGATCTTCGGGTGATTGCGGCAGGTATCCGGGCGCTTGTCATAAATAGTGCAGAAGCGCGTCTTACGATCCAGATACAGGCAGTCGTTGTTGCTCATGCGCTGCAGGGTAAAAATCTCGGATTTGTTGTTGTAGCGTTCGACGATGCCTTCCTTTTGCAACCGCTTGGCGATGTTCTTCGGCGGATCGCCGCGTTCGAACTCATCGACGATGCCAATGCGGATCAGGTCCTTGATCTTCACTTCGACCGGCAGCGTGCAGCAGCTGGACACGCAACCGCCGCACATGTGGGCGGAATATTTCTGCCAGGTCTCAAGACGGTCTAGTTCCGCGGCGGCGATCAGTTGAGGCTTCATCAAGGTTCCAAAAGGTGGGGCTGTATCCGGGCGCGGGATCATACCGGGATTGGTGGTTTTTTGAACAATATTTTGCGTATTTCATCCCCAACGGTGCGTTGGGCGAAAGCAGGCACGGCCAATGCATCAAAACCCTGCAAAGGTAAATGCGTTAAAAAAGTGCCGAACCAGAGCAGTCACCGTCTGTCAGACCGTCTAGGCTCTAGCAACTCCTTCTATCTCGCCCGAGGTCGCATTTGATGTCTCAGGAACCACTTGCACGAGAAGCAGAGGTAGCCGCATTTCGCGATGCCGTCTTGACCAAACTCACCTACGCGGTGGGCAAGGACCCGGATCACGCCTTCGATCACGATTGGTTCGAAGCCATTGCCCTGGCCGCACGCGACCAGATGGTCGACCACTGGATGGACCACACGCGGCGTATCTACCGCAAAGGTCAGAAACGGGTGTATTACCTGTCCCTTGAATTCCTCATCGGCCGTTTGCTCTACGACAGCCTGAGCAACCTCGGTGTGCTGGAGATTGCCCGCGAGGCGCTCAGCGAACTGGGTGTCGACCTTGAGCGCATCCGCCTGCTGGAGCCCGACGCGGCGCTTGGCAACGGTGGCCTGGGCCGCCTGGCCGCCTGCTTTATGGAAAGCATGTCGACCCTGGGCATTGCCGGCCACGGTTATGGCATTCGGTATGAACACGGCCTGTTCCGCCAGGCGATTGTCGATGGCTGGCAGCAGGAGCAGACCGAACGTTGGCTGGATTTCGGCAACCCGTGGGAGTTCGAGCGCGCCGAGGTGATCTACCCGATCGGCTTTGGCGGCAGCGTGGAAACCCTGCCGGACGCCGCCGGCAAGCTGATCCAGGTGTGGACGCCCAACGAAACCGTGCGCGCCGTGGCCTACGACACGCCGGTGGTCGGTTGGCGCGGTGCCAGCGTCAACACCCTGCGCCTGTGGCGTGCGCGGGCGGTGGAAGACCTGCACCTGGAGCGCTTCAACGCCGGTGACCACCTGGGCGCCGTCGCCGAAGTGGCCCGTGCCGAAAGCATCTCCCGGGTGCTTTACCCGGCTGACAGCACCGAAGCAGGGCAGGAACTGCGCCTGCGCCAGGAATACTTCTTCGTCTCCGCTTCCCTGCAAGACCTGCTGCGCCGCCACAAGAACATGCACGGCTCGGTGCTGAGCCTGGGCGAACACGCCGCCATCCAGCTCAACGACACCCACCCGTCCATTGCCGTGGCCGAGTTGATGCGTCAACTGGTGGACTTGCACGACATCGCCTGGGACGCCGCTTGGCAGGTCACGGTCGAAACCTTGTCCTACACCAACCACACCTTGTTGCCCGAGGCTTTGGAAACCTGGCCTGTAGGGCTGATGGAACGCATGCTGCCCCGGCACATGCAGATCATCTACCTGATCAACGCCCAGCACATCGACTCGCTGCGCGCCAAAGGCATCCACGACTTTGACGTGCTGCGCGCCGTGTCGCTGATCGAAGAAGACAACGGCCGTCGCGTGCGCATGGGTAACCTGGCGTTCCTCGGCTCCCACAGCGTCAATGGCGTGTCGGGTTTGCACACCCAACTGATGCGCAGCACGGTGTTCTCCGAACTGCACAAGCTCTACCCGGACCGTATCAACAACAAAACCAACGGCATTACCTTCCGCCGCTGGCTGTACCAGGCCAACCCCAAGCTCACCCAGATGCTGGTGGAAGCCCTGGGGCCGGACATTCTCGACACCATGGAAACCCGTCTGGGCGAGTTGGAAACCTTCGCCGAGAAACAGACCTTCCGCAAAGCCTTCGCCGACCAGCGCTTGCACAGTAAGCGTGCACTGGCCGAGATCATCCACGAGCGCCTGGGCATCTCGGTGAATCCGGCTGCGATGTTCGACGTGCAGGTCAAACGGATCCACGAATACAAACGCCAACTGCTCAACCTGCTGCACACCGTGGCGCTGTACCAGGCGATCCGTGCCGAGCCGGGCACCGACTGGGTGCCGCGCGTGAAGATCTTCTCGGGCAAGGCGGCGGCCAGTTATCACCAGGCCAAGTTGATCATCAAGTTGACCAACGACATCGCCCGCACCGTCAACAATGACCCGACTGTGCGCGGTTTGCTCAAAGTGGTGTTCCTGCCCAACTACAACGTCAGCTTGGCCGAAAGCATCATTCCGGCGGCGGACTTGTCGGAGCAGATCTCCACGGCCGGCTTTGAAGCGTCGGGCACCAGCAACATGAAGTTCGGCCTCAACGGCGCGCTGACCATCGGCACCATGGACGGCGCCAACGTGGAAATGCACGAGCGCGTGGGCGCCGACCACATGTTTATCTTCGGCCTCAGCGCGCAGCAGGTGGAAGCGCGCAAGCAGGCGGGTGAGTTCAACGCCGGGCTGGACATCGCCGCGTCCCATCGCCTCAACGATGTGCTGCAAGCGATCCGTGGCGGGGTGTTCTCGCCGGATGATCCGGGCCGCTATGTGGGCTTGATCGACGGGCTGATCGACTACGACCGCTTCCTGGTGTGTGCCGACTTCGATTCCTACTGGGACGCTCAGGCACGAGTCGAAGCGCATTGGCATGATTCCAAGGCGTGGTGGCGTTCGGCGGTGCTCAATACGGCGCGGATGGGTTGGTTCTCTTCGGACCGTACCATCAGGGAGTACGCGACCGAAATCTGGAAAGCACTCGACTAAGCCCCGTTGTTCTAAATGTGGGAGGGGCGGTGCGACGATTCGACTTGCCCCCGATGGCGCACCATCAGTTGCTAAATATGTCGACTGGCACACCGCTATCGGGGGCAAGCCCCCCTCCCACATTAGGTCCGCGTCGATATACTGAGCGCCGGTTTGCTTAGGGAATATCGACCATGCAATGGATTTTCATGCTGATTGGCCTGGTGCTCGGCTGGACGCTCGATGAGTCGTTCTATGACGCAGGCATCGGCGCACTGCTGGGGTTGGGCATTGGCCAGGCGATTCGTCTGTCGAAGCTTGCGACTCAAGCGGATCAGCAAGCGCGTCAGCTGGAAACCACGCAGAAGGCGTTGATCGCTCTGGGTGATCGCCTGCGGCAACTGGAAGTGCCCGCGCCGACCAGCCCTGTGATTGTCGAGCCCTCCATCTCTGAGCCGACACCCGTCGCCAAGGCGCCCGAACTTGTTTGGGAACTGCCGGCGGAATTGGCGCCTGTCGCCATCGTCGCCGAACCGAGCCAGCCTCTGCCGGCTGACGTGTGGGCGCCCGATCCAACCCCACAACCTAAAGAACCTGCTATCCCTCGCGGCCCCAACCTGATCGAGCGCGCGATCGCTGGCGCACGCAATTGGTTGTTTGGCGGCAACACCGTGCTGCGTGTCGGCGTGGTGCTGTTGTTCCTCGGCCTGGCCTTCCTGCTGCGCTACGCCACCGAAGGCATGGTGGTGCCGATCGAGCTGCGTTACGCCGGTGTGGCTGGCGCCGCTGTCGGCCTGCTGGGCCTGGGCTGGTGGCTGAGATTGCGCAACAGCAATTACGGGCTGATGCTGCAAGGCACCGGCATCGCGGTGCTGTACCTGACCGTGTTTGCCGCGATGCGCCTGCACCCGCTGATCGACCCGAGCGCGGCGTTGGGGCTGTTGGTGGCAGTCACGGTGTTCTCGGCAATCCTGGCGATTACCCAGGACGCCTTGGGCCTGGCCTGCGCGGCAGCCCTCGGCGGTTTTGCGGCACCGATCCTCACGTCCACCGGCGCTGGCAACCATGTCGCGCTGTTCAGCTATTTTGCCTTGCTCAACACCGGCATCCTCGCCATCGCCTGGTTCAAGGCCTGGCGCTTGCTCAACCTGATCGGTTTTGTCGGCACCTTCGGCATCGGCTTCGCCTGGGGCATGCGTTCCTACACGCCGGAACTGTTGTGGAGTACCGAACCGTTCCTGATCCTGTTCTTCCTGATGTACCTGGCCATCGGCCTGTTGTTCGCCCGCCGCAAATTGCTGGAGATGGGCGACGCGCCCGAGGGCCGGGATGCGTTGTTGCGCTGGTCGGCCGCCAAAGGTGATTACGTTGACGGCAGCATGCTGTTTGGCCCGCCGCTGGTGGGCTTTGGCTTGCAGTTCGCCTTGGTGCAGCACCTGGAATTCGCTGCGGCCTTCAGCGCGTTGGGCCTGGGTATCATTTACATGGGCCTGGCGCGGTTGCTCAGTGGCGGGCGCGCGTTGCTGCTGACGGAAACCTGCCTGGCCCTGGGCGTGATCTTTGCCAGCCTGGCGATTCCGCTGGGGCTTGATGCGCGTTGGACGGCTGCGGCGTGGGCCGTGGAAGGCGCCGGGATTTTCTGGCTCGGTTTGCGCCAGCAGCGGCCGCTGGCGCGGGCGTTTGGCTTGTTGCTGCAATTAGGCTCGGCGCTGGCCTTCCTCAGCGAGCTGCGCATTGGCGAACACAGCCTGCTTACCGGTGCGCCGCTGGGTGCGCTGTTGCTTGGCGCAGCGTTGCTGTTCAGCTTCGCTCAGTTGCGCAAGGCATCGGCAGAACAGGCGGCAGGCTGGGAGCGCAAAGGCCAGCCGGTGTTGGCGTGCCTGGGCCTGAGCTTTTTGTACCTGCTGGCGCCGTTGTTGTTGCTGACCCAGGGTACCGCGATCAGTTGGGCCATTGCCGGTCTGGCGACCCTGTTTATTGGCCTGCGCATCGGTTCGCGTACCTTCCTGTTCACTGCGTTCGCGGTGCAATTGCTGGGCGGCGCGTTGTTCCTGCTGCGCTTGCAGGGCGGGGAGGGCGCGGCGGTATTCAATGCGGGCTGGAGTGGTTTGCTCACGGCCTCACTGATCGGCCTGGCCTTGATTGGCGGCATGCTGCTCGCGGCACGCGACGAAATGGTGCGCAGCGATGCGCGGCTGTTACGTGGGTTATCGGTGGTGCTGCTCGCCGGTCTGGTGCTGATCAATCTGGCGGTGCTGTTTGTGCTGCCATGGGAAAGCGCCAGCGGCGTCTGGGCGGCCAGTGGGTTGTTGATCATCTGGCTGAGCCTGTACTTGCAACAGCGTGTCAGTTTTGTGTTCGGGTTGCTGCTGCAATTGGTCGGTGGTGGTTCGTTCCTGCTGGCAGTGCCGCAATTGCTCGGACCGTTGACCGGCGAAGGCTTGAGCCCGATGGCGCACAGTGGTTTCTGGACGCCGATGGTGTTGGGACTGGCCGCCTTGATCGGCGCGTGGCGCTTGCAACGTGAACCCCATGCGCCGGTGTTCGCGGTGCTGAAGCTGCAACGCTTGTCCGACCTGTTGCTGGTGTGGGGGGCGGCGTGGTGGACACTGGCGCTGGGCGGCGAAGTCTTGCGCTTTGTTGCGCAGGAGTTGCTGGGGGCTTTCCTGCTGGGTCTTGCGGCGTTGAGCGTGGCGATTTGGGCGCTGCTCGCGGCGCGACTGCGCTGGGCATCCCTGGGTGTGCTGTGCACCTTGCTGATGCCAGCGGCGGGCGTGGCGTTGCTGGTGTCTGCCCACGCTTACTATCACCCGGCGGCACAGTACGGCTGGCTGGCCTGGTTGGCGGTATTCGTGGTGCATTTCATCTCGCTACGCCGTTTGGCGCCTGTGGTTGCGGCCAGGATGCTGAGTATTGCCCACGTTCTCGGCTGCTGGATGTTGATCGGCGTGCTGGCGTTGGAGTTGCGCTATGGACTGTTGCGGCTGTCGGCCGAATACAACGCCTGGCGCTGGTTGGGCTGGGCGATCCTGCCAAGCCTGTACCTGGTGCTG
This sequence comes from Pseudomonas sp. PB105, assembly GCF_009764655.1. Classification (NCBI taxonomy): domain Bacteria; kingdom Pseudomonadati; phylum Pseudomonadota; class Gammaproteobacteria; order Pseudomonadales; family Pseudomonadaceae; genus Pseudomonas; species Pseudomonas sp. PB105. The sequence continues at coordinate 53,853 of NZ_RWIO01000092.1, forward strand.
GCTGCGGCGCCGCGCACCTGGCCGTGGCCGGTGTCGGCGTACCCGAGGGAGTACCGAGTCCTGGCCGCGTTGCCATTGGCCGTGCTGATGCTCGGCTGGTTCTGGCTGGCGAATACCTTCAGCGACGGCACCGCCAATCCGTTGCCTTATGTGCCACTGCTCAACCCGCTGGACCTGGGCCTGCTGTTCGCGCTGCTGGGTATTTACCTGTGGTCCCGAAGTGTGGCACCGCAACGCGGGCCGCGTGCCGAGTCGGTCGCCCAGGGTGTCGCGGGCCTCTCGCTGTTTGCGTTCTTCACGGCGCTGGTCATGCGCACCGCGCATCACTGGGGTGGCGTGCCGTTCCAGCTGGATGCCTTGCTGGAGTCGATGCTGGTGCAAGCCGGCTTGTCGATTGTGTGGACCTTGATCGCGCTCGGCCTGATGATCGGCGGCCATCTGCGCCATCGTCGCGAAGTGTGGTTGATCGGCGCGGCGTTGATTGCGGTGGTGGTGGCCAAACTGTTTTTTGTTGAACTGAGCAACCGTGGCGGGCTGGCGCGGATCGTGTCGTTTATCGGCGTGGGCGGGCTGTTGCTGGTGGTGGGTTATTTCGCGCCGCTGCCGCCCAAGCGGGCCGAACCTGTGATCGAAACTGAAGGAGCATCCTCTTGATCGGTAAGTTGAGCGTGGCCGTGGTGGGCATGTGTGCGGCGTTGGTGGCATCGGCTCAGGAAGGTCCGGCTGATTTCACCCACCGTGTGCCGCTGAGCGTCAGCGGCAACGGCCCCTGGTATCGCCTTGAATTGCCGCTGGCTGTGCAACTCAACGCACGCCAGGCCGACCTCAGTGACGTGCGCGTGTTTAATGCCGCCGGTGAGCCCCAGGCGTATGCGCTGTCGCGTCAATCTTCCCAGCGCACCGAAAGTCGCAACGTCGCCGATGTGAAGTGGTTCCCGCTGTACGCCGCCGACACTCAGGAAACCCTGCCCGGTGTGGTGATGAAAACCACCAGCGAAGGCACCCTGGTGGAAATCAAACCTTCATCCGCCGCCAAACCCGGCAAGCAGGTGTTGCGCGGCTGGGTGCTGGACGCCAGTGCGATCAAGGCGCCCTTGCAGCAACTGAGCCTGGACTGGAGCCGCGAGCAAGAGGGCTTCCAGCGTTTCAGCATTGAAGCCAGCGATGATTTGCAACGTTGGGAGCCTTGGGGCGAGGGGCAAGTGGCGCGCTTGTCGTTCGCCGACGAACGGGTGGAGCAGCATGACGTCAGCCTGCCAGGGCGCCCGGCGCGCTACCTGCGCCTGGTGTGGAAGGGGCAGGCGGCGCCGCTGCTGACTTCGGCCAAACTGGTGAGCGCTACGCGCAGCAGTCTGCCAATGCCGCTGGTGTGGTCGCAGCCAGTGGCGGGCACGCGACTCAAGGCCGGGGAGTACAGCTGGCAGTTGCCGACGGGGCTGAGTGTCGAGCGCCTGCGCATCGAGCTGAAGCAGCCCAACACGCTGGCACCGGTGACCTTGTCGGGACGGAGCGATGCCAAACAAACGTGGCAGCCGCTGAGCAATGGCTTGCTGTACCGCCTGACGCAAAACGGCCAGGACGTGGTGCAGGATGAATTGCAGCTGCCGGGCCAGGTCGTGACTGAACTCAAATTGCAGGTGGACGAGCGCGGTGGCGGGTTGGGGGTGGATGCCCCGGCGCTGGGCTTTGCGGTGCGCGCTACGCAGTTGGTGTTCCTGGCACGGGGTGAGCCGCCGTTCAGCCTGGCGTTGGGCAATGCGTCGGTTAAGTCCGCAAACCTGCCGCTGTCGACCCTGATCCCCGATTACAGCGCCGAGCGCCTCGACACGTTGGGGCAGGCCAAGGTCGCCGGGGAAATGACGGTCGCGTCGCCGGCGGTGGTAGCGGCTGTCGACGACGGGCCGAACTGGAAAAAACTCGGACTCTGGGCGGTCTTGCTGCTCGGCGTGGCGGCACTCGGTGCCATGGCCTACAGTTTGCTGCGCAAGCCACCGGCGGCACGTTAAATAAAGTCCATGAACTCTATTGGGTTTAAATCCTCTGATAGGAGGAAATACGCCCCGACTCGCGTTAAACTGCGCGGGTTTTCAAGCCCCCCATTCTCCGGAGCCTTACATGTCCCGCGTTACCTTGAGTCGCTATTTGATTGAGCAGACCCGCAGCAACAACACGCCTGCCGATCTGCGCTTCCTTATCGAAGTGGTTGCGCGTGCTTGCAAGGAAATCAGCCATGCCGTGTCCAAAGGCGCACTGGGTGGTGTCCTGGGCAGCATGGGCACTGAAAACGTGCAGGGCGAAGTGCAGAAGAAGCTCGACGTGATCTCCAACGAGATCCTGCTCGAAGCCAACGAGTGGGGCGGTCACCTGGCCGGCATGGCGTCCGAAGAAATGGACAATGCCTACCAGATCCCGGGTAAGTACCCGAAAGGCGCCTACCTGCTGGTGTTCGACCCACTGGACGGTTCGTCCAACATCGACATCAACGCACCCGTCGGCACCATCTTCTCCGTGCTGCGTTGCCCGAACGAATACCTGAGCCAGAACGAAGCCCTGAACGAAAAGGCCTTCCTGCAGCCAGGTACCGAGCAGGTCGCTGCCGGCTACGCGATCTACGGCCCGCAGACCATGCTGGTGCTGACCCTGGGCGACGGCGTCAAGGGTTTCACCCTGGACCGCGAAATGGGCAGCTTCGTACTGACCCACGAAGACATCACCATTCCTGCATCGACCCAGGAATTCGCGATCAATATGTCCAACCAGCGTCACTGGGAAGAGCCGGTGACCCGCTACGTGGGCGAGTTGATGGCCGGTGAAGAAGGCCCGTTGAAGAAAAACTTCAACATGCGCTGGGTTGCCGCGATGGTTGCCGACGTGCACCGTATCCTGACCCGTGGTGGCTTGTTCATGTACCCACGTGACAGCCGCGAGCCGTCCAAGCCGGGCAAACTGCGCTTGATGTACGAAGCCAACCCGATGTCGTTCCTGGTTGAACAAGCGGGCGGCGCGTCCACCGACGGCCACCAGCGTATCCTCGACATCCAGCCGGAAGGCCTGCACCAGCGTGTGGCGGTGTTCCTGGGTTCGAAGGAAGAAGTTGAGCGCGTCACGGCTTATCACAAGAAGTAAGCTGCGGCGATAAGTGATCGGCGTTGTTGTGAGCCGGTTCACCCTTAAAGAAGCCCCGAAACGTTTCAGCGTTTTCGGGGCTTTTTTGTTTTTGCTCGTCGGGAACCAGACACCTGTTTTCCCTTCTAAGCTTCTGGCAGATACCCACGCTGCCTTGTCCCTCCAGGAGTTATTCCATGTCGTTACGCCGTCTCGCTTTGCTGGCTTTTTGCGTGCTGTTGGCCGCTTGCAGCAAGGTCAACCAGGAAAATTACGCGAAGTTGTCGGCCGGCATGGCCAAGGCCGATGTGGAATCGTTGTTGGGCAAACCGACCGATTGTTCCGGCGCACTGGGCATGTCCAGCTGCACCTGGGGCGATAAAACCAGCTTTATCAGCGTTCAATATGCCGGTGACAAAGTTCTGATGTTTTCCGGGCAAGGCCTGAAGTAAACCGGGGCGAGAGCCTGCGGGAGAAGAAGAATGATGCGTTTTGTTTTGTGCCTTTGTGCCAGCCTGTTTTTGGCGGGCTGTGCCAGCCATTCTGGCGATGATCTGCAACCCAAGACCGCCGGCAGCGTCAACCTCAAGCGTTACCAGGGCACCTGGTATGAGTTGGCCCGATTGCCGATGTACTTTCAGCGCAACTGCGCGCAGTCCGAAGCCCGCTACAGCTTGCTGCCCGATGGCGACATGTCGGTGTTCAACCGCTGCCTGACCACTGATTGGAAGTGGGAAGAAGCCAAGGGCACAGCCACGCCGCAAGTAGCTGGCAAGACTGACAAGCTCTGGGTGGAATTCAACAACTGGTTCACGTCACTGCTTCCGGGCGTCGCCAAGGGCGATTACTGGGTGCTGTACGTCAGCGATGACTACAAGACCGCCATTGTCGGCAGCCCGAGCCGGCGCTACATGTGGATCCTGTCGCGCACGCCAACGGTCAGCGCTGACACCCGCGAAGACCTGCTGAGCAGGGCGCGACAGCAGGGGTATGACACCACGCGGTTGATCTACCGGACGTCGGACAAGCAGATGGCGAAGACTTCGCAGTAACCCAGGATCGCCACTGTTAGAAATGTGGGAGGGGGCTTGCCCCCCCTCCCACATTTTTTAACCGAGCAGATCCCTTAAGACCTGCGTAAACGCCCGGCTGCTTTCTTCCTCGCCAGCATGATGCCCATCCCGCACCACCCACTTACCGTTCACCAACACATCCCGCACCTGCCGATCACCGCCGGCAAACAGCCAGCGATTGAGAATGCCGTCCTCGCTGGCCGTGGCCAGGTATGGATCTGTGCCGTCGAGCACAATCCAATCCGCACGCTTACCCACTTCCAGCCGACCAATCGGCTGCCCAAGCGCCTGGGCGCCACCGTCCAGCGCCGCATCGAACAGCGTACGGCCAACCATCGGCTGGTCATTGCGATACAAGCGGTTACGCCGTTGATCGCGCAGGCGCTGCCCGTATTCCAGCCAGCGCAGTTCTTCCACCACGCTCAGTGACACATGGCTGTCGGAGCCAATGCCCATGCGCCCGCCTTGGGCGAGGAAATCCACCGCCGGGAAAATCCCGTCGCCCAGGTTGGCTTCGGTAGTCAGGCACAAGCCGGCAATTGCCCGGCTTTCCGCCATGCGCGTGACCTCCTGCGCATCCGCGTGAGTGGCGTGCACCAGGCACCAGCGCTCATCCACGTCGACATTGTCATACAGCCATTGCAGCGGACGCTTGCCGCTCCAGGCCAGGCAGTCGTCGACTTCCTTTTGCTGTTCGGCGATGTGGATATGGATCGGGCAGGCCTTGTCGCTGGCGGCCAATACTTGATTGATTTGTTGCGGCGTCACGGCGCGCAGTGAGTGGAAGCACAGGCCCAGTTGCTGCGCCGGCTGCGTCGCCAGAATGGGGCTGAGGCGCGCTTGCAGGTCCAGATAGTTTTCGGTGCTGTTGATAAAGCGCCGCTGGCCGTCATTCGGCGCCTGTCCGCCGAAACCGGAGTGGGTGTAAAGCACCGGCAACAGCGTCAGGCCGATCCCGCTGCTGGCCGCCGCAAGGCTGATCTGCCGCGACAACTCCGTGGGGTCGGCATAAGGCTGGCCGCTGACAGCGTGATGCACATAGTGAAATTCGGCCACCGAGGTGTAGCCGGCCTTGAGCATCTCGATATACAGCTGGCGTGCGATGACGCGCAGCTGCTCCGGGCTGATCTTGCCAACCATGCGGTACATCAGCTCACGCCAGGTCCAGAAGCTATCGTTCGGGTTGCCGGCCACTTCGGCCAAACCCGCCATGGCGCGTTGGAATGCATGGGAGTGCAGGTTGGGCATGCCCGCCAACACCGGGCCTTTCAGCCGTTCGGCGCCCTCTGCATTGGCATTGGCCACCACCTGTGTCAGCAGGCCATCGGCGCCGACTTCAAGACGTACATCGTTGGCCCATCCATTAGGCAGCAGTGCGCGTTCGGCAAAAAAAGCGGACATGTTCAGAGCACTCCGGTCGTGTGTTTATTTGTATATACATATACAGACGTTTGCCTGCTCGGTAAACTCCGGCAATCTATGCATCTTTTCCCCCTGCAAGGATTCCCTGTGCCGACTCCGCCCGCCAAGTCTTCGCTGGCTGCCCACATGGACGAAAGTCCGGCGCCCTTGTATGCCCGCGTCAAACAGATGATCAGCCAGCAGATCCTCAACGGCAACTGGCCACCCCATTACCGCGTGCCGTCGGAGAGCGAACTGGTCAGCCAACTGGGCTTCAGCCGCATGACCATCAACCGCGCCCTGCGCGAGCTGACTGCAGAAGGTTTGCTGGTGCGCATGCAGGGCGTCGGCACCTTCGTCGCCGAGCCCAAGAGCCAGTCGGCGCTGTTTGAAGTGCACAACATTGCCGATGAGATCGCCTCCCGCGGTCATCGACACACTTGCCAAGTCATCCACCTGGGCGAAGAGGCCGCCGGTTCCGAGCGCGCCGTCGCCCTGGAAATGCGTGAAGGCGGGCGCGTGTTCCACTCGTTGATCGTGCATTTCGAGAACGACATTCCCGTGCAAATCGAGGACCGTTTCGTCAACGCCCTGGTCGCGCCGGAATACCTGCAACAGGATTTCACCCAGCAAACGCCCTACGCCTACCTCAACCAGGTCGCACCGCTGACCGAGGGCGAGCACGTGGTTGAAGCGATCCTGGCTGACGCTGCCGAATGCCAGCTGTTGCAGATCGAACCCAATGAACCTTGCTTGTTGATTCGCCGCCGTACCTGGTCCGGTCGCCAGCCGGTGACTGCCGCACGGTTGATTCACCCCGGTTCCCGTCACAGCCTCGAAGGACGATTCAGCAAATGAGTGCAGTCACCGTCTGGCGCGCCGCCGATTACGTCCGCATGCCGTGGAAAAACGGCGGTGGCAGCACCGAAGAAATCACCCGTGATGCCGGCGACGGCCTGGATGGCTTCGGCTGGCGCCTGTCGATTGCCGATATCGCCGAGTCCGGTGGCTTCTCGACGTTCGCCGGCTACCAGCGCGTGATCACCGTGATCAAGGGCGCGGGCATGGTGTTGACGGTGGACGGTGAAGAGCAGCGCGGCCTGTTACCGCTGCAACCGTTCGCGTTCAAGGGTGACAGCCAGGTGTCGTGCCGATTGATCACCGGGCCGATTCGCGATTTCAACCTGATCTATTCGCCTGAGCGTTACCAAGCCCGTTTGCAGTGGGTGGATGGTGTGCAGCGGTTTTTCAGTTCGGCGCAGACGGTGTTGGTGTTCAGTGTTGCCGATGAGGTGAGGGTGCTGGGCGAGAAGCTCGGGCATCATGATTGTCTGCAGGTGGACGGTAACACTGGGCTTTTGGATATCTCGGTCAGTGGCCGCAGTTGCATCATTGAACTGACCGCACGCGGTTAAAAAGGGTGGGAGGGGCAAGCCCCCTCCCACATTTGTTTTTGTGTCGCTCATAAATCTGTTTCCAACCCTCGCACCAATTTGTTACCGAATGCCCCAGCGTGGCGCAAAACCATGCTCTCGTGACAAACCGCCCTCGCTGCCAAAGCCCCCTGCAAGAAATTTCAACACGCCCCGAAGCCTTAATTTCCAAGGCTTGCACGCGCTTTCTAAAAAAATCTCAACACCTCTCCCGTCAAGTTGGCCGCTCGATTGCATATGCTTGTACATACAAGTAAAGATGTGTGCGTAAGACTCTCCTTCGCACCATCACTGTCCGCGCACCATGCCGAGGAGTCCAGCAGTGACCGATTTTTCGAAAACTAGGCCTACAAAATACCGTGACGTCGAAATCCGCGCCGCCCGCGGTAACACGCTCACCGCCAAAAGCTGGCTGACCGAAGCGCCGCTGCGCATGCTGATGAACAACCTCGACCCGCAAGTGGCCGAGAACCCGAAAGAACTGGTGGTATACGGCGGTATTGGCCGTGCTGCGCGTAACTGGGAGTGCTACGACCAGATCGTCGAGAGCCTCACGAACCTGAACGACGACGAAACGCTGCTGGTGCAATCCGGCAAGCCGGTCGGCGTGTTCAAGACCCACAGCAACGCCCCGCGTGTGTTGATCGCCAACTCCAACCTGGTGCCGCACTGGGCCAGTTGGGAACACTTCAACGAACTGGATGCCAAGGGCCTGGCCATGTACGGCCAGATGACCGCCGGCAGCTGGATCTACATCGGCAGCCAGGGCATCGTCCAAGGTACCTACGAAACCTTCGTCGAAGCCGGTCGCCAACATTACGACAGTAACCTCAAGGGCCGTTGGGTCCTGACTGCCGGCCTCGGCGGCATGGGCGGCGCACAGCCGCTGGCCGCAACACTGGCCGGCGCGTGCTCGCTGAACATTGAGTGCCAGCAGGTCAGCATCGATTTCCGTCTGGCCAGCCGTTATGTCGACGAGCAAGCCACTGACCTCGACGACGCCCTGGCCCGTATCGCCAAGTACACCCAGGAAGGCAAAGCGATTTCCATCGCCCTGCTGGGTAACGCGGCAGAAATCCTGCCTGAATTGGTCAAGCGCGGCGTGCGCCCGGACATGGTCACCGACCAGACCAGCGCCCACGACCCGCTCAACGGCTACCTGCCCGCTGGCTGGACCTGGGACGAATACCGCGCCCGCGCCAAGACCGAGCCGGCTGCCGTGATCAAGGCCGCCAAGCAGTCGATGGCCGCCCACGTCAAAGCCATGCTGGAATTCCAGAAGCAAGGCATTCCGACCTTCGACTACGGCAACAACATCCGCCAGATGGCCCAGGAAGAAGGCGTGGAAAACGCGTTCGACTTCCCAGGTTTCGTACCGGCGTACATCCGCCCGCTGTTCTGCCGTGGCATCGGCCCGTTCCGCTGGGCTGCGCTGTCGGGCGACCCGCAAGACATCTACAAGACCGACGCCAAGGTCAAAGAGCTGATCCCGGACGACGCCCACCTGCACAACTGGCTGGACATGGCCCGCGAACGCATCAGCTTCCAGGGCCTGCCGGCGCGTATCTGCTGGGTCGGCCTGGGCCAGCGCGCCAAGCTCGGTCTGGCCTTCAACGAAATGGTGCGCAGCGGCGAGCTGTCGGCGCCGGTGGTAATCGGCCGTGACCACCTCGACTCCGGCTCGGTGGCAAGCCCCAACCGCGAAACCGAATCCATGCAGGACGGTTCCGACGCCGTGTCCGACTGGCCGCTGCTCAATGCCTTGCTCAACACCGCCAGCGGTGCGACCTGGGTCTCGCTGCACCACGGTGGTGGCGTCGGCATGGGCTTCTCCCAGCATTCCGGCATGGTGATCGTCTGCGACGGCACCGACGAAGCCGCCGAGCGGATTGCCCGCGTGCTGCACAACGACCCGGCCACCGGCGTGATGCGTCACGCAGACGCCGGTTACCAGATCGCCATCGACTGCGCCAAGGAGCAGGGCCTCAATCTCCCGATGATCAAATAACCCCATGTGGGAGGGGGCAAGCCCCTCCCACATTTGAACGGTATTGCACACCAAAACAATCCATCAGAGGTTGAATCGACATGGCTGCAAACGACACCACCCCGTTGATCGAGAAACGTTCGATCGACTACATCCCGGAAGCGGAAAGACACGGTCGTCTCTTGAGCCAGTTCACCCTGTGGCTGGGTGCCAACCTGCAAATCACGGCCATCGTTACCGGGGCCTTGGCCGTGGTGCTGGGCGGTGATGTGTTCTGGTCGTTGATCGGTCTGTTGATTGGTCAACTGATCGGCGGTGGCGTCATGGCGTTGCATGCGGCGCAAGGGCCCAAACTGGGCCTGCCGCAGATGATCTCCAGCCGCGTGCAGTTTGGTGTGTATGGCGCGGCCATTCCGATCGTGTTGGTGTGCCTGATGTACCTGGGTTTCACCGCAACCGGCACCGTTCTGTCAGGTCAGGCGCTGGGCCAGTTGTTCGGGGTCAGCGACAGCACCGGCATCCTGCTTTTCGCCAGTGTCATCGTGCTGGTCACGGTGCTGGGTTATCGGGTGATCCACTTCATCGGGCGCGTCGCCAGCGTCATTGGTGTGATTGCCTTCGTTTACCTGTTCAGTCGCCTGATGGGCCAGGCTGACATTGGTGCATTGCTGCAAATCCGCCATTTCAGCTGGAGCAGTTTCTTGCTCGCGGTGTCCCTCGCCGCCTCCTGGCAGATCGCGTTCGGGCCGTATGTGGCGGACTACTCGCGCTATTTGCCGAGCAGCACGTCTTCGGTGAAAACCTTCCTTGCCGCCGGCGCAGGTTCAGTGATTGGCGCACAGGTGGCGATGATTCTCGGCGTGTTTGCCGCGGCCATGGCCAACGGGCAATTCGCCGGTCACGAGGTGGCGTACATCGTCGGCCTGGGCGGCAGTGGCGCTACCGCTGCGTTGCTGTATTTCAGCATCGCGTTCGGCAAGGTCACCATCTCCACACTGAACTCCTACGGCAGCTTCATGTGCATCGCGACTATCATCAGCGGCTTTCGCGGTCGCCTGGAGGTTACGCGTCTGCAGCGTCTGGTGTTCGTGGTGGCCATCGTCGGTACGGCGACCCTGATCGCGTTGCTCGGCCAGCATTCGTTCCTCGGTGCGTTCAAGTCTTTCATTCTGTTCCTGCTGGCGTTCTTTACGCCCTGGAGCGCGATCAACCTGGTGGATTACTACTGCATCACGCGCGAGCGCTATGACGTGCCAGCACTGGCTGATCCAAAGGGTCGCTACGGGCGCTGGAACCCACTGGGTATCAGCGTCTATGTCTTCGGTGTGCTGGTGCAGATGCCATTTATCGCCACCAAGTTCTACACCGGCCCGCTGGTGAGCGCCCTTGGGGGTGTGGATATCTCCTGGATCATCGGCCTGGTACTGCCCGCCGCGCTGTATTACCTGTGTGCGAAAAAATGGCACGGCACGGTGCCCGATCAATTGATCCTGCCGGTAGAGCAGGGCGCTACACCAACAACAACCGGGCTGGCTGCACAGGCCTGATGGGACGTGGACAAGGCAGGACGCCTTTTGACTGCCGTAATCCATTTCATGATTGGGAGCGTCACACAATGAAAATGCATAAGACCCTGCTGACCACGTTGTTCTCTGCAGGCTTGCTGGCCAGCGCTGGCGCCCAGGCGGCCGGTTGGTGCGAGTCCGGTAAACCGGTGAAATTCGCAGGCCTGAACTGGGAAAGCGGCATGTTGCTCACCGACATCCTGCAAACCGTCCTGGAAAAAGGCTACGACTGCAAAACCGACAGCCTGCCAGGCAACTCCATCACCATGGAAAACGCCCTGAGCAGCAACGACATCCAAGTGTTTGCCGAAGAATGGGTCGGCCGCAGCGAAGTCTGGAACAAGGCCGAGAAGGCCGGCAAAGTCGTCGGCGTCGGTGCGCCTGTGGTGGGTGCCATCGAGGGTTGGTACGTGCCGCGCTATGTGATCGAAGGCGACGCCAAGCGCAAGCTGGAAGCCAAGGCGCCGGACCTCAAGCACATCGCCGACCTGGCCAAGTACGCCTCGGTGTTCAAGGACCAGGAAGAGCCGTCCAAAGGCCGCTTCTACAACTGCCCGGCCGGCTGGACCTGTGAGCTGGACAACAGCGAAATGCTCAAAAGCTACGGCCTGGAAAGCACCTACACCAACTTCCGCCCAGGCACCGGCCCGGCGCTGGATGCGGCGGTGCTGTCGAGCTACAAGCGCGGCGAGCCGATCCTGTTCTACTACTGGTCGCCGACGCCGCTGATGGGCCAGGTCGACCTGGTCAAGCTCGAAGAAAAACCCGGTGTGGATAAAAGCGTGAGCATCAAGGTCGGCCTGTCCAAGACCTTCCACGAACAAGCCCCGGAACTGGTGGCTGTGCTGGAAAAGGTCAACCTGCCCATCGACCTGCTGAACCAGAACCTGGGGCGCATGGCCAAGGAACGCATTGAGTCGCCGAAACTGGCGAAGATCTTCCTCAAGGAACATCCTGAAGTCTGGCACGCCTGGGTAAGCGAAGACGCAGCCAAGAAAATCGACGCGGCCTTGTAGGTCAAGTGTGCACGGCTACCCTCAGGGGTGGCCGGGCGACTGGCCACAACCCATTGGATCGAGAGCACGCTATGTTTCCTGAGAGTTTTACGTTTTCCATTGCCGACTGGGTCAACGGTTGGGTGGATTCACTGGTCACCAACTACGGTGATGTGTTCCGGCAGATTTCCGACACGCTGCTGTGGGCCATCGTCAACCTCGAAGGCCTGCTGCGCGCAGCGCCCTGGTGGCTGATGCTGGCGATCGTCGGCGCGGTCGCCTGGCACGCCACGCGCAAGGTAGTGACCACGGCGGTAATCGTCGGTTTGCTGTTCCTGGTGGGCGCGGTTGGCCTGTGGGACAAGCTGATGCAGACCCTGGCCTTGATGATGGTTGCCACGGTGATCTCGGTGCTGATCGGCATTCCGTTGGGCATCCTCTCGGCACGCAGCAATCGCCTGCGTTCGGTGTTGATGCCGCTGCTCGACATCATGCAAACCATGCCCAGCTTCGTGTACCTGATCCCGGTGCTGATGCTGTTCGGCCTGGGCAAGGTGCCGGCGATTTTCGCCACAGTGATCTACGCCGCGCCGCCGCTGATTCGCCTGACTGACTTGGGCATTCGCCAGGTTGACGGCGAAGTCATGGAAGCCATCAACGCCTTCGGCGCCAACCGCTGGCAGCAACTGTTTGGTGTGCAATTGCCGTTGGCGCTGCCGAGCATCATGGCTGGTATCAACCAGACCACCATGATGGCGTTGTCGATGGTGGTGATTGCCTCGATGATCGGCGCCCGTGGCTTGGGCGAAGACGTGCTGGTCGGCATCCAGACCCTCAACGTTGGCCGTGGCCTTGAAGCGGGGCTGGCGATCGTGATTCTTGCAGTGGTCATCGACCGCATTACCCAGGCCTATGGCCGTCCACGGCATGAGGCGAGCAAATGACGACTGTCAGCAAAATCGAAGTCAAAAACGTCTTCAAGATCTTCGGTGCCCGCTCCAAAGACGCGCTGGCGATGGTCGGGCAGGGCAAGACCAAGGACCAGGTGCTGGCCGAGACCGGTTGCGTGGTCGGCGTGAACGACCTGTCGCTGAGCATCGGCACCGGTGAGATCTTCGTGATCATGGGCCTGTCGGGCTCCGGCAAGTCGACCCTGGTGCGCCACTTCAACCGCCTGATCGACCCCACCAGCGGCGCGATCCTGGTGGACGGCGAAGACATCCTGCAACTGGACATGGACGCGCTGCGTCAATTCCGTCGGCACAAGATCAGCATGGTGTTCCAGAGCTTCGGCCTGCTGCCCCACAAAAGCGTGCTCGACAACGTCGCCTACGGCCTCAAGGTGCGTGGCGAAACCAAGCAGGTGTGCGCCGAACGTGCGCTGCACTGGATCGAAACCGTGGGCCTCAAGGGCTACGAAAACAAATACCCGCACCAGCTCTCCGGCGGCATGCGCCAACGCGTCGGCCTGGCCCGCGCCTTGGCGGCCGACACCGACATCATCCTGATGGACGAAGCCTTCAGCGCCCTCGACCCGCTGATCCGCGCCGAGATGCAGGACCAGTTGCTGGAGCTGCAAAAGACCCTGCACAAGACCATCGTGTTTATCACCCATGACCTCGACGAGGCCGTGCGCATTGGCAACCGCATCGCGATCCTCAAGGACGGCAAGCTGATCCAGGTCGGCACGCCTCGGGAAATCCTGCATTCGCCGGCGGATGAGTATGTGGACCGGTTTGTTCAGCGGCGCGCGGCGGTGGTCTGATCCGGGTTTGGTGGTGAGGCTGCTGGCCCTATCGGGGGCAAGCCCCCTCCCACAGGGGATCGCATTCCAAATGTGGGAGGGGGCTTGCCCCCGATAGGGCCGGTAAGGCTGCACAAGCATTAAAGAAGGTATGAAGATGTCCCAGGCAACAAAAATCACCATCGCCGACACCCTCCTGCACTGGCAGGACGTCGTCGCCGTCGCCCGCCACGGCGCCGTCCTCGAACTCTCCGGCCAGGCCTGGGCGCGGATCGACAATGCCCAGGCCATCGTGCAGCGCATCGTTACCAGCGGCGAACGCGCCTATGGCGTGAACACCGGCCTGGGCGCGCTGTGCAATGTGTCGCTTGCGGGCGAGCAACTCAGCCAACTGTCGCGCAATACCCTGCTGAGCCACGCCTGCGGTGTCGGCCCGGTGCTCAGCGATGAGCAGACCCGCGCAATCATCTGCGCGGCCATCATCAACTACAGCCACGGCAAGTCCGGCCTGCACCCGCAGGTAGTGCGGGCGCTGCTGGCGCTGCTCAATCACGGCATTACGCCGCAAGTGCCGTCCCAGGGTTCGGTGGGTTACCTGACCCATATGGCTCATGTCGGCGTGACGTTGTTGGGTGTCGGCACAGTGAGCTATCGCGGCCAGATCGTGACCGCACAAGCCGCCTTGCAGGCTGAAGGCTTGCAACCCGTAGTGCTCGGCGCCAAAGACGGCCTGTGCCTGGTCAACGGCACGCCGTGCATGACCGGCCTGAGCTGCCTGGCCCTGGCTGATGCCCATCACCTGCTGCAATGGGCCGATGTGATCGGTGCCATGAGTTTCGAAGCCCTGCGCGGTCAGATCGACGCCTTCGATGAAGAAATCATCGCCCTCAAGCCGCACCCCGGCATGCAGCGCGTTGGCCTCAACCTGCGTGCGTTGCTCGACGGCAGTGAAGTGATCGCCAGCAGCAAAGGCATTCGCACCCAGGACGCCCTGAGCATCCGCTCGATCCCGCAGATCCACGGCGCGGCGCGGGACCAAGTGGAGCACGCCACCCGCCAGATCGAGACCGAGCTCAACAGCGCCACTGACAACCCGTTGCTGCTCGGCACGCCGGACAGCTACCGCGTGGTATCCCAGGCCAACCCGCACGGCCAGTCCGTCGCCTTGGCCGCTGACCTGCTCGCCATCGCCATGGCCGAGATCGGCTCGGTGGCCGAGCGCCGCCTGGACCGTTTGATCAACCCCCACGTCAGTGGCTTGCCGGCCTTCCTGGTGAGCAACCCAGGCGTCAACTCCGGGATGATGATCGTGCAATACGTCGCCGCATCGCTGTGTGGGCAAAACCGTCAGCTGGCGCAGCCGGCGGTGCTCGACAACTTTGTCACCTCGGGCCTGCAGGAAGACCACTTGAGTATGGGCACCAACGCCGCGCTCAAGCTGCATCAACTATTGGCCAACGTTACCCAGATCCTCGCCATCGAATACTTGTTGGCGGCCCAGGCATTTGAATTCCTGAAGGACCAGCGTTTCGGCGCAGGCACCAACCGCGCCTGGCGATTGCTGCGTGAAGTGGTCCCGGCTTACGAGCAGGACCGCTGGCTGGCACCGGACATCGAAGCCGCCGCCAAGCTGCTCAAAGACACCGTGTTACCCAATTTGCACTGAACACCTATTTATTCGAAAAATAATTTACAAGGAGTACGAACGTGACTGCGCTAAATCTGATTCCAGGCCAACTGAGCCTTGCCCAACTGCGGGCCATCTACCAGCAGCCGGTGACGCTCAGTCTGGATGACAGTGCCTCGGCCCAGATCGAAGCCAGTGTGGCCTGCGTGGAGCAGATTCTCGCCGAGAACCGCACCGCCTATGGCATCAACACCGGTTTCGGCCTGCTGGCCTCGACCCGCATCGCCAGCGAAGACCTGGAAAACCTCCAGCGTTCGCTGGTGCTGTCACACGCCGCCGGCGTCGGTGAGCCGATCAGCGATGCGCTGGTGCGGCTGGTCATGGTGCTCAAGGTCAACAGCCTGAGCCGTGGGTTCTCCGGGATTCGTCGGCAAGTGATCGACGCGCTGATCGCGCTGATCAACGCCGAGGTTTATCCGCATATTCCGTTGAAAGGCTCGGTCGGTGCGTCCGGTGACTTGGCGCCGCTGGCCCATATGTCCCTGGTGCTGCTGGGCGAAGGCAAGGCGCGCTACAAAGGCGAATGGCTGGAAGCCACCGAAGCGCTGAAAGTTGCCGGCCTCACGCCGCTGACCCTCGCCGCCAAAGAAGGCCTGGCGTTGCTCAACGGCACCCAGGTGTCCACCGCTTATGCCCTGCGCGGCCTGTTCGAAGGTGAAGATCTGTTCGCCGGCGCCCTGGCCTGTGGCGGCCTGACTGTAGAGGCGGTGCTGGGCTCGCGCTCGCCGTTCGACGCCCGCATTCACGCCGCTCGCGGCCAACGCGGGCAGATTGATTCGGCTGCCGCTTACCGCGACCTGCTCGGCGACAGTAGCCAGGTGTCCCAGTCGCACCAGAACTGCGACAAGGTGCAAGACCCGTATTCCCTGCGCTGCCAGCCACAAGTGATGGGCGCGTGCCTGACCCAGTTCCGCCAGGCCGCCGACGTGTTGGTGGTCGAAGCCAACGCCGTGTCGGACAACCCGCTGGTGTTCGCGGCTGAAGGCGATGTGATTTCCGGCGGTAACTTCCATGCCGAACCGGTCGCCATGGCCGCCGACAACATGGCGTTGGCCATCGCCGAAATCGGCTCGCTCAGTGAGCGCCGTATCTCGTTGATGATGGATAAGCACATGTCGCAACTGCCGCCGTTTTTGGTGGGCAATGGCGGCGTGAACTCCGGCTTCATGATCGCCCAGGTGACGGCCGCTGCGCTCGCCAGCGAAAACAAGGCGCTGGCCCATCCCCATAGCGTCGACAGCATCCCGACGTCCGCCAACCAGGAAGACCACGTGTCCATGGCCCCCGCTGCGGGCAAGCGCCTCTGGGAAATGGCCGAGAACACCCGTGGCATCCTCGCCGTCGAGTGGCTGGCCGCGTGCCAGGGCCTGGACCTGCGCGAAGGCCTGAAGACCTCGCCAAAGCTGGAAAAAGCGCGGGGCATTCTGCGCGCCAAAGTGGCGTTCTACGACAAGGACCGTTTCTTCGCCCCGGACATCATCGCCGCCAGCGAACTGCTCGCCAGCCGCTGTCTGAATGAGCTGGTGCCGGCGAAGTTGTTGCCGAGCCTGTAAGCGACACTCGCTCTCTGTGGTGAGCGGGCCAGCCCGCTCACCACAAAAAAGCAGTTGCCCCGAGCGCGGATTCTAATTTTCTCAGGATAAAAATAATTAAGGACGAGAAATGCACCAGCAAGAAAAGGGTTTGAAACGCGGCCTCAGCGCCCGACATATTCGCTTCATGGCACTGGGGTCGGCCATCGGCACCGGGCTGTTCTACGGCTCCGCGTCAGCCATCCAGATGGCCGGCCCCGCCGTGCTGCTGGCCTACCTGATTGGCGGCGCCGCGGTCTTCATGGTGATGCGCGCCCTCGGTGAAATGGCCGTGCACAATCCGGTGTCCGGCTCTTTCGGCCAGTACGCCAGCACCTACCTGGGCCCAATGGCCGGGTTTATCCTCGGCTGGACCTACGCGTTTGAGATGATCATCGTCTGCCTCGCCGACGTCACCGCGTTCGGCATTTATATGGGCTTCTGGTTTCCCGAGGTGGCGCGCTGGGTCTGGGTGCTTGGCATCGTGTTTTTGATCGGCGGCCTGAACCTGTGCAACGTCAAAGTGTTTGGCGAGATGGAGTTCTGGCTGTCGCTGCTCAAGGTTGGCGCCATTGTGGCGATGATCCTCGGCGGTTTCGGCATCATGCTGTTCGGCATCCACTCGGCAGGCGAGACCCAGGCCAGCGGGCTTAGCAATCTTTGGGCCCACGGCGGCTTTATGCCCAACGGCGTCGGTGGCCTGATCGCCTCGTTCGCGGTGGTGATGTTCGCGTTCGGCGGTATCGAAATCATCGGCATCACCGCCGGTGAGGCCAAAGATCCGCAGCGCGTGATCCCCAAGGCGATCAACGCTGTGCCGCTGCGCATCCTGCTGTTCTACGTGCTGACCCTGTTTGTGCTGATGGCCATCTACCCATGGCCGCAGATCGGCAGCCAGGGCAGCCCGTTCGTGCAGATCTTCAGCAACCTGGGCATCGGCTCGGCGGCGACCATCCTTAACATTGTGGTGATCTCGGCGGCAGTTTCGGCGATCAACAGTGACATCTTCGGCGCCGGGCGCATGATGTACGGCCTGGCTCAACAAGGGCAGGCGCCAAAGGGGTTTGCCCAGCTGTCCAGGCAGGGCGTGCCGTGGATGACCGTGGTGGTGATGGGCGCAGCGCTGCTCGGCGGCGTGCTGCTCAACTACCTGATCCCGGAAAACGTGTTCCTGGTGATTGCCTCGATTGCCACCTTCGCTACGGTGTGGGTATGGCTGATGATTCTGTTCACCCAGGTCGCGATGCGTCGCTCGATGACCAAAGAACAGGTCGCCGAGCTGAAATTCCCGGTGCCGTTCTGGCCCTATGCGCCAGCGGCGGCCATCGTCTTCATGCTGTTTGTATTTGGTGTGCTGGGTTACTTCCCGGACACCCAGGCAGCCTTGCTGGTCGGCGCCGTGTGGATCGTGCTGCTGGTCGTTGCCTACCTGCTGTGGGTCAAGCCCGCCGCCGGGCAAGCGGCCAAGGTCCATTACGACCCGGCTGTGTCTCATCGATAACTTAGGGAGGCGTTGATGAAAACCCTTTGGCAACACTGCCACGTTGCAACCATGGCTGGTGGTCACTACTCGATCATCGAGGATGCTGCCTTGGTCACTGCCGGCTCACTCATCGAGTGGATCGGCCCGCGCAGCCAAGTGCCGACGGCGGACTACGCCCAGGTGCATGACCTGCAAGGCGCGTGGGTCACCCCCGGGCTGATCGACTGCCACACCCACACGGTGTTTGGTGGCAATCGCAGTGGCGAATTCGAGCAGCGCCTTGAGGGCGTGAGCTATGCCGAGATTGCGGCCAAGGGCGGTGGTATCGCCAGCACCGTGCGCGCCACCCGCGCTGCGACAGAAGATGAACTGTTTGCCAGTGCTGAAAAACGCCTGCGCAGCCTGCTGCGCGACGGCGTGACCACGGTGGAGATCAAGTCCGGTTACGGCCTGGACCTGGCCAACGAACGCAAGATGCTGCGCGTAGCCCGGCGCCTCGGCGACGAACTGCCGGTCAGCGTGCGCGCCACCTGCCTGGCGGCCCATGCCCTGCCGCCGGAGTACAAGGACCGCGCCGACGATTACATCGAGCATATCTGCACCGAAATGCTACCGACGCTGGCAGACGAGGGGCTGGTAGACGCCGTGGATGCTTTTTGCGAATACCTGGCGTTTTCCACCGAGCAGGTGGAGCGGGTGTTCAAGGTCGCCCAGCAACTCGGCCTTCCAGTAAAGCTGCATGCCGAGCAGCTGTCGTCGCTGCATGGCTCCAGCCTGGCGGCGCGTTATCACGCGTTGTCGGCGGACCATCTGGAGTTCATGACCGAAGCAGACGCCATCGCCATGGCTGCGTCGGGCACTGTCGCCGTGCTGCTGCCGGGAGCGTTCTACTTCCTGCGCGAAACCCAACTGCCGCCGATGGACGCCCTGCGCAAACACGGCGTGAAAATCGCCATCGCCAGCGACCTCAACCCCGGCACCTCGCCGGCACTCTCGGTGCGCCTGATGCTGAACATGGCCTGCACCCTGTTCCGCATGACCCCCGAAGAAGCCCTGGCCGGCGCCACCCAACATGCGGCCACTGCGCTGGGCATGGGCGAGACCCATGGCTCGCTGGAAGTGGGCAAGGTGGCGGATTTTGTGGCGTGGCAGATTGATCGACCCGCCGACCTGGCCTACTGGCTGGGCGGTGACCTGGATAAACGCGTCGTGCGCCATGGCGTCGATGTCACTGTGTAAGGAGTGCTGTTGTGGATAAGGTTCTGAACTTCAAACAAGGCCGCACGCCGCTGCTGATCAGCATGCCCCACGCCGGCCTGCGCCTGACGCCTGCGGTGGAAGCCGGGTTGATCGACGAGGCAAAAAGCTTGCCGGACACCGACTGGCATATCCCCGCGCTGTACGACTTTGCCGAGGAACTGGGCGCCAGCACGCTCTCGGCGCAGTACTCGCGCTTTGTCATCGACCTCAACCGGCCGTCCGACGACAAACCCCTGTACGCCGGCGCCACCACCGGCCTGTACCCTGCCACGCTGTTCGAGGGTGTGCCGTTGTTCCGTGAAGGCCTGGAGCCGAGCGAGGCAGAGCGCGCCAGTTACCTGCAGAAAATCTGGGGCCCGTATCACCGGGCGCTGCAAGAGGAACTGGCACGGCTCAAGGCCGAGTTCGGCTACGCGTTGCTGTTCGATGCACACTCGATCCGCTCGGTAATCCCGCACCTGTTCGACGGCAAACTGCCGGACTTCAACCTCGGCACCTTCAACGGCGCCGCCTGCGACCCGAAACTGGCCAGCCAACTGGAAGCCATCTGCGCGCAGCATCCGCAGTACAGCCATGTGCTGAACGGGCGTTTCAAGGGCGGGCATATCACCCGGCATTACGGCGACCCGGCGCAGGATATCCATGCGGTGCAGTTGGAGTTATGCCAGAGCACTTATATGGAAGAGGTCGAGCCGTTTAGGTATCGCGCGGATCTGGCTGAGCCGACGCGGGTGGTGTTGAAGCAGTTGCTGCAGGGTTTCCTCGCGTGGGGGCAGACGCGCTACGAGTGATCAGCCCTGCCGGACTTGTATCTTTTACTCAGTGAGAAGTCCCTGTAGCGAGCGGGGTTGTCCCGCGTCAGGCTGAGTCGCGAACCAAGCCAGTCATCGCTTCAGGGCTGATCAGGTTTTCTGGAGTTTTTACGGGAAAGACTTAGTCAGCAATGCTTCTAGCGAGTCATACAGAAGCTCAGCTTCATCCTCTTCGTGAAAATAGATATAGATTTCGCCCGTTGGGCCGACGAGGATAGGGTTTCCAGATCCATCGTCTGAAATCACTATGGCTCCCACTAACTCCTCTGGAAGTTTGTCAGCATAGACACTCCAGAATTTCTCCGTCATCTCGGTAACGGTGGCTTTGCCGATCAGTGATCCGTTCCGAAATGCGTGAATGTCGATACCGCCGAATGCACCACCAAAAAGCTTTATAAACTCAACATATTGCTCATTGAATTTAACATTGAGTTTTTTTTCCGCTGTGTTGATTTCAGCATCGGTTGCAGGTTGTCCACTAAGACCATTCTGTGTGCTGAACAGAGCTCTGATTTTTTTCAACAAGTCCTGTTTCATTTCATGCATCCGCCTTTTGAAGCTTTTTTGGCTTGGGACGTCCAGAACTCTTTTTTCCAAAGGTTGAACGCTGCCCGGTTTGTGATACCTGTTCCCTTCTTGCTGCCGTTCGGGTGTTGTGCGGCGTTGTGTTCGGGGCTGCCATGATGCTTGTCAGGCATCGCTCTGAGAGGTCCTTCAGTTTGTTGTTTGTCATGATGCAGCACAATTGTGTTGCCGTGCTTATCAACCGGTGACTTTCCAAATGAATGAGGTGCGTCAGGTCCGTTCATGAAAATTACAGTCTTCAATTCAGATGGGTTCAAATGACTTAAGTCTGTATAGCCGGTTACGGTAAGTGTCAGTCTACGGCTATCTGTAAACGTAACTGGTGTTAGCCCTAGTGGGTCAAACCAAGAGATTGGGTTGGGTGAATAGGTGTAGGCGTTTAAGCCCCCCGCCAACCCAATCGGATCCGGCGTCGTAAACCGCCCCACATCCGGATCATAAAACCGGAACGTGTTGTAGTGCAGCCCCGTCTCCCGATCCAGATATTGCCCCTGGAACCGCAGGTTCTGTTCTTCTACGTAGTAAGGCTCGCGCACCTCCTTCAGCGTGTTGCCCCACACCCGATAAGTTGCGTGCCAAACGTTGTGCCCGTCGGTTTCCGTCAACTGTTCCGGCAACCCGTTCAGGTCGTTGTGGTAGTAGCGCACGCGCTGGTGTTCGCCCTTTCCATCGACTCGGGCAAGCGGCGCGTAGCCGTCGTCTTCATAGAGGTAGAGGCTCGTCTGACTATGCCGATGCTCCTGCAACAGGCGCAGGCCTTCCCAGTCGAAGCGGGTTTCACTCAGCGGATAACCGTGGCTGTCGTATTCGGTTTTATTGATACGCCGACCGAGTGGGTCATAAGTCATTTTTACCCGCGTTTCTCGGCCGTTTTTCTGGCTACGCACTTCGATCAGGCGGTGTTCGGCGTCGTACGCGAAGCGTTGCAAGCCTCGCAGAGCACTGCGTTTTTCGATCAGCCGACCAAAGCCGTCGTAGCGGTAGCGCTTGTCCTGATAGGTCAGCAATTTGTTGTGCCGCACTAATCCGGCGCCAAGCGGGGGCCCATCCAGCAAGTTGGCGGCAGCATCGTAGGCGAAGGTTTCCTGCTGACCTTGCGTATTGACCTGGGTAGCGATAATCCGACCGGTCGCGTCGTAGTGCAGCAGTTGGCGTTGGCCCGCTTCCAGGCGGCCGATCAGGTTGTCGGCCGGGTCATATTCGAAGGTTTTTTGTTGGGTGGGCGGCAGTTGCCGGGGATCGCCTGTAGGGCTGCGTTTACGTGAGCGCAATCGGCCACAGCGGTCGTATTCGTTGCGGGTGGTGATCTGCCCTTGGGTGCGCAGCACTTCGCGGTGCAGGCGGTCGCGTTCGAAGTCGCTGATGACGTGGCCGTCGAGGTTGAGCTGGTGCAGGTGGCCGCTGCCGTAGTGCAGGCGGTTGAGCCAGCGGCCATCGGGTAGTTGCGTCTGGATCAGGTTGCCAAGTTCGTCATAGCGGTGGTTCAGGGTGCCGGCAGCGCTGTGTTCAGTGAGGAGGTGGCCAAGTGGATCGTAGGCGAAGTTCAGGGTCTGGGTGGTCGTATCGTCGCCAGCAAAAGTGATGGCAGTCAGTTGGTCGACTAAATCGTAGGCGTATTCGGTACGACCCTCATCGGTTACTTTCGCCCGCAAGCGCCCAGCTGCATCGCGCTCCAGGCGATGGACGATAGAGGGCGCATCATTCGACGGCACATATTCGACTGCAGCCAGGTTATCCAGTGCATCGTAGGTATAGCGTCGGCCACTACCATCGAGGTCTTGCTGCTGTGCAAGGCGGTTGCCCTGGTCCCAAGTAAAGCGGTAGCACTCGCCGTTTTCATTGGTCAGGGTTTGCAGACGGCCGTACGCGTCGTGGTGGAACTCGATCTGTCGGCCTTGGGCATCGACGCGCTGGCGAACCTGCCCACGGCGGTCGTACTCATAACGGGTGATATGGCCGGCAGCATCGGTGTAGGCGATCAACTGGCCGCTGGTGTCGCGCAGATAACGCTCGATATGCCCATATGGCCTTTCGGCTTGCAGCAGGCGGCCCTGGTTGTCGTGTTGATAGCGCTGCCGCTCACCCAGCGCATCGATCACGGCGTGCAAGTGGCCCCGACGGTCGTACTCGAACCTCGTGGGATACCCCGAGCAATCTACGTGCTCGGTCAACTGCCCGATTTCATTCCAGCGCAGGCGGTTGCTTTTTCCGATGACGTCGGTGATTTCAACGACTTGGCCAAATGCATCATGACGGTAGCGTGTAACCTGCCCCAGCGGATCGGTTTGGCTGACACAGTTGCCTCGCGGGTCGTATTGATACTGCCAGGCGTGGCCGGCGGCGTCGGTCTCCACCAACGGCAGTGACCAATGCTCCAGCCACACCGTGGATTCGACGCGCCCCGACGGATCTTGCGTCTCGCACAGGTTGCCGGAGGCGTCGTAACCGAACTTCCATTCACCGCCCTGGGGGTCGGTTGCACCGAGCAACTGGCGCTCGTCATTCCATTCAAACTGCCAGGTTTGGCCGAGGCTGTCGGTATACGCGGTGATCTGGTACTGCGGGTTCCATTGGCGCGTGCTGAGCCGTTGCAAGCCATCGGTAATCCGCGTTATCCCGGCGTGCAGGTCATATTCGAATTGGTAGTCGTCACCCTCGTCAGTCCAGTGCCGGACCACGCGCCATTCGCGGTCATCCACACAGGCCCATTGGTAGAAGCAACGCAATCCGGTGGGCCGTTGGTGCTCGGTCATGCGCTGGCCGCTGTCGTAGGCGAAACGACGTTGAACGTGCCCGACAGCATCGCGAACGTCGGCCAGGTTGCCTTGACCGTCATAGGTATAGCTGGCGACGGTTTCTCGGCTGTGATCGGGGAACAGACGTTCAATCTGAGCGACCCGGGCGGGCCATTGCTGGCTGTAGCCCAGTTCGATCTGCACATCATCTAAGGTATCGCGCAACCGGCTCAGGCGGCCCTGGGTGTCATAGTCAAGCCAGACTCGGTTGTGATTACGGTCCCCTAACTGGTTTAGACGCAGGCGCGAGGAGGTGCCCGGTGCGGGTTCAAACAGCCGATAGCGCCCATCGACGCTTTCAATAAGCAGGCGCCCGTCGGTATGGCGCCGTACGCTCAAGCCTTCGCCCGCGCTGAATACCGCGCCGCCCAAAGGGATCACACCCATGTCGATCTGGCGAGCCTGCTCATCGGTGTAGAGCAGTTGCTCGCCGCCTTCGGGGTGCACGCCGATGTCAATGCGGGCTTCATAAGCCACGCTCCAACTAGCGCCGAACAGACCGTCACGCCGTTCATCTCGACTGCAGTAATAGCGCTGCCACTCGATTGGCAGCAGTCCTGGCAAAGCGAAGTCCAGGTCGTCTTCACCGTCGAGGATCTTCGCGCCCGTGGCGCTGTGCACCGGGTTGGGCGAACCCGTGACCGCAGCGGTCATCGCATTACTTACCTGGCTGCTGCCCCACGACACCAGCCCGCCCACGGCCATGCACGGCAACGTGCTGAAGAACTTCGTGCCACCGCCGCGCAACGTCAGCAACGCCGTCACCGCCAACCCAGCGCCCGGCGTCTTGCCGCTGCGAATCTCGCGCGCAACCAAGGGCGCGCCACCGATGATCACATTCGGCGAAATTTGTACGTTTGCGACCTTGGCCTCGCAGGTGCTCCGATCCCCGTCGCGCACCGCTGGCTGACCATTGATAAAGACTCTGCTGGAGCCTTCCGCCAGGTATTGCTCCGGCATCGACGGGTGTCTGTTGCAGTCGACTTTATCGGCAGGGCAAGGCACCACGCCTGCCACCGGGGCCGCCACCGTAGGACGCCATAGTTGAGAGAAAAAGCCTTCAGCGATATCCAGGTAAGACGGCTCAGCACGTGGCGCCGCTATAACATCCGAGAATTTGCCGGCCGCCCGCGCAGCGGGTTTCCCGTTGATGAAGACGTTGGGCGAACCGCTGCTGATAAAGGCGTCGATGACCGGAGGGAAAAGCGCATTGGCAAAGTACTCACATAATCGTGAGAGGCATTTATCTGCACCGGTGTGGCTCATGCCAACCCCGACCACCACACCCACGACGGCACCCAGTACAACGCAGCCGAGGCCGCCAGTTGCCACGGTGACGCCCGCTGCGGCAACCACAGCCGCTGTCGCCAAGGCCGTCACGGCCACGCTGGCGGCAATCTCCAAGACGCCGCCTAACGCGTCGGCGAGCATTGAACTGTGCAGAAGCGCGTCGCCCTCGCGGGCGGCCCACGGCGTGTCGGTCATGCGTAACGATCCGTGTCTGAAAAGGCCGGATCAAATCACGCGATTGCGTCCTTGCTCAGGTGATGCCTTCCGAGGTGTTCGTAGGACGGCTCCCAAGGTTTATTTGCATCCGTGAGCGGGGGGCCGGGCAAAGGCTTGGTCCACGGCTGTTTGCGCTTGTGCGGCGAGGCTCATCTATACGCTTATCTGCTGAATTACCTCAGGAGCGAACGACTGACACAGGTCTAAGCGCTCAAGGACATGCTCATTGCACAATTCGGGTTTATAGTGCCAGACGGCACAATAAAAGACGTCCCCCCAGGGATGAACCCGACCCCCTACGGAGCGCGCAATGCAGACTTGGTACCCGCAGATCAAACCCTACGCCCGGCACGATCTGGCCGTCGATGACACCCACACCCTGTATGTCGATGAAAGTGGCTCCCCCGAAG
The DNA here is from genome assembly GCF_009764655.1 of Pseudomonas sp. PB105. NCBI lineage: Bacteria > Pseudomonadati > Pseudomonadota > Gammaproteobacteria > Pseudomonadales > Pseudomonadaceae > Pseudomonas > Pseudomonas sp. PB105. Next base: position 79,265 of record NZ_RWIO01000092.1, read on the forward strand.
GCCTGCCTGTCGTCTTCATTCACGGTGGCCCTGGTTCCGGTTGCGACGCCCAGAGTCGCTGCTATTTCGATCCCAATCTCTACCACATCGTCACCTTCGACCAGCGCGGTTGCGGGCGCTCCACGCCCCGCGCCAGCCTGGAAAACAATACGACCTGGGATCTGGTCGCCGACCTTGAGCGTATCCGCGTGCACTTGGGTATAGAAAAATGGGTGCTGTTTGGCGGCTCTTGGGGCTCCACGTTGGCCCTGGCCTACGCGCAAACCCACCCTGAGCGTGTGCATGGCCTGATCGTGCGCGGCATTTTCCTGGCGCGTCCGCAGGACATCGAATGGTTCTACCAGGCTGGCGCCAGCCGCTTGTTCCCGGACTACTGGCAGGACTACCTTGCGCCGATCCCCGCGGACGAGCGTCACGACATGATCACCGCCTACCACAAGCGCCTGACCGGCAACGACCAGATCGCCCAGATGCACGCGGCCAAAGCCTGGTCCGGCTGGGAAGGGCGCATGCTGGGCCTGTGCCCAAGCCCGCAGCATGTGGAGCGTTTTTCCGAACCGCAGCGCGCCTTGTCCATCGCCCGGATCGAGTGCCACTACTTCACCAACAATTCCTTCCTGGAACCCAACCAACTTATTCGCGACATGCACAAGATCGCCCATCTGCCTGGCGTAATCATCCATGGCCGCTACGATATGATCTGCACGTTGGATAACGCCTGGGAGTTGCATCAGGCTTGGCCCAACAGTGAATTGCAGGTGATTCGCGAAGCGGGTCATGCGGCGTCCGAGCCCGGCATTACCGATGCGTTGGTCCGCGCGACCGGCGAGATGGCACGGCGCCTGCTTGATCTGCCGCCAGAAGAAGCATGAAGGGCTTGTTGCAACGGGTGCGTGGCGCCCGTGTCGAGGTGGCGGGCGAGGTTGTCGGCGCCATCGACCAGGGCTTGCTGGTGCTGGTGGCCGTTGAGCCTTCAGATACGCCGGAGAGCGCCGATAAGTTGCTGCACAAATTGCTCAACTACCGGGTATTCAGCGACAACGAAGGCAAGATGAACCTGTCTCTCAAGGATATCGGCGGCGGTTTGCTGCTGGTGTCGCAGTTTACGTTGGCGGCGGATACCAAGAGCGGGCTGCGGCCAAGCTTCTCCACAGCGGCCCCGCCGGCCCTGGGAGCGGCGCTTTTTGATCACTTGCTGTTACAAGCGCAACAATTGCATGACAAGGTGGCGTCGGGGCGTTTTGGCGCCGATATGCAGGTGCATTTAGTCAATGATGGCCCTGTGACATTTTTGTTACAGGTGTGAATGTATTAAAAACGACGCTTAATGCCTAAAAACGCAGGATTTCGCTACAAATACTTCGCTGCCCCTGATGCGTTGTGTCGCGGGCTACTAGATAATCGCGCGCTACGGGGATCAGCGTTGTTTGGTCCATTTTTGACTTAGGTAGAGACTTGTCCGACATCCATTGGGGAATCATTTTGACCCGGGGGAGTCGGAACAATGCTCGCCAACCTGGCATATAGATAGCTGGCCGTTGGTTTTTTGATCTGTTTTCGGCGAGGGTTGCTCGTGATTGTTAGTCCCTGTAATGCACCAAAATTGTCTGCCAAACGGTTACGAAACGCACTGGTAACGGGCTCTGCCCTGTTTTGCCTGTTCGGCGCGGGTCAACTGTGGGCATTCAGTCTGGATGATGTGTCGGCCAAGGCAAAAGAGCTGGCCGGGCAGAAATACGAAGCTCCGCGCAGCAATCTGCCGAACGAATTCCGCGAGATGAAATTCGCGGACTACCAGAAGATTCGTTTCCGCAATGAAAAAGCCGAGTGGGCCGATCAGAACACCCCGTTCAAGCTGTCCTTCTATCACCAGGGTATGCACTTCGATACACCGGTGAAAATCAACGAAGTCACGGCTGACAGCGTCCAGGAAATCAAATACGACCCGTCGCGTTTCGATTTCGGCGATGTGAAATTTGATCCTAAAGCCACCGAACAACTGGGTTATGCCGGTTTCCGTGTCTTGTTCCCGATCAACAAGAGCGACAAGCAAGACGAAATCATGACCATGCTCGGCGCGAGCTATTTCCGTGTCGTCGGCAAGGACCAGGTGTATGGCCTGTCTGCCCGTGGCATGGCGATCGACACCGCGCTGCCGTCTGGTGAAGAGTTCCCGCGTTTCACCGAGTTCTGGATCGAGCGTCCAAAACCGGGTGACAAGCACCTGGTGATCTTCGCCCTGCTCGATTCCCCACGTGCGACCGGCGCCTATCGCCTGATCCTGCGTCCGGGCACCGACACTGTAGTCGACGTGAAATCCCAGATGTTCCTGCGTGACAAGGTCAGCAAGCTGGGCGTGGCCCCGTTGACCAGCATGTTCCTGTTCGGCGCGAACCAGCCGTCCAAGGTGCTCAACTACCGTCGCGAACTGCACGACTCCAGCGGTCTGTCGATCCATGCCGGCAACGGCGAGTGGATCTGGCGCCCACTGAACAACCCTAAACACCTGTCGGTCAGCAACTTCACCGTAGAGAACCCGCGTGGTTTCGGTCTGCTGCAACGCGGTCGCAACTTCAGCCATTACGAAGACCTGGACGACAACTACGACAAGCGCCCAAGCGCCTGGATCGAGCCTGAAGGTGACTGGGGCAAGGGTTCCGTCGATCTGGTTGAGATCCCGACCGCCGATGAAACCAACGACAACATTGTTGCCTTCTGGAGCCCGGCTGAATTGCCGAAAGTCGGCGAGCCGCTGGAAGTCGCCTACCGCCTGCACTGGACCCTGGACGACGCCGCGTTCCACTCGCCGGACAGCGCTTGGGTCAAGCAGACCCTGCGTTCCACGGGTGACGTGAAACAATCCAACCTGATCCGTCAGCCCGATGGCAGCGTTGCCTATCTGGTGGACTTCGAAGGTCCGTCCCTGAAGAAACTGCTGCCGGACGCCCCGGTGCGCAGCCAGGTGAGCGTGGGTGACAACGCTGAACTGGTAGAAAACAGCGTGCGTTACAACGAACACACCAAAGGCTGGCGCCTGACCCTGCGCATGAAGATCAAGGACGCGGGCAAACCGACCGAAATGCGTGCGGCCCTGGTCCAGGACATCCCGCAGGCTGAGCCCGAGAAGGTGTCGAGCCAAGTGCTCAAGGCTGACAAGGTCCTGGCCAAGCAACACGAGAAACAGGCCAAGAAAGACGCCAAGGACAAGGAAGCCAAGCAGCCAGAAGCTGCCCCAGCCACGCCGGAGCCGATCAAGACCGAGCAAGTCCTGACCGAAACCTGGAGCTATCAGTTGCCTGCCGATGAGTAATTCTCAAGTCACGCCAGAGACTCTGTCCGAGTATCTGGCGCATCTCCCGATGACCGCTGAGCAGCGCGCCGAACTGGCGGGCTGCACATCCTTCACCGAGTTGCACGAGCGTTTGTCGTCCGCAACCTTTGACGCGCCCGTCGATGCCGCCCAGGCGTCGGTTGGCCGCCGCTTGACCCTGAGCACCGCCGAAGAGCTGCAAGACGCCGAAATGCTGGCGCTCGACGCCAGCGGTCGCGTGTGCCTCAAGGCCACGCCGCCGATCCGCCGCACCCGCGTGGTGCCGGAGCCGTGGCGTACCAATATCCTGGTGCGCGGCTGGCGCCGTATTACTGGCCGCAGCAACCCGCCGGCGCCGCCGAAGGATGAACGCGTATTGCCGGCTGCACGCTGGCGTACCGTGGGTTCGATCCGTCGGTACATCCTGCTGGTGCTGATGCTCGGCCAGACCATCGTTGCCGGCTGGTACATGAAAGGCATCATGCCGTACCAAGGCTGGTCGCTGGTCGACTTCGACGAAATCCGCAACCAGACCCTGCTGCAAACCGCCACCCAAGTACTGCCTTACGCTCTGCAAACCAGCATCCTGATCATGTTCGGGATCTTGTTCTGCTGGGTGTCGGCCGGTTTCTGGACGGCGTTGATGGGCTTCCTGGAGCTGCTTACCGGTCACGATAAATACCGGATCTCCGGTAAAAGTGCCGGTGATGAGCCGATTCCGAAAGACGCCCGTACCGCGCTGGTAATGCCGATCTGTAACGAAGACGTGCCGCGTGTATTCGCCGGTTTACGTGCGACGTTCGAATCGGTGGCCGCTACCGGTGACCTGGACCGCTTCGACTTCTTCGTGCTCAGCGACAGTAATGACGCCGACATCTGCATCGCCGAACAGCAAGCCTGGCTCGACGTGTGCCGCGAAGCCAGTGGCTTCGGCAAGATCTTCTATCGCCGCCGTCGCCGCCGCGTAAAGCGCAAGAGCGGCAACCTCGACGACTTCTGCCGTCGCTGGGGCGGTGACTATAAGTACATGGTCGTGCTCGACGCGGACTCCGTGATGAGCGGCGAATGCCTGACCAGCCTGGTGCGCCTGATGGAAGCGACGCCGGATGCCGGGATTATCCAGACCGCGCCGCGTGCGTCGGGCATGGACACCCTGTATGCGCGCATGCAGCAGTTCGCAACCCGCGTGTACGGCCCGCTGTTCACCGCCGGCCTGCACTTCTGGCAGTTGGGTGAATCCCACTACTGGGGCCACAACGCGATCATCCGCATGAAGCCGTTCATCGAGCACTGCGCCCTGGCGCCGTTGCCGGGTAAAGGTGCGTTCGCCGGTTCGATCCTGTCCCACGACTTCGTTGAAGCCGCGTTGATGCGCCGTGCCGGCTGGGGCGTGTGGATTGCCTATGACCTGCCGGGCAGCTACGAAGAACTGCCGCCGAACCTGCTGGACGAACTCAAGCGTGACCGTCGCTGGTGCCACGGTAACCTGATGAACTTCCGCCTGTTCCTGGTCAAGGGCATGCACCCGGTGCACCGCGCGGTGTTCCTGACGGGGGTGATGTCGTACCTGTCTGCGCCGTTGTGGTTCCTGTTCCTGGTGCTGTCCACGGCCTTGCTGGCGGTGAATACACTGATGGAGCCGCAGTACTTCATGGCACCGCGCCAGTTGTACCCACTGTGGCCGCAATGGCATCCGGACAAGGCGGTGGCGCTGTTCTCCACCACCATCGTGCTGCTGTTCCTGCCCAAGTTGCTGAGCATCATCCTGATCTGGGCCAAGGGCGCGAAAGAGTTCGGCGGCAAGTTCAAGGTGACCCTGTCGATGCTGCTGGAGATGCTGTTCTCCATGCTGCTGGCGCCGGTGCGGATGATCTTCCACACCCGTTTCGTCCTTGCCGCGTTCCTTGGCTGGGCTGCGACCTGGAACTCGCCGCAGCGTGACGACGACTCCACGCCATGGAGCGAAGCGGTCAAGCGCCACGGTCCGCAAACTGTGCTGGGCTTCCTGTGGGCGCTACTGGTGGTGTGGTTGAACCCGAGCTTCCTGTGGTGGCTGGTGCCGATCGTGGGTTCGCTGATGCTGTCGATCCCGGTGTCGGTGATCTCCAGCCGGGTCAAGCTGGGCCTCAAGTCACGCGACGAGAGCCTGTTCCTGATCCCTGAGGAGTACAACCCGCCGCAAGCGCTGCTGTCGACGGAGAAGTACACCCACGAAAACCGCTGGCACGCCCTCAATGACGGGTTTGTGCGGTCGGTGGTCGACCCACAGCAGAACGCCCTGGCCTGTGCCTTGGCGACCTCGCGTCACCGTGAGGCCGAGCCGATCGAGTACCTGCGTACCGAACGTGTTCGTCATGCGTTGAAAGTCGGCCCTGCCGGCCTCAACAACGGCGAGCGCCTGGCGTTGCTCAGTGACCCGGTGGCCTTGGCCCGCCTGCACGAGCAGGTCTGGAGCGAAGGGCATGCCGAGTGGCTCGCCGCTTGGCGTGACTCGATCAAGGCCGACCCGCACGCGCCGTTGCTACCGCTGCAACCGCTGTCGTCCCAGGCCCAACCGGCCTGATTCAGACACCCCCGAGGGCACACCTCGGGGGTGTTTCAAACGCTGGTCCTACAGCGTTTTTCGTATCTTCTTTGTCTTTCTAACCCCTTGTTATTTCGAAACAAAAGACCCTCGTTCGAGGCGTTTTTGCGTGCCCGCGACTGGGTTAGGATCGCCCCCCAAATATGTCTCGGCCACGGGGGATTCATGCTCAAAAGGTATTGTTCGGCATTGCTGATAGGCGCTGCCGCATTGATTCACATCAGCCAGTTACACGCGGGCGCAATTGACGACGCAGTCCGGCGTGGCGTGCTGAAAGTCGGCACCACGCCCACCTACATTCCCTTTGAAATGACTGATAAACAGGGGCGCATCGTCGGTTTTGAAATCGACTTGCTCAAGGTCATGAGCCAGGCGCTGGGGGTGGAGCTTGAGTTGGTCTCAGTGCCCTATACCGCGCTGTTGCCGGGGTTGAAGGCGAAAAAATTCGACTTGATAGGCAGTGGCATGACGGTCACCCAACAGCGCAATCTGACGCTGAATTTCAGCGACTCCTTCATCGTGGTGGGCCAGACCGTGCTGCTGCACCCGAGCTTGGCAGGCAAGGTCACCAGCGTTGAGGACCTGGACGATGCCAGCTACAGGATCGCTACCACCGAAGGCACCACCGGCGAGGCTGCAGCGCGGAGGTTTCTGGGGGCCGCTCGGCTGAGCAGCTTTGCGACGCCGGAAGAAGGCGTACGCCAGGTGGTAGACGGCGTGGCCGATGCCTTTATCCATGATGCGCCCTACAACCTGATCGCATTGAGCCGGCCCGAGAACAGCGCGCTGCTGTCCCTGGAGCAGCCGTTTACCTTTGAACCCCTGGCGTTTGGTGTGAGAAAAGGCGACTTCGACAGCCTCAACTGGATCAACCATTTCCTCAATCAGGTTGCTCAGGACGGGACGTACGATCGTCTGCATGACCGGTGGTTCAAAGACACGGCCTGGGTGGAGGACATCGACTGAAGTCATACCTTCTTACACATCAATCCGTTGGTGAAACGGCCCACGCACCTGTCTATCCCAGCGCTTCACTGCTGCCTGTAGGGCTTATCCGACATACGCCGATAACAATTACTGGTGAAACCTTTGTGACAGGCAACGAGTGGGGTAGGATCGCACCCCGAAATGGTGCAGCCGTTTTGCGCGCCGACCTTATAAGAATCGTTTTGGGGACTTGATGATGAAAAAGTATCTATCGATGCTGCTGCTTGGCGTCACGGCGCTGGTCGCTGCCAATGCGGCCCAGGCCGGTGCCATTGATGATGCGGTCAAGCGTGGCACGCTGAAAGTCGGCATGGACCCGACTTACATGCCGTTCGAAATGACGGACAAACGCGGTGAAATCATCGGCTTCGAAGTCGACATCCTCAAGGCCATGGCCAAGTCCATGGGCGTCAAGCTGGAGCTGGTTTCCACTGGCTATGACGGCATTATCCCGGCCTTCCTCACCGGCAAGTTCGACATGATCGGCAGCGGGATGACCCTGACCCAGGAGCGCAACCTGCGCCTGAACTTCAGCGAACCCTTCATCGTGGTCGGCCAGACCCTGCTGATCCGCAAGGAATTGGAAGGCACCATCAAGTCCTACAAAGACCTGAACGACGAAAAATACCGCCTGACCTCCAAGCTGGGCACTACCGGTGAGATGGTCGCCAAGAAGCTGATTTCCAAAGCCAAGTACCACGGCTATGACAATGAGCAGGAAGGCGTGCTGGACGTGGTCAACGGCAAGGCCGATGCCTTTGTGTATGACGCACCGTACAACGTGGTTGCCGAGAAGAAAGTCGGCAACGGCAAGCTGGTGTTCCTGGACGAACCCTTCACCTTCGAACCCTTGGCGTTTGGCCTGAAGAAAGGCGATTACGACAGCATCAACTTCATCAACAACTTCCTGCACCAGATCAGGAACGACGGCACCTACGATCGCATCCATGACAAGTGGTTCAAGAGCTCCGAGTGGCTCAAGGACATGGAATAAGTTCGGCGAAGTACCGAGTCGCGCCCTTCGCGAGCAAGCCCGCTCCCACATGTGACCGAGTTCCAACATGAGAATGCGGTCAAAATGTGGGAGGGGGCTTGCCCCCGATGACGGCCTGCCAGGCGACACATAACCCGGAACCTGAAATGAAACAGAAAAAAGCCCAATGGCCGTGGCACCTGCTGACCGTGGTCGTGCTGGTCGGTCTGGCCGGCGCTTTGTACTACGCCACTTCGCTGATGTCCTACGAATGGCGCTGGAACCGCGTGCCGCAATACTTCGCGTACCAGGCCGAAGAAGCCCAGCGGGCAGCGGATATCTCCACCGTCATTGACCTGGTCCGCAAAGGTGACGCGGCCGAAGTGACCCTGCGCAACGACGCAGGCGCCGAGCAGAAAGTGACGGTCGCCGACAACAGTCTGCAAGTGTCACGCGGCGACGATGTCGCCGAAGGTGATGTTATTGGTGTGAATCGTCATTGGGCCCTGGGCCCGCTGATGTGGGGTTTGTGGACCACGCTGTGGCTGTCTGTTGTCTCCGGGATTCTCGGTTTGGCGATTGGCCTTGCTACCGGTTTGTGCCGACTTTCGAACAACCCGACCTTGCGCGATCTGTCGACGATCTACGTCGAACTGGTACGCGGCACCCCATTGTTGGTGCAGATCTTCATTTTCTATTTCTTTATCGGCACGGTGCTTAACCTGTCCCGTGAATTTGCCGGGATCGCCGCGCTCTCGTTGTTCACCGGCGCCTATGTGGCGGAAATCGTTCGTGCGGGTGTGCAGTCCATCACCCGTGGTCAGAACGAAGCCGCACGCTCGCTCGGCCTGAGTGCCGGCCAGTCGATGCGCCATGTGGTGCTGCCGCAAGCCTTCAAGCGCGTACTGCCGCCCCTGGCAGGGCAATTCATCAGCCTGGTGAAAGACACCTCGCTGGTCTCGGTGATCGCCATTACCGAACTGCTCAAGAGCGGTCGTGAGGTAATCACTACCTCGTTCTCGCCGTTTGAAATCCTGTTCTGCGTCGCAGGCCTGTACCTGCTGATCAACCTGCCGCTGTCGAAAATGGCCAGCCGGCTTGAGCGGAGGCTCGCCCAAAGTGATTGAAGTCCGCGATCTGGTAAAAGTCTTCGACACCCGTGGCCATGTGGTACGCGCGGTGGACCACGTGACCACCCAGGTGGCCAAGGGCGAAGTGCTGGTGGTGATCGGCCCGTCCGGCTCTGGCAAGTCCACCTTCCTGCGCTGCCTCAATGGCCTGGAGGAGTTCGACTCGGGTTCGGTGAGCATCGACGGCCTGCAGTTGGCCGATCCGAAAACCGACGTGAACGCCTATCGCCGTGAAGTCGGCATGGTGTTCCAGCACTTCAATCTGTTCCCCCACATGACGGTCTTGGAAAACCTGTGCCTGGCGCAAAAAGTCGTTCGCAGGCGCGGCAAGCAAGAGCGTGAAGCCAAGGCCCTGGCCCTGCTGGAAAAGGTCGGCATTGCGCAAAAGGCCAACGAATTCCCATCCCGGCTTTCCGGCGGCCAGCAACAGCGCGTGGCGATTGCCCGGGCGTTGGCGATGGAACCCAAGGTGATGTTGTTCGACGAACCCACCTCGGCCCTGGACCCGGAAATGGTCGGCGAAGTGCTGGACGTGATGAAGACCCTGGCCCTGGAAGGCATGACCATGGTCTGCGTCACCCACGAGATGGGCTTTGCCCGCGAGGTAGCGGACCGCGTGCTGTTCTTCGATCATGGCAAGTTGCTGGAAGATGCAGCACCGGCCGAATTCTTTGATGCACCAAAAGACCCACGTGCCCAGGCGTTCCTGCGTCAGGTGCTGTAGGCACACGCCGTTCAGACCTTGAACCTTCCTACACACTGTTGCAGATCCGTTCCCAGTCGCGCCTACTCGATACTCGCTGCCGCCGTTTGCTCACTGGCGGCAGCGGTTTGTTCCGAGACGTCGCGCACTTTCAATACGCTGCGATTGATCTCTTCGGCGACCAGGCTTTGCTCCTCGGCCGCTGCGGCAATCTGCGGGTTCATTTCCTGGATGAGCGCCACGGTTCTGGCGATCTCCGTCAGGGCGTCCCCGGCGTTGCGGGTCAGGCCGACGCTGTTGTCAGTGAGCGTTCGGCTGTAGTCCATGATGTCGGCAGCCTGTTGCGTGCCGCTGTGCAAGCCACCAATCAACTCTTCGATTTCCTCAGCCGACTGCTGGGTCCGCTGGGCGAGGCTGCGCACCTCATCGGCGACCACCGCGAAGCCTTGGCCGGCTTCACCGGCCCGTGCCGCTTCTATCGCGGCGTTGAGCGCCAACAGGTTGGTTTGCTGCGACACCGACTTGATCACATCCAGCACGCTGCCGATCTTCTGGCTTTCGCGTTGCAGGCCCAGCATGGCTTCGCTGGAACGGGCCATCTCGTGGGCCAGGTGTTCAATTTGCGCCACGACATCCATCACCACCTGATCGCCCAGTTCCGCCTGTTGAGTGGCCTGGCTGGCGGCGATCGACGCTTGCTCGGCGTGGCGCGCGACTTCCTGGGCGGTGGCCAGCATCTGGTTCATGGCCGTCGCCACCTGCTCGGTTTCATCGCGCTGGTTATTCACTCCGGCGCGGGTCTGTTCGGTGACGGTGGAGAGTTCCTCGGCGGCGCTGGCGATTTGCCGCGCGTTGTCGCTGATGTTGCCGATCAGCCCACGCAGGTTCAGCGTCATTTGGCTCATGCTGCGTTGTAGCTGGCCCAGCTCGTCGCGACGCTGTGTCTGCACATCGTGGCTCAGATCGCCCTCGGCAATGCGATTGGCCAGCGACAGCGCCTTGCGCAGCGGGTGCACGATTTGCCCGGCGATCACCCAGGCGGCCAGGGCGCCGAGGAGCAGGGCGGCCGCAGCGATGCCCAAGGTCTGAATGCGCGCTTGTTCGGCTTCGCGGTCGCGTCGTTGGGTCTGATCCTGGCTCAAAAGATCACTCTGTGTGAGCAACTGATCCAACTGCTGCTCCAACTGGTTATGTGCACGTTCGGTCGTGAGTTGGATGTCCTTGAGCCGGGTCAGGTGGGTGCGCACGCTCAGTACGGCATTTTTGAGCGCCACGCTGTCGACCGACAGCTTCGCCACGTCAGCTTGGGCGAGTTCAAGGCCTCGCTCAGCGTCAACCACGGCTTGGTCATACGCGTCCAGTGAGCTGGACGCCCAGGCTGGACTCTTGGCACGGTCTTCGGCCTGCTCCATGGCCTGGCGCAGGTTTTCGACGGCATCCAGGGCTTTTTCATCGTCCTGATCAGGCAAGTCGCTGGTCAGCTGTGCCAGGACATCGCCAGCACGAGTGGTGCTCTGCGTCAGTTGTCCGCGGGCATTTTCGCGTTTTTCCACCAGCGCAGGCACGCCCTTGAGGGTGGATTTGAAGGTGGCGGAAATCCGCGTCATCTCCTGCAAGTATTGAAGGGACTTTGGCACCTTGAGTCGGTTGGACAGCTCCGTCAGGGTCCCGTCGACTTTCTCCATGCTGGCGCTCAATCGACTGAGGCTGTTGCCCTCGTCCAGAGTGCGGTAGAGGATTCTGTCGGCGCGCAGTTCTTCGCCAGCCACCGCCAGTTGCGCCAGCACGGTCAAGGTTTGTGAGCGGTAAAGGGACGCTGCCAATGCTTGCCAGCCGGTCACGGCAATGACAAGGCTCAGGGCCAGTACCAGGGCGAAACCCAGGACCAGTTTGAGGGTGACACTGGCGTTACCCAGCAAGTGAGTCATTCGACCAAACATGATTGACCTCCGACAAGCGAGCTAACGGGTGTAGTTCGATGAACTCACTTGAACGCTAGTGACTTTGAAGGTCGGGTGGGCCTGAAAAACGTGTAGGAAATTTCACAGATTGCAGGCGGCGACCCAGGGCAGGTCGCCGCGCGGGGAGGTGGGTCAGACGCGGAAGCGACCGACCAGTGCTTGCAGGTGGGTGCCCAGGCGCGCCAGTTCGGTGCTCGACGCGGCGGTTTCTTCACTGGCTGCAGCCGTCTGCTCCGAGACGTCGCGCACGTTCAGCACACTGCGGTTGATTTCTTCCGCCACGGCGCTTTGCTGTTCGGCGGCGGTGGCAATCTGGGAATTCATCGCCTGGATGGTCGAGACGGTACGGGTGATGTTCTCCAGCGCGCTGCCGGCGCGGCGGGTCAGTTCGACGCTGCTGTCGGTGAGGTTGCGGCTGTTGTCCATGATGGTCGCGACCTGTTGCGTGCCGCTCTGCAGGCCGGCAATCAGCTCTTCGATCTCTTCGGTGGACTTCTGGGTGCGCTGGGCCAGGCTGCGCACTTCATCGGCCACCACGGCGAAGCCACGTCCGGCTTCACCGGCGCGGGCGGCTTCAATCGCCGCGTTGAGCGCCAGCAGGTTGGTTTGCTGGGCCACGGACTTGATCACGTCGAGCACGCTGCCGATCTTGTCGCTTTCGCGTTTCAGGTCGCCCATGGCGACCGTGGAGTTGCCAACCTCAGTGGCCAGGCGCTCGATCTGGGCGATGGCTTCACCGACCACCTTGTCGCCTTCGCGGGCCTGCTGGTCAGCTGCTGCGGCGGCTTCGGAGGCTTCTTCGGCATTGCGTGCGACTTCCTGCACGGTGGCGGCCATCTCGTTCATCGCGGTGGCCACCTGGTCGGTCTCGACTTTCTGGCTGTTGACCCCGGCGCTGGTCTGTTCGGTGACGGCCGACAGTTGCTCGGCAGCGCTGGCGATCTGAGTCACGCCTTCGCTGATGCCACCGATCAACTCGCGCAGGCCTACGGTCATGCTCTGCATGGCCCGTTGCAACTGGCCGAGTTCGTCCTGGCGCAACGAGGTCAGGTTATGGCTCAGGTCGCCGGAGGCAACGCGCTCGGCGACCTGGAGGGTCTGGTCCAACGGGATGATGATCTGACGGGTGATCGCCCAGGCAGCCACCAGGCCAAAGATCAACGCCAGCACGGTAGCCAGCAGCAGAAGGTACTTGGCTTGTGCGGCGTCGGTATCGCGCACCACCGTTTGGGAAATGGTCAGCTTGTCGCTGTGACCCAGCAGTAGATCGCCTTGTGCGGTCATGATCTTGAGGGCTGCTGCGTTGGCCACCTGCGAGTCACGGTACTGGCTGACAGCGGCGCGGTAGGCTTGCAGCGAGACGCTGGCCTGTTGCAGGTTGGTCGAATATTGCTCGGGCAGTTGGCCGTTGAGGCTGGCGATTTTTTTCAGGGCGTTGTCGATGGCATCCAGTGCCGGCTGCTCGGCTTCGACCTTGCCGCTGTAGGTGTAGCCGCGCACCTGGAAGCGCGCCTGCTGGATCAGCTTGCTCACGTCCACCACGCTGTTGAACAGGCTGACGCTGTCGCCTTGCAGCAACGACTTTTCGATCTCGTTGATTTTGACGACCGCATTGTCCGCGGTATCGCCCAGCTTGCTGCGGGCGTTTTCGCGGTTGGCCCCAGCCTGCACCATGTCGCTGAAAGCGCGCTTGTACTGGTCCACAGCGGCCAACTGTTCATCGACCAGGGCCGTGTCGGCGGGTTGTTCAATCAGCGTGCGGGCGGTCTTGAGGCCGATGTCGAGCTTGTTCAGTAACTCGCTGACCGCGCCCGGGCCTTGTTCGCCACGACGCATGTCATAGTCCAGGCGTGCGAGACGCAAGTCCTTGGTCAACCCATTGAGGCTGGAGATAAAGCCCAGCTTGTCACCGCGACTGATCACATCGCCCAAGCCTTTCCAGCCGGTGAGGGTGATCATCACTGTGAGCAGTAATACCAGGCCGAAGCCTACGCCCAGTTTGGTTTTGACGCTGACATTCCCCAGCTTTTCGGCTAACCAACGATACATGCTGCGAACTCCCGTGGAACAAGGCTTGGACTTATTCAGGAGTTATCGGCACGGTTCCGGGATTCTGTAGCGATGCAGACCAATGTGGGAGGGGGGCAAGCCCTCTCCCACATTGGATGTGTGGTGTGTTTAGAACAGGCGGGCGAGGAGGGCCGTCACGGCGGTTTCGACCCGCAGGATCCGGGCGCCGAGTTGCACCGGCTGCAAGCCGGCCTTGGCCAGCAGGTCGACTTCGTAGGGAATCCAACCGCCTTCGGGGCCGATGGCGAGGGTCACCGGCTCATCCAGCCCGCGGGGGCACGCTGGATAATCACCGGGATGGCCAATCAGGCCCAGGGTGCCTTCGGTTAGGGCCGGCAGTCGGTCTTCGACGAACGGCTTGAAGCGTTTTTCGATGATGATCTCGGGCAACACCGTGTCCCGCGCCTGTTCCAGGCCGAGGATCAGTTGCTCGCGAATCGCTTCGGGCTCCAGGAACGGGGTTTGCCAGAAGCTCTTTTCCACCCGGTAGCTGTTGACCAGCACCACCTTCGGCACACCCATGGCGGCCACGGTTTGCAGCACCCGGCGCAGCATTTTCGGGCGCGGCAGGGCCAGCAGCAGGGTCAGGGGCAGTTTGGTCGGCGGCGGTTGGTCGAAGCTCACTTGCAGTTCGGCTTCACTGGCTTCCAGGCGCAGCAATTGCGCGGCGCCCATCAACCCGCCGATGCGCCCCACGCGCAGGCTGTCGCCGACGGCGGCGCGGTGGACTTCCTGCATATGCACCAGGCGTCGATCACGCAGGATCACCCGGTCGGCCGCGATAAAGTCGGCCTCTTCAAGCAGCAGCAGGTTCACGGCTGGGTCGCTGGCGGCTGGTCGTCGTCGGCGGGTTGGTCATCCGGGTGTTCGCCACGCTTGCTGATCAAACCGCTGAACAGGATGCCGATCTCGAACAGCATCCACATCGGCACGGCCAGCAGGGTCTGGGAGAAGATGTCCGGCGGCGTCAGGATCATGCCGACCACGAAGCAGCCGATGATCACGTACGGGCGGATCTTCTTCAGATAGGCCACGTTGACCACGCCGATCCACACCAGCAGCACCACGGCCACCGGGATTTCGAAGGCCACGCCAAAGGCGAAGAACAGCGTCATCACGAAGTCGAGGTAGCTGGTGATGTCGGTCATCATCTCCACGCCGGCCGGAGTGGCAGCGGCGAAGAACTTGAAGATCAACGGGAACACCAGGAAGTAGGCGAACGCCATGCCGGTGTAGAACAACAGAATGCTCGACACCAGCAGCGGCACGGCGATGCGTTTTTCGTGCTTGTACAGGCCCGGCGCAATAAAGCCCCAGATCTGATGCAGAATCACCGGGATCGCCAGGAACAGCGAGACCAT
Organism: Pseudomonas sp. PB105; assembly: GCF_009764655.1. Taxonomy (NCBI): domain Bacteria; kingdom Pseudomonadati; phylum Pseudomonadota; class Gammaproteobacteria; order Pseudomonadales; family Pseudomonadaceae; genus Pseudomonas; species Pseudomonas sp. PB105. The sequence goes on from NZ_RWIO01000092.1 coordinate 94,344, forward strand.
CATCGTCAGTTTCAGCGGCGTGAGGAACGGCGATGACACGTCGGTGGCGATCATCGTCGCGCCGGCCGGCAGGTACTGGCGCAAAGGCGTGGAGACGAAGGTGTAGATCTGCTGGGTAAAGGCGAACAGCCCGGCAAAGATGATGAAGATGGCCGCTACGCAACGCAGCAGGCGGGTACGCAGCTCGGTGAGGTGCGAGACCAGCGGCATGTGCTGGTCGTTTTCCGGTTTATCAGCGCTCATGGGGCTCGCGGCGGCAATGTAGGGTCATGGGGCGCGGGCGACGCGGCAGGCGTCGGCGCAGGCTCGGTTGGCGCGGTCGGAATCGGGGCAGCGGGCGCAGGCTCAACGGCGGGCGCGATGCTGTGCTCGGCCACGGGTTCCGCCGGTCTGGCGGGTTCCTGGACGGGGGACAGAATCTTCCGGGCTTCCTGCTCCAGCGACAGAATGTGCTCGTTGTGCAGTTGCCGGCGGATCTCGTCGGCGCCGATTTCCCGTTCAACTTCCTGTTTGATCGCGTTGAAACTGCGTTTCAGGCGCCCGATCCACAGGCCGGCCGTGCGCGCGGCGCCGGGCAGGCGTTCCGGCCCCAGTACCAACAGGGCCACGAGGCCGACGAGCAGCAGTTCAGAGAAGCTGATACCAAACATTAGTCAGTGCTCACGAGTCTTTGCGGGTCGGCTCTTCGACTTTCTCAGCCTGCACGTCGAAGGTGCGACGCTCGGTGATCGGCTGGGCGGCCTGCGGATGCACCGGCTGGGCCGGCGGCACCGGATTGGCGGCTGGGTCGGCAGGCTTTTCGTCATCGTTCATGGCTTTGCGAAAGCCCTTGATCGACTCGCCCACGTCGGTGCCCAGGTTCTTGAGTTTCTTGGTGCCGAACACCAGTACCACGACCACCAGAATGACGATCCAGTGTTTCCAGTCAAAAATGCCCATGCTGCAAATCCTCTAGTCTTAGTTATTCAAGCGGACGGGCGCGAGGCCTTTTCGGCATGCCCGGACAAGCCGAAGCGACGGTCCAGTTCATCCAGTACGGCCTGTGGATGCTGCCCCAGTTGGGCGAGCATGACCAGGCTATGGAACCACAAGTCAGCGGTCTCATAGATGACATCGCTGCAGTCGCCGCTGATTTGTGCGTCCTTGGCGGCGATGATCGTCTCGACGGACTCTTCGCCGAGCTTTTCCAGAATCTTGTTCAGGCCCTTGTGGTACAGGCTGGCGACGTAGGAGCTGTCGGCGTCCGCACCTTTGCGGTCTTCCAGCACCTGGGCCACGCGGTTCAGGGTATCGCTCATGATCAGTGTCCTGCGGAGTAAATGGCGTGCGGGTCTTTGAGCACCGGCTCTACAACCTTCCATTCGCCGTTCTCGAATACGCGGTAGAAGCAGCTGTGACGGCCGGTGTGGCAGGCGATATCGCCAATCTGCTCGACCTTGAGGATCACCACGTCGGCGTCGCAGTCGATGCGCATCTCGTGCAGGGTCTGCACGTGCCCGGACTCTTCGCCCTTGCGCCACAGTTTGCCACGCGAACGTGACCAGTAAATGGCGCGCTGCTCAGTGGCGGTGAGGCTCAGGGCCTCACGGTTCATCCAGGCCATCATCAGCACGCGCCCGGTCTTGTAGTCCTGGGCAATGGCCGGCACCAGGCCGTCACTGTCCCACTTGATCTCGTCCAGCCAGTCTTTCATGTTCGGCTCCGGCAATTTGCGACAGTGTATAACCGGATTGGCTATCGACGCACGATCAGATAAACACCCACGGCGACCATGATCCCCGCTGGCCAGTGGCCCAATTGATTCAACGGCCCGCCAATCGCCAGCATCACCCCGCCCACCAGGTGCGCCGCGCCGAGCAGGCGCAGGAACCAGTCGTCCTTGCGCTTGCGCCATGGTGGTTCCGGGTCCTTGGCGTGGGGCTGGGACATGCGTTCCAGCAGGTCGCGGGTCATGTTGGCCAGGTGCGGCAGTTGCTCCATCTGGCTGTGGAGGTTGCCCAGCACGGTTTTCGGGCTCATGCGCTCGCGCATCCAGCGTTCCAGGAACGGCTGGGCGGTGTTCCACAGGTCGAGGTCCGGGTACAACTGACGGCCCAGGCCTTCGATGTTGAGCAAGGTTTTTTGCAGCAGGACCAACTGCGGCTGCACTTCCATATTGAAGCGCCGCGCCGTCTGGAACAGGCGCATCAGCACCTGGCCAAAGGAGATGTCCTTCAACGGTTTTTCAAAGATCGGTTCGCATACGGTGCGGATAGCGGCTTCGAACTCGTTGAGTTTGGTTTCCGCCGGAACCCAACCCGAATCAATGTGCAACTGTGCCACTCGGCGGTAGTCACGCTTGAAGAAGGCGAACAGGTTGCGCGCCAGGTAGTCCTGGTCTTCCGGCGTCAGGCTGCCGACGATGCCGCAGTCGATCGCAATATACTGCGGGCTCCACGGGTTGACGGTGCTGACAAAGATGTTGCCGGGGTGCATGTCGGCGTGGAAGAAGCTGTCGCGGAACACCTGGGTGAAGAAGATCTCCACGCCGCGTTCGGCGAGCATCTTCATGTCGGTACGCTGGTCGGCCAGGGTCGCGAGGTCGGTGACCTGCACGCCGTAGATGCGCTCCATCACCAGCACCTTGGGGCGGCACCAGTCCCAATACACCTGCGGCACGTACAGCAGCGGCGAGGCTTCGAAGTTACGTTTGAGCTGGCTGGCGTTGGCGGCTTCGCGTAGCAGGTCGAGTTCGTCGTAGATGGTTTTTTCGTAGTCGGCGACCACGTCCACCGGGTGCAGCAGGCGCGCATCGGCAGAGAAACGTTCGGCGGCGCGGGCGAGGATGAACAGCCATGCCAGGTCCTGGCCGATGATCGGCTTGAGACCGGGGCGAATTACCTTCACGACCACTTCTTCGCCGGTCTTGAGCTGCGCGGCGTGGACTTGTGCCACGGAGGCTGAGGCCAGCGGCTCGACGTCGAAGCGGGTAAAGACGTCGCTGATCTTCTTGCCCAGCTGTTCTTCGATCAACGCCATCGATTGCTTGGAGTCGAACGGCGGCACGCGGTCCTGCAACAGCATCAGTTCGTCGGCGATGTCTTCGGGCAGCAGGTCGCGGCGCGTCGAGAGGATCTGCCCGAACTTGATAAAGATCGGCCCCAGGTCCTGTAGCGCCAGACGCAGACGCGCACCCCGGCTCAGCTCCAGTTGCTTGCGCGGGAACCAGCGCCACGGAAGCACATAGCGCACCGCCAGCAGGAACCACGGCAGTGGCAGGGCGAACAGCAGGTCATCAAGGCGGTAGCGGATTACGACGCGCTGGATACGAAACAAACGGCGGACGGCGAGCAGCTTCATGCGTTATCGCTTGGATCAAGGGAACGGCTCAGGCGCTCGAAGCGGGCCTCAAGGCGTTCCAGGTCGATTTTGGCCTTGTCGAGTTCGCGAAAGCGCGCTTGCGCTTCCCGTTCTCCGACCAGGGTGCGCGATTCTTCGCTCAGGTATTCGGCAAGGTTCTGGTTGAGGCTGGCGAACCCTTGCTGGTACCAGCGCGTGCGGCTGCGCAGGTGCCCGCTGATCAGTTGGGTGGCCACGGGGCCGATCCAGCGTGACAGCTCGTATTCCCAATCCAGCTCCAGGTCTTGCAGCACGGCGGCCAGGTCCATCAGCACCGCGCTGTCGCCTTCCAACGCCACTTCAGGGCTGTGCAGGATGGCGGTCTTGTTGCGGCTCAAGGCCAGGTGCAACAGGCTCGATGCCGGCGCACGCAGGGTGCAGTCGGCGTCGGCGGCCCATTGGCTGGCGAGCAGCAGGCCTTCATCGCTGGGCAGGATAAACAGCTGCAAGGCGGGGCTGGTGCAATCGACGGCAATCACCTTGCCATTCAAATGCGCGAGCCGCGCCAGGGCGGTACTGTCCAGGCGCAGCACACGGTTGAGGCCGTGTTCGACGCTGGCGAGCAGGCCTGCGAACAGCATCAGGGCTTGATGCCGCGGTGCAGGGCGACGATGCCCGAGGTCATGTTGTGGTAGGTCACGCGGTCGAAACCGGCCTCTACCATCATCGACTTCAGGGTTTCCTGGTCGGGGTGCATGCGGATCGACTCGGCCAGGTAGCGGTAGCTCTCGGCGTCATTGGTGATCAGCTTGCCCATCAATGGCATGAAGGCGAAGGAATAGGTGTCGTAGACCTTGGACATCAGCGCGTTGGTCGGCTTGGAGAACTCCAGCACCAACAGGCGGCCACCGGGCTTGAGGACGCGCAGCATCGAGCGGATCGCGTCTTCCTTGTGCGTCACGTTGCGCAGGCCGAAGGCGATGGTCACGCAGTCGAAATGGTTGTCGGGGAACGGCAGCTTTTCAGCGTCGGCCTGGACGAATTCAATATTGCCGGCCACGCCCTTGTCGAGCAGGCGGTCACGGCCAACCTTGAGCATCGAGCCGTTGATGTCCGCCAGTACCACCTGACCCGTCGGGCCGACGAGCTTGGAGAACTTGGCCGCCAGGTCGCCCGTACCGCCGGCGATGTCCAGCACGCGGTTGCCGGTGCGTACGCCCGACAACTCGATGGTGAAACGCTTCCACAGGCGGTGCATGCCGCCGGAGAGCACGTCGTTCATCAGGTCGTACTTGGCGGCGACGGAGTGAAACACCTCTGCGACTTTTTCCGCTTTCTGGCTTTCCGGGACGTTCTTGAAGCCGAAGTGAGTGGTGGGTTCGGCATCGCTGCCTTTGCGCTGATCAGTCATATCGCTGTCACCAAAAGAGAATGCGGGACATGATAATCCCCAAGGCCTGCTTTGTCTTGGCAAGGCTGCAGGTAAGATAGCTGCCCACCGAGACCTTTTGCCGCATTGAAGGCAGGCAAATCCCTATAAAGAGGAGTCATTGCAATGGCCCGTATCACCGTTGAGCGTGCACATTCCCTGGGTAAAGAAGGCGCACGGGCAAAGGCCGAGAAGTTGGCGCTCAAACTCAAGGAACAATATGGCCTGGAGCCTTCGTGGTCCGGCGACACCTTGAACCTCAAGCGTTCCGGGGTTAAAGGCACTGTATTAGTGGCGGATGATTCGCTGCGTATCGATGTGGAGTTGGGGCTGTTGATGTCGGCCATGAGCGGCACGATCAAGTCTGAAATCGAGAAAGCCCTGGATAAGGCGCTGGCCTGACCGATTGTTCTTAGGGTGCCGATTCTAATTTTCCAGCCTACTTTGTGCCCAGGCCCTCAACTCCTGTGGGCCGTTCCTCTCCCCCGATCTGCGTGAGGTGCACCATGGCCAAAGTTATCCTGAAGAAAAAAATCGACGTTCAGACCGGTGTCCTGACTGACGTTAAAACCTACGCCCGCAAGATCTGGCTGGCCGGTCTCGGTGCTTATGCGAAGGTCGGCAGTGAGGGTGGCGAGTACTTCAAAGAGCTCGTAAAGAGCGGTCAACATGTTGAAAGCAAAGGCAAAAAAGTTGCAGTTGAACAACTTGATGCCGCCAACAGTCAGATTGACCAAGTAAAGAGTAATGTCTCTGCCGTCAAAGGTCTGGTAGAAGTTCAGCTGGATAAAGTTGAAAAAGCTTTTGATACTCGTGTAGCCAGTGCCTTGAATCGAATCGGCATTGCGTCTAAACATGACGTGGAGACACTCTCTGCTAAGCTCGAAGAGCTGACGGCATTGCTCGAACGTGTCGCGCGTAAACACTAAGGAGACATCGGGATGGCTGTTAAAAAGACTACTCAGAAAGAAGGCAGCTCGTGGGTCGGGGAAGTTGAAAAATATTCCCGTAAGATCTGGCTTGCTGGTTTAGGCGTGTACTCGAAGGTTAGCAGTGACGGCGGCAAGTACTTCGAGACTTTGGTCAAGGACGGCGAGAAAGCCGAGAAGTTGACCAAAACCACGGTTGGTAAAAAAGTTGAAGCGGCCAAGGCAACTGCCGGTTCTGCCAAGTCGAGTATTTCTGACACTTGGGGCAAGTTGGAAGAGACTTTCGACAAGCGCCTGAACAGTGCCATTTCGCGACTGGGTGTGCCGAGCAAGGCCGAGCTCAAAACGCTGCATAGCAAGGTCGATACCCTGACCAAGCAAATCGAAAAACTCACCGGTGCCAAAGTCGCCCCGGCTAAAGCCGCTGCGGCTAAGCCGGCTGCCAAGCCAGTCGCTAAAACGGCTGCTGCCAAACCCGCCGCTAAAACTGCCGCCAAGCCTCTGGTAAAAGCCGCCGCCAAGCCAGTTGCAAAACCTGCGGCCAAGGCGCCGGCTAAGGCCGCTGCCAAGCCAGCCGCCAAAGCCAAACCAGTGGCTGCCAAAGCCGCTGCCAAGCCTGCGGCTAAACCTGCAGTGAAGGCCGTCGCCAAACCGGCAGCCAAGCCAGCTGCTAAAACCGCAGCCGCCAAGCCAGCCTCTAAACCAGCTGCTGCCAAACCGGCGGTGGCCAAGCCTGCTGCAAAACCAGCAGCTGCGAAGAAGCCAGCGGCCGCGAAGAAGCCAGCAGTCGCGAAAAAAACAGCAGCGCCAAAGCCGGCCGTAGCCGCCAAGCCTGCAACGCCAGCGCCAACCGCTTCGACAGCCAACTCGGTGTCCGCGCCAGCGCCTGCTGCCGCCCCGACTGCAACGCCGGCAATCCCGACGCCATCCAGTCAGTCCTGATCCTTTCGGGACAAAAATGCCCGGCCTGCAAAGGTCGGGCTTTTTTTTGCGCGTGATTCCAGCCTCTGTTCAGTTGTAGGTGATCGAAACGGTCACCGCGCTGGCCAGGGTGCCTTGGGTGATCGCCGCACCGGTTTTGTGGTACGCCGCCGTGAGGGGGATCACCGCTTTGTGGCTGCTCGTTGCCACCTTGCGGCTGCGCTGGGCGGGGGTGCCGTTGGCGGGAATGACAAAAGCTGGGGAGACGCGGTGCACCAGTTGAAGGGCGGTCCCCTCGGAGGTCCCTGTGTTGGAAAAAAGCTCGGCGTTGCCGGCGGAGGCTTTTCCTGCGAACAGAAACGTCACGTTACGTATATCCGACTCGCAGTCGGCAGAGACCTCGAAATCAAACGCGCCCGTACTGGGGGTTGCATCGAAGTCAGAGACCTTGACCGTCGGCAGCGTGATGCTGCGGTTCTCATCGCCGGCGGCCAGGTTGCATGTGCCGGCGTTGACTTGCCCGATAAAGGTCAAGGTGCCCGTGGTCTCGGCCTGTGCAGTATGGGTTATCAGGCTCGCCGTGATTGCCAGCAGCGGGGTGAGTGTTCGAATGCTCATCAAAGGAGTCTCAGGGTTTCAGTTATAGGTAATGTTGACGGTGGCGGTACTGACAAGAGTGCCCGGGGTGACTGTGCCGTTTTTGTGATAAGCAGCGCCCAGCGGCAAGACGGCGCGGTTGCCATCAACCACCACCGTGCGCGTGTTGTTATCGCCGTTGGCGCCGATGTTTTGGATCCCTCCACCTATGCGGGAGTAAAGCCACACATCTACTCCGCGAGCAGTGCCGGTATTGGCAAAAAGCGCTTCATGCCCTGGCGCGGGTGTGCCTGAAAAGCGAAAGGTGACATTGGATGCGTTGGTGCAGTGGGCGGTGAGCTCGAATTGGCGTTCGCCGATATAGGTGGCGTTTTGAAGGGCGCTGACTTTGATCGGATCGAGCGAGATCGTACGGTTGACGTCACCGGTCGCCAGGTCACAGGTGGCGCCAGGGGTGACAAAACGAACAGAGTTACCCAGGCGCAGGGTAAAGCCGTCTGGGCGTCCGTCCCTTTTGGCTGACCAGATTTCTCCGGCTGGTACCACCCCATCGGCGACAGGTGCGATTTTGTAGAGCTTCAATTCTGCGGCGGTGAGGCTGGGGGCTGTTCCACTTGAGGGCGCGCCTGGTTGAGTGTGCATTCCAAAGAAATTGGTGAATCCCCCGGCACTGGTGATGCGCAGACGTGCACCTACACCTGGCGCTTCGGTGCGATGGAACGGGGGGACCGGAGGCATGTTGAGGAATCGCCCGGTAATCCTCAGGTGCGCGTCCCTGCAGACCGCGAAAAAGGCAGGTGCGGTACCGCTGAATGCGCGACTGATGATTTCCCCGCCTATAGGTAGATCGGCCGGGACGGTGATCGTGTCAGGCAGATTGAGGGTGAGCGTGCTGTTCATATACCGGTCACAGTCTGCATGAGCGGCGATCGGCAGAACGAGGGCCAGGAGTGTGGAGATAAATTGCAGGGAGTGTTTCATCGTCAGTCTCGCAGTGAGGAATAGGCCTTGTCGGCCCGGCAAGTGCCAGAGTCCAATTGCCGCAATCGGTTGGCGCCCTCGGTGCTTGGTTGAACGTCGAGGTGGTAGCGCAGCCTGCAGGTGGCGCGGGCGCTGGATCCCCACCTGACCGTCAACTGCCCCTGCGTGCGAGGCACGCGGACAAAGGCCTTGCCGCCCTGGCCGACCACGCCGACGCTGGCGTCGTCTTCATCGAATACATCCGCGCCGAACGGTAACGGGCTGCCATCCTCGCGCCGCGCCGTAATCAAGAGGGCCTGGCCGCTGACGGTTTCAAACTGCACCTTCACCACCGACCCGGCGCGAGGCGCGACGTTTTGCGCGGCGGTCTTGAGTTCGACGTCGACGGACAGATCCCTGGGGTCCAGTTCAACGACGTTCTGGCGATAAGGCGTGAGGTGAGGTACCACGGCGAAGCCGCTTTTGCCGACCTGTGCACTGTGGTTGCCGTTGATCCGCGCGCCCAAGGCGTCGGGTGCCTGGACGATGCCGATGGTGTCGCCCAGTTCTGGGGCGAAGGTCACGCCGTCCGGGTGGGCGACAAGACCGCCGGTCATGCCAAACGAGGTTGTGCGATACGTGTTGCTCTGGCCGTAGCTGGCGGACAGCACCCCTGGGTTCGCCTGGTATTTCACGTCTGCGCTTGTGGCGTTACCGCTGCCGAGCGTTCGGCTGGCCCCCAGGCCGTAACTGAGTTCACTGCGCTCGCCGAGACTACCGCCCAGGCTGAGGCGTTCGCCGCTGCTTTGATCGCCGCGGTAGGCCGTGGTGGTCAAGGTTGGCGCGTGCGCGTCGCTGCCCAGCGGCAGGCTCAGGGTGAAGTCTACTTGCTGGTCGACCCGCTCACTCAGCAGGTCCCGGTTGCGCTGCGCACTCACGGTGTAGTGCAGTCGCCTCCAGGTGCCGCTGTACCCGGCGGTAAACGTCAGGTTGCCGCTTTTACGGTTCCAGTAGTTCTGTGATGAGCCCGTCAGGTAAACCGCGCCTTGCTTCAGGCTCTGGTTGAGGCTGATGTCCATTCGGTCGCGCAGTCGCGATACGTTGTCCAGGCGCACCCCGTCGAGGGCGAAGTCGCGGATGCGTGCCGCATCGCCCACGTTCAGGAAGCCCTCGGTGGAATAACGGTACGCGCCGAGGGCAAAGTGGGTGCCGGTATCGGCGAAATTCTTGCTGTAGCGCAGTTGCAGGCTTTGCCCCTTACGTGATCCATGCCCCGGCAAGTGGGCGTCGGAATAGGTCAGGTCAAGCGAGAGTGCGCCCAGCGGCGTATTGAAGGCGGTGCCCAGCAATTGTGAGCGGTAGTCATCGCCCATCACCCCGCCGGTGTACCCGGTCAGCAGGTTGCTCAGACCCTGCTGATAAGTGGCCTGCGCCAGCATTGGCGGGTGGCGCAGGCCGATCTCATCCAGCCGCCCGAGACTCAACGAGTAGCGGCTGAAACCTGGGCGCAGCAGGTGGGCATTGGCGGCGAACGGCACGATGAATTCACGCTGGCGCCCATCGGCCTCGGTGATCGTGACGTTCAGGTCGCCACCGTACCCGGTGGGGAACAAGTCGTTGAGCACGAAGGGGCCAGGCGCTACCGACACTTCGTCCAATAGCACGCCGCGCTGGCGCACCGTGACGCGCGCATTTGTCTCGGCAACGCCGCGTACCACGGGCGCAAATCCGGTCTGGGAGTCGGGCAGCATGCGGTCATCGCTGAACAGGCTGGCGCCGCGCAGGCGCACGCTGTCGAACAATTCGCCGGGGGTGTAGATCTCGCCCGCAATCAACTGTGAGTGCAACGTGCTCCATTCGCGCTGCACGTAAGTGGCGTTGCTTTGATAACCGGAACCGAGCGTGGAGCGGCTGTAGCTGCCGTTGTGGCGCCAGTGCCAGTCGCCCAGGTTGAGCCCGGTGTTGAGGCCCAGATACTGGGAGCTGATGGAGCGGCCATTCGTCTGGGTGGCGAAGGTGTTGGCGTTGTAGCGTACAAAGGCGGCATTGATCCCGTGGTCCCATTGCTGCGGATCGACATAGCCCCGTGCCTTGCGCGCCAGGTAAACCTGCGGAACCTGCAGGTCCAGGCGGTTTTCGCCGGAGTCGAACTCGCTGCTGGCGCCGGGCAGGTAAGTCGCAATATCCGCGCAGCGGGCAAACGGGGCGGCCGGTGTCTGACCGGCTTCGACAGGCTGCTGTGCGACCGTGTCCAGGTTGATGCCAAACCTGAGCAGTGCATCGCGCTCCAGGCACAGTTGTGCGGCTTTCTGACCGTTCACGGCGACGAAGTGCAGGGTTTCACGGCCTGTCCACTGGCCGTTGAGGTGCACGTCGGTGCGATAGTTGCCGGGCAGGGTGACATTGCCTTGGTTGAACTTTGATACGTCAACCCGCACCCCGGTCGCATCCGTTGCAAAGAAGGCGGGGTTGAATTCCACAGGCTCAGCCCCGTGGGCACCCATGGCGTGCGCGCCACTCACCAGCAGCAGGCAGTGCGCTGTAAGTTTAAAACTCATGTTTACGTTCTCAAAAACAGCCGCTGTCCAACCGGCGGCATGGGGCGTCCCTGCCCCATCAAATGGGCATCAGCAGAAGGTGTGTGATGAAGCGCGTGGCCTGGCCAGCCGGATGGCTGAACGTCGGGAAGCGACGGTGAAGGCCGCCTGTCTACATCGTCATGGCAAGACCTTGGCGTTGTGCTGGACCTTGACCCCAAAATCGTCGAGCGTTTCGAACGCTACGGTCGCAGCGCTGCTCGGCGGAGTCTTGAGGCTGGGCAGCTCAAAGCGACTGCGCCCGCCCGGAATCACCATGTTTGCGGCACTTGAAGCCGATGTTTCGCGGGGATGACGCTGCCCGGCTACCTGCACTTCAATCTGCTCGAAGGTCACGTGGTAGGGGCTTGGGTTATAGACTTCCAATGCCTGGTGTTGCCCCGTGGATACGACGCGCCACTGCAGTTTTCCAGGCGCGGCGTTGACGTCGTAAGGCAGGGTCGATGGGCGATAAAGCAGCTTGATCCGGGAGCGAAAAGCCAACTGCAACTGATTGCCTTGTTGGGCGTCTGGCGACTGCGAGGGCACTTCCAGCAGGTTGAACCAGAACAGGCTTTCCTGCGCCGCCGCAAGCGTTGCTCCGGTGTAGGCCAGGCGCACAACCTGTTGTTTTCCGGGCTCCATCCGAAAGATCGGCGGCGTGACCACAAAGGGGATGCCGGCCAGGTCCGGCGTCGAGTATTCGTTTCCATCGTCCAGCCAGGTCTGCACCAGTACCGGTGTCTGGTTCTTGCTGTCGAGCCTGACGATGACCTCCCTGGCGGCCTGCGGGTAGACAATTCGGGTGCTGTGGATCACGACGCTCGCATACGGGGCGTGGCTGGCGAACAGCACAACCACCGCTGTCAGCAGCTTGGCCAGCCGGTGTGAAAGGGAAGCGGTCTTCATGCGAAAGGTCATCCTGCGCAAGAGGTGCACAGATTCGCCGAGTGGCGTACCCGTGCACCAAAGTCGCTGACGGTGGTGAATTCGATGCTGCTTGCGCCACGGGGGCGATTGCGCAGCAGCGGCAGCACAAACAGTTTCACGTCACCGGCCGGGAGTAACAGGCCGTCGTTGGCGTCCTTGCTGGGCGCCTTGCTGAACCGTTTGCCGTCGCTCAGCAAGTCCAGTGAGGCCAGTGAAATATGGTAGGGCGTGGGGTTGGTAGCCTGCAGGGCAAAACCTTGTTCGTGGGCCACCAGTGCCCACTGCAATTTTTCCGGGGCGTTGCCAACGGTATAGGGCAGTGCCTGTGGCCTGAGGAACACGCGCAAGCGGGTGCGAAATGACAGTTCGATCTGGTTTTTTTGCGCCGCATCCAGCGCGCGCGGTGGTACTTCCAGGATGTTCAGCCAGAACAGGCTTTCGCGGTCGTTGGGCAGTGGTTCGCCGGTATAGCGCAGGCGCAGCGCCTGTTGCTGGTAGGGCTCGATCCGGAAGATCGATGGCGACAGCGTGAACGGCACCTGTGTTGTCGCCGGTGTCGAGTGCCGGTCGCCCCTGTCCAGCCAGGGTTGTACCAGTGCGGGGCGGCTTCCCTTGTTTTCCAGGCGCACCACGACCTCCGGTTGTCCGACAGGGTAGATCACTCGCGTGCCGTGAATAATTACGCTGGCATGGGAGGGCAGCGCCAGTGGCAACAACACGCCAAACGCAAAGGCAGCAAGCCAGGCTGTTTTTTTCATCGTCTGAAGTCTCATGGCATAAGGCGGCCTGCATACACAGGCTTGCCCGGCCTTACTCGGCGTATTCGATCGTAAAGCCAACGCGGGTGCTGACCTTGCCTTCGCTAGCGGGCCCGCTTGCGTATATTTGCGCGGCCAGCGGGATAACGGCCTGGTTGTCGGCGATCACCACGCCTGCCGATTTCTCGGTGTAGACATTAATGGGCGAGCCATCACGGTTAGTCACTTCGACCTGCACATTCTTGGCGTGGGTGGTGTCGGACGGGTCGTCGTAACCGTCGATGTTCAAGCGCCCGGTGGCCACGTCGATGGCCGGGCTGGTCGGGTCAAAGGCAACCATGGCGGTGCGGCCGTTGGTGCAGCTGCCCTCGCCGGGCGCGCCAATACGAAGGGTGAAGCCCGTCAGGTTGGCGCGATTCCCCGCCGTCGCCAGGCGTGCGGCAGACACGCCGCCCAGGTTGACGTCCTTGACCACCTTGCCCGCGCCCGGTTCAGCCCCTTCGACCGTGCAGGTCACATCAGTCACCAGGCCGCTGAAGTTGATAACGCCATCAGCGGCATGCGCAGAGTGTGAGACAGCGCCAGCCAAGGTCAGAGCTGCGGCAACGTGGGATAAAGCGATGAGTTTCATGGAGTGTCCAGTTGTGAATGACTTGGGTAATTGCCACAGGTAAAGCGCGGTGTTCTGAATGCTTGGCATGTGGTGGGTGACATAATTTGTATCGAAAAGTGAATTTCATCTATAGAGATGTATCGAGTTTTGGTTCGAGATAGTTCGAAAGTGTATTGTTTTATTTAAAAATTTTACGAGGGCATGGCGTGGCATAAAAGTTGTTATAAGAAAGTTCTGTAAGGGAACTTTGTAAGATGCAGCGCTATATATTGCTGTGCAGTATTGAAGCCTGTGTTTGGCTCAGGTAATAAACAGGCTGTGTGCGGCGCTGTATTTGCTTATGCGGGAGTCTGGAATGCCAACTTCAAAAGGCAATACGTGTACCGTGATGTTGCTGGATGACCATGAAATGGTTCGCCAGGGCATCGAGTTGAGTCTGAATATGGAGCCCGATCTTGAGGTGATCGGTTCCTTCGGGACCGGCAGGGATCTGCTGGACGCCTTGGGCCGGCGGCCGGCGGATGTCGTGGTGATGGACTTTATTCTGGCACCGTCGCAAAGCGATGGCCTCAGCCTGATCCAGGCGTTGAATAGACGCTTCCGCCAATGCAGGCCTTTGATTGTCTGTTCCCATTACACGCCTGCAACGGTATCGCTGTCTTTGAAGGCAGGTTGCTGGGGCGTTCTGGGTAAAACCCAGAATCTGACTGAGCTGATTACCGCTATCCGAACGGTCGCCCAAGGGCGCATTTACTTGCAGCCTTGCATGGTGCCGGTGTTGCAAGGCATGCAGTCCTTTGCCCATGTTGCGAATATGAAGTCGAAGCAGGATGTATCAACGCCGATGCAGTTGAATGTGTGTCTCACGCCCAAAGAACAGGAAGTACTGCGGTGTTTTCTGGATGGGATGTCGGTGAATTCCATTGCAGCAAAGTTTTCACGCAGTGCAAGTACCATCAGTACGCAAAAACAATCGGCCTATCGAAAGTTGGGCATCAAGAACGACAGTGAACTATTCAAGTTTACCCAGCAGTTCGGCGAACCTGGCTGACAGGTTTTCAAACCGTGTCTTCCAGATAACGCAATGCCAGCCGCTCTGTCGCCAGCCGGGGCGGTAACAGCAAATGCGGCGCTACCAGCATCATGATTTGATACACCACCACCCGTACCTCACCTTCGCGATCAAGTATCCGCTGGTAATCCAGCGAGAACAGCAACGTCATGGTGATCTGCTCCACCAACTGGCCCAGCGCCTGGGTGTCACTGACCACCTGCCCCGCGGCCTTCAATCGAGCCAGCAATGAGGCCAGTGTGCGTTTGAGTGCCGTGAGCAGGCTGCGAATGCCCTTGGCCAGTTTCGGCAGGCGTCCTGCCAGGTTGGACAAGTCCTGGAACAGAAACCGGTAGTGAGCCATGCGCTCGACGATCAGGTGCAGGAACAGCCAGTAATCCTCCGCCTTCAGTTGTGCGTCTGCGGGCGGGTCCAGCAACGGTGCCAGCTCACATTGAAAGCGTTCGAACAGGCCAATGACCAGCGGCTCCTTGCCATGGAAGTGGTAGTAGAGGTTGCCTGGGCTGATCCCCATTTCATTGGCCACCTCCATGGTCGATACATTCGGCTCGCCCTTGTGGTTGAACAATTGCAGGGCACATTCAAGGATTCGGTCGCGGGTCTTCATCCAGTCTTCTTAATGTGATCGTTGAGCTCAGCGCACCCGCACATAGGTGCCCGGTGCCGCTTCCATCGGTGGGTAATTCTGGTTGCCCAGGGCGGTGAGGGTTTCGCGCTGCACGCCCGAACGCTGCTGGATCCACTCCAGCCACTGGGGCCACCAACTGCCTTCGACATGACTGGCGTCGTAGTACCAGGCGCGTGGATCGCTGCTCAGCTTGAGGTTTTCGACGTAGTTGGCCTTGGGGTTGCCCGGCGGGTTGAGGATGCTCTGGATATGCCCGCTGTTGGACAGCACGAAACGCCGATCGCCGCCCAGCAATTGCGTGGAGCGGTACACCGCGTCCCACGGCGTGATGTGGTCGTTGATCCCGGCCACGCTGAAGCTGTCCACTGTCACCTTCTGCAAGTCGATGGGCGTGCCGCACACCTCCAGGCCGCCGGGATGGCTCAGGGGGTTGTGTTTGAAGAAGTCCAGCAAGTCGCCGTGCAGCGCGGCGGGCAGGCGCGTGTTGTCGTTGTTCCAGTAAAGGATGTCGAAGGCAGGTGGTTCCTTGCCCAGCAGGTAATTGTTGATCCAGTAATTCCAGATCAGGTCGTTGGGGCGCATCCAGGCAAAAACCCTGGCCATGTCGCGGCCGTCCAGCACACCTTGCTGGTAGGAACGACGCTTGGCGGCTTCAAGGGTTTGCTCGTCGGCGAACAGCATGGCGGGGCTGTCGATCTGGCTGTCCAGCAGGCTCACCAGGTAGCTGGCGCTGGAGATGCGGCGCAGTTGGCGCTTGGCCTGCAAGTGGCCTTGCAGGGCGGCGATGGTCAGGCCACCGGCGCAGGCGCCCATCAGGTTGACCTCGCGGGCGCCGGTGATCGCGCGGCAGACGTTGAGCGCTTCTTCCAGCGCCGCCACATAGGTGGACAGGCCCCATTCGCGGTGGCGCACATCCGGGTTGCGCCAGCTGACCATAAAGGTCTGCAGGCCATTTTTGAGGGCGTACTGCACAAAGCTGTTGGCCGGGCTCAGGTCGAAGATGTAGTACTTGTTGATCTGCGGCGGCACGATCAGCAGCGGCTTGGCGTACTGTTTTTCGCTCATGGGCTTGTACTGGATCAGCTCCAGCAGCTCATTGCGAAACACCACTGAGCCTGGGGTAGTGGCGACGGTCTTGCCCACTTCAAAGGCGTGTTTGCTGACCTGGCGCGGCAGGCCGTTGTTGTGCAGCAAATCTTCAAACAGGTTGCTCACGCCGCGCACCACGCTGTTGCCGCCGGAGTTGAGCAACTCCTTGATCGCCAGCGGGTTGAGCAGGGTGTTGGAGGGTGATACCGCATCGTTGAGCAAAGCGAAGGCGAAGTGCGCACGGGCGCGGTCATCGGCGTTCAGGGAGCTGTCGTCGATCCAGTGGCGGGTCTGTTTCTGCCAGCTCAGGTAGGCTTGCAGGCTGCGCCGATAGAACGGGTTGAGCGTCCAGGTCGGATCGACGAAGCGGCTGTCCCTTGGGTTGGGCTCGTGCACCGTCTCGCCCATCAGCACCCGCCCGAGTTGACCGCCCAGTGCCAGGGCATGCCGGGCGGTATGCACCGGGTTGCGCAAGCCATGGGCAGCGACGCTGCGCAGTGTGGAGAGCAAGTCCCGACCGCGCAGGCCGGTGATCGCACTTTGGGCGTTGATGAACGCGGCGGGTGTGGGCGCCGGGTTCGTCACGGGTCTTTCTCGCATGAGCCAACACTCCTTCGTCAAGCCATCAACAGGCACGCCAATTCAGAACCATAGTCGGTTCCTGGCAAGTTGCGCGGCGGTGCGGTCCTTACACTGCCGGTCGCGGATGAATCACAGCGCGCAGGCGCTCCTCCTCCAGAAACTTCATGATGATCGGCGCCACGGCTTCGGCCCGGGTGATCAGGAACAGGTGGCCGTCATCGATGATGTGCAACTGCGCGTTGGGAATGCGCCAGGCGAGCATGCGCATGTTGACCAGCGGGATCAGCGGGTCGTCGTCCCCGGCCAGCACCAGCGTGGGCTGGCGGATCTTGTGCAGCCAGTGAATGCTGGTCCATCCCAGCCCCGCAAACAGCTGCCAGTAGTAACCCAGCTTGCCGGCCGAGCGCACTTTGCTGGCGTGTTCGGCGGCCAGCTTGGAATCGCGGCGGAACGAGCCGCCGTAGATCATTGGCGCAATTCGCACCACGTGGGAGGGTTGAATGTATCGTCTCGGGCTCGCCATCAGCCACAACACCTTCGGCTTGCCGGGCACCATAAAGGCCCCGGCGGCGGTGGCGGCCAGGATCAGTTTCTTGCAGCGTTCCGGGTAGTCGTAGGCGAACTGCTGCGCCAACGCACCGCCCCAGGACACCCCCACGGCATTCACCTGGCCGTAGTCCAGGTAATCGAGCATGCGTGCGGTGAGCTTGGCCAGGCCGGGAAAGCGATAGGGCCGCTTGGGCGTCGACGAACCGCCCACGCCCGGTACATCGAAGGCGATCACTTCCAGGTCCGGGTCCAATGCCTGGACGAACGGAAACACCAACTCAAGGTTGGCGCCGATGCCGTTGAAAATCAGCAATGGCGTCAAATGAGGCTTGCCTGGGCGTACCGCCGTACGGATGGTCTGGCCATCCAGGTCGATGGTACGAAAGATGAACGGTTGCGGCATGCTCAAGCCCTGTGAGATGTGACGGTTGGAATGCAGGCCAAATGTGGGAGGGGGCTTGCCCCCTCTCACACTTGACCGCATTTCAATTTAGCGTTCGTGTACATAGGTGCCCGGTGCCGCTTCGGCTGCGGCGTAGGTTTTATTGCCTAATGTCGTCGGTGCCTTCTTCAGCTTGCCCGCCCGTTCCGCCTGCCACGCCTGCCAATGCAACCACCACGAATCAGTGTGCTTGGTCGCGTTCTCCTGCCATTCCAGTGGCTTGCCCGCGAGACTGTCGCTGGTCTGGTAGCGCGCCTTGGGGTTGCCCGGTGGGTTGAGAATGCTCTGGATATGCCCGCTGCTGGACAACACAAACTCCACCTTGCCGCCAAACAACTGCGCCGATTTGTAGCAGGACTGCCACGGGGTGATGTGGTCATTGGTGCCGGCCAGGGAGTAGATGTCGGCGGTAACCTGCTTGAGATCAATCGGCGTGCCGCACACTTCCAGTGCATTGGCCCGCACGAGTGGGTTGTTCTTGAACAACTCGATCAGGTCGCCGTGGAAGGCGGCCGGCAAGCGCGTGGTGTCGTTGTTCCAGAACAGGATGTCGAACACCGGCGGTTCGTTGCCCAGCAGGTAGTTATTGACCCAGTAGTTCCAGATCAGGTCGTTGGGCCGCATCCAGGCAAATACCTTGGCCATGTCGCGGCCTTCGAGCACGCCGGCCTGGTAGGAATGGCGCTTGGCCGCTTCCAGCGTCTGCTCGTCGACGAACAGCGCCACCTGGGTATCCAGTGTGGTGTCCAGCACACTGACCAGCAGGGTCAGGGCGTTGACCTTTTTCTCCCCCAGCGCGGCGTAGTGGCCGAGCAGGGCGGTGCAGGTAATGCCGCCGGAGCAGGCGCCGAGCATGTTGATGTCTTTGCTGCCGGTAATCGCCGTGACCACATCGACCGCTTCCTTGAGCGCCTCGATATAGGTCGACAGGCCCCATTCGCGCTGGGCCTTGGTCGGGTTGCGCCAACTGACAATAAACGTCTGCTGGCCGTTGCGCAGGCAGAAACGCGCCAGGCTCTTATCCGGGCTCAGGTCGAATACGTAGAATTTGTTGATCTGCGGCGGCACCACCAGCAACGGGCGTTCATGCACCTGTTCGGTGATCGGCTTGTACTGGATCAGCTCCAGCACATCGTTGCGAAACACCACCGCGCCTTCAGTGATGCCCAGGGACTTGCCCACTTCAAAGGCGCCCATGTTGACCTGGCTCGGCATGCCGCCGTTGTGCACCATGTCCTTGGCCAGGTGCGACAAGCCATCGAGCAGGCTCTTGCCGCCGGTTTCAAAAAAGCGTTTGACCGCCGCCGGGTTGGCCGCGCTGTTGGTGGGGGCCATGGCTTCGGTCATCAGGTTGATCACGAAGTGGCCACGGCTGATGTCCTGGTCCGACAGGCTGCTGTCGCCGATCCAGTCGTGCAGTTCCTTGCGCCACGCCAGGTAGGTTTGCAGGTAGCGCTTGTAGAGCGGGTTCTGGCTCCAGGCCGGGTCGTGGAAGCGACGGTCATCGCTCTCAGGTACCAGCTCGGATTTGCCGAACATCACATTTTTTAACTCAATGCCAAAATGCGCGACGTGCTTGACGCTGTGCAACGGTTGCTTGATGGCTTGAGTCAGCACCATCTTCGCTGAGGCCAATAAATCCTTTTTGCGTAACGCGATGATCGGGTTCAGCCCCAGGGTGTTTTCCGAGGCCTGGCGTTTCAAGTCATCGTTGTTCTTGTTACTCATCTACGACGCTCCATTGTCCGAAAGACGAGTACCGGGTACCGCTGTGCACCACCTTCGATACACAACACAAGCCTGGTACTGCGACTCGGGTGACCGTTGATACCGCATCGTCAAATGCAGGGAACTTGCCAGTTCCATTGGTTACCCGAGTTTAATTTTTTTCGCAAGCGGGCCAATCATTGACCACGCGACAGGGCATTCAAACAGATGAAATTAGAAAATGCCCTCTAAAGAGCGAGAGGCCTGGACTAGAGCATCAGCCGCACGACCGACTCACTCGGGTCGCGGGTTTTGCCGGCGGCTTTGAGCTCGGCGAGATAATCAGCCCACAGCGCGTCCTGACGCACGGCCAACTGATAGAGGTAGTCCCAGGTGAACAGTCCGCTGTCATGGCCGTCGTCGAAGGTCAATTTCAGTGCGTACTGACCGGCCGGTTCTACCTTGATCAACTTAACGTTGAGCTTGCCGAATTGCAGGATGGGTTTGCCGTGGCCCTGGACTTCAGCGGAAGGCGAGTGGGTGCGCAGCAACTCGGCGGGAAGTTGGTACACCTCATCGGGCCCATAGGTGAGGCCGAGAGTGTTGGAGGTTTTGTGCAGGTTTACAGCAGTAGGAAACTTAGCCATATGAGGTGATCCTGAATAAACCGGCTTAAAAATGTGGGAGGGGGCTTGCCCCCGATAGCCATGTGTCAGTCAGCATACATCTATCTGACAGACCGCCATCGGGGGCAAGCCCCCTCCCACATCGAAGCAAAGCAGTTGTGTGTAAGGCTTACAGAATATAGCGCGACAAGTCTTCGTTCTGTGCCAATTCACCCAGGTGGCTGTTGACGTAATCCGCGTCGATCTTGATCACCTCGCCGTTCTGCGCACCGGCCAAGTCACCGGCGCTGAAGGACACTTCTTCCAGCAGGCGCTCCAGCAGCGTGTGCAGGCGGCGAGCACCGATGTTCTCGGTCTTCTCGTTGACCTGCCAGGCGATCTCCGCCAGGCGCTTGATGCCGTCCGCCTGGAACTCGATGCCCAGCCCTTCGGTTTTCAACAGCTCACGGTACTGCTCGGTGAGTGAGGCGTGCGGTTCGCTGAGGATGCGTTCGAAGTCGCCAGGGGTCAGTGCCTTGAGTTCCACGCGAATCGGCAGTCGGCCTTGCAGCTCCGGCACCAGGTCGCTTGGCTTGCTCAGGTGGAACGCACCGGAGGCGATAAACAGGATGTGGTCGGTCTTGACCATGCCCAGCTTGGTGTTCACGGTGCAGCCTTCGATCAACGGCAGCAGGTCGCGCTGTACGCCTTCGCGGGACACATCGACGCCGCCGGAGTTGCCGCGCTTGGCCACCTTGTCGATTTCGTCGATAAACACGATGCCGTGCTGCTCGACCGCTTCCAGGGCCTTGGCCTTGAGTTCTTCCTCATTCACCAGGCGCCCGGCCTCTTCGTCGCGCACCAGTTTCAACGCGTCCTTCACCTTGAGCTTGCGGCTTTTCTTCTTGCCCTTGCCCATGTTGGCAAACAGGTTCTGCAACTGGCTGGTCATTTCTTCCATGCCAGGCGGTGCGGAGATATCGACGCCGGAGACTTCGGCGACTTCAATCTCGATTTCCTTGTCATCCAACTGACCTTCGCGCAGGCGCTTGCGGAACAGCTGACGGGTGTTGGAATCGGACGACGGCGCCGCGTCTTCATTGAAACCCATGCGCGCAGGAGGCAGCAGGGCATCGAGGATGCGTTCTTCGGCAGCGTCTTCGGCGCGGTGGCTGACCTTGGTCACTTCCTGCTCGCGCAGCATCTTCAGGGCAGCGTCGGCCAGATCACGGATGATCGATTCGACGTCACGGCCCACATAACCGACTTCGGTGAACTTGGTCGCTTCGACCTTGATGAACGGGGCATTGGCCAGCTTGGCCAGGCGCCGGGCGATTTCGGTTTTACCGACACCGGTCGGGCCGATCATCAGGATGTTCTTGGGCGTCACTTCAACGCGCAGTTCTTCGGGCAGTTGCATCCGGCGCCAGCGGTTACGCAGCGCGATGGCAACGGCGCGCTTGGCATCGTCCTGGCCGATGATATGGCGGTTGAGTTCGTGGACGATTTCGCGGGGAGTCATGGACATAGTGTTTGGCGGCCTCAAGCGGGAATAAGCCTACGGCTTACTCGGCGAGGTCCTGCTCCTCAATGGTGAAGTTGTGGTTGGTGAACACGCAGATGTCACCGGCGATACCCAAGGCAGTCTCGACGATTTCGCGGGCCGACAAATCGGTTTTCTTCAACAGTGCGCTGGCCGCGGCTTGAGCGTAGCCACCACCGGAACCCATGGCGATCAGCCCGTGTTCGGGTTCAACCACATCGCCGTTACCGGTGATGATCAGGGACGCGTCTTTGTTGGCTACAGCCAGCATGGCTTCCAGGCGGCTGAGGGAGCGGTCGGTGCGCCATTCTTTGGCGAGTTCGACAGCGGCGCGTACGAGGTGGCCCTGGTGTTTTTCCAGCTGGCCTTCGAAGCGTTCGAAGAGGGTGAAGGCGTCGGCGGTAGCGCCAGCAAAACCGGCAAGCACCTGGCCGTGGTACAGGCGACGGACTTTCTTCGCGTTGCCTTTCATCACGGTATTACCCAGGGAAACCTGGCCGTCGCCGCCCATGACGACTTTGCCGTGGCGACGTACTGAAACGATGGTGGTCAAGGGGAGAGTCTCCACGCAGCGGGGCGAAAATGCCCTGATGGAAACTGATATGGGGGTGGTGGGGGTGATTTCAACCTTGGGTGGTTAGGGCGGACGAATGGTGTCTATGGGTCTGACACACTTTCGCGAACACCGAGAAACCAATGTGGGAGGGGGCCCTCCCACATTTGACCCCTGTTGAGCCTGAATCAGCGGCTCTGGCGTTGTTGTAACAACAGGTTGCTAAAGCCGGCGCCAGCCAATTGCTTCTGCGCTACGGTCAATTGTTCGCGGTTGCTGAACGGCCCTACCAACACGCGATACCAGGTCGCGTCCTTCACCGTGCCGGATTCCACCGTCACCGTTTGCCCCAGCAGAATGATCTGCGCACGTACGCGATCCGCATCCGCCTGTTTCGGGAACGAGCCCGCTTGCAGGAAGAATTTGGTCACCGGCGCCGCTTTGGTCTCGGCAACTGGCGGCGCTGGCGGCGGGGTGATGCCGGCCAGTGCCGCTTGAGCGCGGGCGGTGTCGATCTTCGCGGCTTCAGCCGGCGTAACCGGGGTGGTCGGCACTTGTGGCGTCGGCAGGGTTTTCTCCGGCACGGCGTCGGGCGGTACGATCACTTCCGATTCGGGCAGCAGGGTATAGAAGTCATATTTCGGCTTCACGGGTGCGGTCGGGCTCGGCGCCGTCTTATTGGCTTCGGCCATTTTGGTGGCCTTCTGCTGCTCCTGTTTGACCCGTTTGACGTCATCGCCCTGGCCAGGATCCAGCTTCATCAGGAACACGATAAACGCACCGACCGAAAGGCCGATAGCCATCCACAACCAGCCCGGAATCGGCTTCTTTGCCGGGGCCTGGTAGCGGCTGGCGCCGCGCTTGGGTGCAGGTTTTTTCTTGGCGGCCAACTTACATACGCTCCAGAGTTTCCAGGCCCAACAGCTCCAGGCCTTGCTTGAGGGTCCGTCCGGCCAATGCGGCAAGGCGCAGGCGGCTTTGCTTCTGGGCTTCGTCGTCGGCGCTGAGGATCGGGCAGTTCTCATAGAAG
The DNA here is from genome assembly GCF_009764655.1 of Pseudomonas sp. PB105. Taxonomy (NCBI): domain Bacteria; kingdom Pseudomonadati; phylum Pseudomonadota; class Gammaproteobacteria; order Pseudomonadales; family Pseudomonadaceae; genus Pseudomonas; species Pseudomonas sp. PB105. The sequence continues at coordinate 117,175 of NZ_RWIO01000092.1, forward strand.
CTGGAGAACAGGCCGGCGACTTCATACAGGTAGGTGCACAGGATATGCGGCGTGCCTTTTTCGCCGACGCTGTTCAGCACTTCGCCCAATTGCGCCAGTTTGGCGGCCAGTTCCTGTTCGTGGGGTGCGTCCAGCACGATCCGGCCTTCGACTTCGCTGAAGTCCTTGCCCAGCTTGCGGAATACGCCGGCCACGCGGGTGTAGGCGTACAGCAGGTACGGCGCGGTGTTGCCTTCGAAGTTGAGCATCAGCTCGAAGTTGAAGCTGTAGTCGCTGGTGCGGTGTTTGGACAGGTCGGCGTATTTCACTGCGCCAATGCCCACCACGCGGGCGATGTTGCGCAGGTCAGCTTCGGCCAGTTCCGGGTTCTTTTCCTTCACCAGGTTGTAGGCGCGGTCCTGGGCTTCGTTGAGCAGGTCGATCAGCTTTACGGTGCCGCCGTCGCGGGTCTTGAACGGACGGCCATCGGCGCCGTTCATGGTACCGAAGCCCATGTGTTCCATGAGCATCGGGTGAGTGACGAAGCCCGCACGGCGCGCCACTTCGAACACCTGCTGGAAGTGCAGCGCCTGGCGCTGGTCGACGAAATACAGCGCTCGATCGGCCTTGAGCACGCCACTGCGGTAGCGCACGGCGGCCAGGTCGGTGGTGGCATAGAGATAGCCGCCATCGGCCTTGACGATGATCACTGGCAGCGGCTCGCCGTCGGCGGTCTTGAATTCTTCGAGGAACACGCACTGCGCGCCGTTGCTCTCGACCAGCAGGCCCTTGGCCTTGAGGTCGTTGACCACATTGATCAGGTCGTCGTTGTAGGCGCTTTCGCCCATCACGTCCGCCATGGTGAGCTTGACGTTGAGCAGTTCGTAGATTTCCTGGCAGTGGGACAGCGAGATGTCCCGGAAGCGACCCCACAGCTCCAGGCATTCCTGGTCTCCGGCCTGCAGTTTCACCACCAGGCCACGGGCGCGGTCGGCGAATTCTTCGGACTCGTCGAAGCGCTTTTTGGCGGCGCGGTAGAAGTTTTCCAGGTCCGACAGCTCGTTGCTGGTGATCGGGTTTTCCTGCAGGTAGGCCATCAGCATGCCGAACTGGGTGCCCCAGTCGCCCACGTGGTTCTGACGGATCACGGTGTCGCCGAGGAATTCCAGGACCCGTGCCACGCCATCGCCAATGATGGTCGAACGCAAGTGGCCGACGTGCATCTCTTTGGCAAGGTTGGGTGCCGACAGGTCGATGGCCACGCGCTGAACGGGACCTGCCTTGCGCACGCCGATCCTGGCGTCGGCCAGGGCGGCATCGAGGCGCGAAGCCAATGCCTGGGTGTTCTGGAAGAAGTTGATGAACCCAGGGCCGGCGATTTCGGCCTTGGTCACGCTCTCGTCGACCGGCAGTGCGGCGATGATTTTCTCCGCCAGGTCGCGTGGCTTCATGCCGGCCGGCTTGGACAGCATCATCGCGATGTTGCTGGCGAAGTCGCCGTGGGTCTTGTCGCGGGTGTTTTCCACCTGGATCGCCGGCGTCAGGCCTTCAGGCAACACACCTTCGTTGACGAGTTGGGTGAGGGCTTGTTGGATCAGCTGGCGAATGGTGTCTTTCATGGTGTTCTCTTTCGACCGCAAGCGGCGGCGCGCGATGCGCAGGTGGAAAAACTGGGCATTATCCGTGGCGAGGGCGGGCTTGCCAACCTTCGCGGGACCTGTGGCGTGGGTTAATACAAATCTACCGGGTCTACATCCAACGACCATCGCACCTGTCGGCCGCTGGGCATTTGCTCCAGGGCAAGCAACCAGCTACTTAATAGTCGATGCAGCGGTGCGCGAGACGTTGCCTGCAAGAGTAGTTGAGCGCGATACCGTCCGGCACGGCGCTCCATGGGCGCGGGCACCGGGCCGAGCAGTTCGATGCCGGTGAGGCCCAGTTCGCCGAGCAAACCCTCGGCGATGCTGCAGGCTTCATCCAGAAAACCTTCAGCCTGGCCCGGTTTGTGGGCTTCGGCACGCAGCAGCGCCAAGTGTGCAAACGGCGGCAGGCCGGCGGAACGGCGTTCGCTCAGTGCCTGCTCGGCGAAGGCGAAATAGCCCTGCTCGGTCAGTTGGATCAGCAAAGGGTGGTCAGCCAGGTGCGTCTGGATAATCACCTTGCCCGGCTCCTCTGCGCGCCCGGCGCGACCCGCGACCTGCACGATCAACTGCGCCATGCGCTCGCTGGCGCGGAAGTCGCCGGAGAACAAACCGCCGTCGGCGTCGAGGATCGACACCAGGGTCACCCGTGGAAAGTGGTGGCCTTTGGCGAGCATCTGCGTACCCACCAGGATGCACGGCTGGCCTTTCTGAATGGTGGCGAACAGCTGATTCATCGCGTCCTTGCGCGACGTGCTGTCGCGGTCGACCCGCAGTACCGGGTAATCCGGGAACAGAATGCCCAGGCGTTCTTCGGCACGTTCGGTGCCTGCGCCCACTGGTCGCAGGTCGACTTTGCCGCACTGCGGACAGTGGCGGGGCACCCGTTCTACATGGCCGCAGTGGTGGCAGCGCAGTTCGCCGTGGCGTTGGTGCACGGTCATGCGTGCGTCGCAGCGCTCGCATTCAGACATCCAGCCGCAGTCATGGCACAGCAGCGTCGGTGCAAAGCCCCGGCGGTTGAGAAATACCAAAACCTGCTGGCCGGCGGCGAGGGTCTGGCCGATGGCTTGCTGCATCGGCCCGGAAATACCGCTGTCCAGCGGACGGCTTTTGACGTCCAGGCGCAGGAATCGTGGTTGCTTGGCGCCGCCGGCACGCTCATTCAGGCGTAGGAGGCCATACCGACCGGTGTAGGCGTTGTGCAGGCTTTCCAGGGACGGGGTGGCAGAACCGAGCACAATCGGAATGCCTTCCTGGCGTGCGCGAACCAGCGCCAGGTCGCGGGCGTGGTAGCGCAGGCCTTCCTGCTGTTTATAGGAGCCGTCGTGCTCTTCGTCGATGATGATCAGGCCCGGGTTCTTCATCGGCGTGAACAGCGCCGAGCGGGTGCCGATAATAATGTCGGCCTCGCCATCCCGCGCCGCCAGCCAGGACTCCAGGCGTTCACGGTCGTTGACCGCCGAGTGCACCAGGGCGATGCGCGCATTGAAGCGCTGCTCGAAACGCGCCAGGGTTTGCGGGCCGAGGTTGATCTCCGGGATCAATACCAGCGCCTGCTTGCCGGCTTGCAGGGTTTCGCGGATCAACTGCAAATAGACTTCGGTCTTGCCGCTGCCGGTGACGCCGGCCAGCAGGAACGCATGGAAACTGTCGAAACCTGCGCGAATCGCTTCATACGCTGCGCGTTGCTCGGGGTTGAGCGGCAATTCCGGCTGGGCCAGCCAGTGTTCGTGGCGCGGATCGGGGGCGTGCTTGCGGATTTCCACCTGCACAAGGCCTTTGGCGAGCAGCAGGTCGAGGCTGTCCTTGCTCAGCATCAGCTTGCTCAAGAGCTGATGCGCCACGCCGTGGGGATGCTGCGCCAGCGTGGCCAGGGCTTCACGTTGGCGCGGGGCGCGGGCGATGCGCGGGTCGTCGAGGCGTGCACCGGGCACTGTCGACCAGAATCGTTCCTGGCGTGCTTCGGCCAACTCGCCCTGGCGCAGCAGCACCGGCAGCGCCCAGCTCAGGGTGTCGCCCAGGCTGTGCTGGTAATACTGGGCGGTCCACAGGCACAGCTTGAACAGTGCGGGTGGCAATGGCGCGGTGGCGTCCAGGATCGCCAGGGCCGGTTTGAGCTTCTCGGCGGGGACTTCGCTGTGATCGGCGACTTCTATCAGGACGCCGATCATTTCCCGTCGGCCAAAGGGTACACGCACGCGCATGCCTGGCTGCAATTGCGCTCGCAGCACGCCGGCCGGGGCCCGGTAGTCGAACAGGCGGCGCAGGGGCGAGGGCAGGGCTAGGCGCAAAATGGCGTCGGGCACGCGGGGTTCCATAGTAAGGAGGGTGATGAGCAAGGGCGGGAGCCTAGCAGACGGGGGAAGGCTTGGGTATGCCACGGTTTTCTGATGAAAGGGGCTTTTATGTGGGGAATCGACCGTAAGGTCCGCTTGCGCGTTTAAAAAGGTCTGGTAGAATCCGCGGCCTAATTACGTGCGGTATTCGACAATAGTGTCGAGTGGCGGCACGCTAGCCCGAGGAAGTGCCATGAAAGCCGATATCCATCCAGCGTACGAAACCATCGAAGTAACCTGCAGCTGCGGCAACAAGTTCGAAACTCGCTCGAACCTGTGCAAGCCACTGGGTACTGACGTATGCAACGAGTGCCACCCGTTCTACACCGGTAAGCAGAAGACTCTGGACACCGGCGGCCGCGTACAGCGCTTCGCAGATCGCTTTGGTGCTTTCGGCAAGAAGCCTGCTACTCCAGCAGAGTAAGGCTCAAGAGCCTTATGGGCTTTTGCCAGCTGTTAAAAAAGGCGTCCCTTGCGGGCGCCTTTTTTATGCCTGGGATTTGGCTGTCGACCGCCCACGCGCAGGTGTTTTGCCCTGTACCGACGTCTGCGGCCCAGGTCGACGTGCAGCGTGTGGTGGATGGCGATACGGTGCGTCTCAAGGATGGCCGGAGCGTGCGGATGATCGGCCTCAATGCGCCGGAGACTGGTAAAAGGGGCCGCACCGACGAGCCGTATGCTGTGGCCGCACGCCAGCGTTTGCAGGCATTGGTGGCTGCCAGCGGCGGCCGCGTTGGCCTGGTACCGGGGCGTGAGCCCAAAGACCATTACGGTCGTACCCTGGCCCACCTTTATGGTGCCGACGGCGAGAACCTGGAGGCGCAATTGCTGGCTGAGGGCCTGGGATTCCAAGTGGGGGTCGCGCCCAATGTGGATCTCGTCGCCTGCCAGCAGGCTGCGGAAAACAGCGCCCGTCAGGCAGGTCTGGGCCTCTGGCGGCAATCGCCGGTGCAACCCGTGGCACAGCTCAAGCAATCCGGATTTGCCTTGGTCAGTGGTCGTGTGAGCAAGATCGAGCGCAATCGCGGCGGTGTCTGGATCGAATTGCAGGGTTCACTGGTATTACGCATTGCACCCGATCTGGCCCGACAATTCGACAGCAGCTTGCTCAATGGTCTGCAAGGCAAGACAGTCGAGGCGCGTGGCTGGGTGCAGGATCGCGCCAGGCGCGGCGGCCTGAAACGCGGTCAGGCGCGCTGGCTGTTGCCGCTGACCGATCCCGGCATGATTAAATCGACGTTTGAATAAATAATTGTAGACATTTTTTAAGTCGATTGTGAACAGTCTAGCCCTTGTATCCCGTGGCTTTAGACTAAAGTACGTCGCTGCGGGGCCTTGACACCCGTGACTGCCCAGTCTTGTAGGGGCTTTACGACACGAGTATCCTCGGCGGTCCGTCGACCAACAGTAAAAGCGGAATGCCGATATGTCTGATTTGAAAACTGCCGCTCTCGAATATCATGCCCATCCTCGTCCAGGAAAGCTGAGTGTAGAGCTCACCAAAGCCACTGCCACTGCCCGCGATCTGTCGTTGGCCTACAGCCCTGGCGTGGCTGAGCCCGTACGTGAAATCGCTCGTGACCCTGAGCTGGCTTACAAGTACACCGGCAAGGGCAACCTGGTTGCAGTGATTTCCGATGGCACCGCGATTCTCGGCCTGGGCAACCTCGGCCCATTGGCATCCAAGCCAGTGATGGAAGGTAAGGGCGTGCTGTTCAAGCGCTTCGCCGGCATTGACGTTTTCGACATCGAAGTCGACTCCGAAAGCCCGCAGGCCTTCATCGACACCGTCAAGCGCATCTCCATCACTTTCGGTGGCATCAACCTGGAAGACATCAAGGCACCTGAGTGCTTCGAGATCGAAAAGGCCCTGATCGAGCAGTGCGACATTCCGGTATTCCACGATGACCAGCACGGCACCGCGATCGTTACCGCGGCCGGCATGATCAACGCCCTGGAAATCGCTGGCAAAACCCTGTCCGACGCCAAAATCGTCTGCCTGGGCGCCGGTGCTGCGGCCATCTCCTGCATGAAGCTGATCGTGAGCATGGGCGCCAAGCTCGAAAACATCTACATGGTCGACAGCAAGGGCGTGATCCAGTCCGAGCGTACCGACCTGAACCAATACAAGGCGATGTTTGCCCACCCGTCCTCCAAGCGCACCCTGGCTGACGCCCTTGACGGTGCAGACGTGTTCGTTGGCCTGTCCGGCCCGAACCTGCTGAGCGCTGAAGGCCTGAAGTCCATGGCGGCCAACCCGATCGTGTTCGCCTGCTCCAACCCTGATCCGGAAATCGCTCCGGAACTGGCTCACGCCACCCGTAGCGACGTGATCATGGCCACCGGCCGTTCGGACTACCCGAACCAGGTCAACAACGTTCTGGGCTTCCCGTTCATCTTCCGTGGTGCCCTGGACGTTCGCGCCAAACGCATCAACGAAGAGATGAAAGTGGCTGCCGCCAATGCCCTGCGTGAACTGGCCAAACTGCCAGTGCCTCAGGACGTGTGCGACGCCTACGGCGGCGCCAAGCTGGAATTCGGTCGTGAATACATCATCCCGAAACCAATGGACAAGCGCCTGATCACCCTGATCTCCGATGCCGTGGCCAAAGCCGCCATCGAGACCGGTGTGGCCACCCTGCCGTATCCGAAGAACTACCCGCTGCAAAGCGTGGATGATGTGTTCAACGGCTAAGCCGTTGTAGCGCACCAACAAAAAGCCCCGGCTCGTGAGAGTCGGGGCTTTTTGCTGGGGTGTGTCCTGTGGAGATCAAATGTGGGAGGGGGCTTGCCCCCGATGGCGGTGTGTCAGTCACTCGATGAGTTGGCTGGTCCACGGCTATAGGGGGCAAGCCCCCTCCCACATTTGGTTCTGCGTAGGCTTGAGGTCCAGGTTAGAACAGGTCGATCGGCGCCGCCTCGTCCGCCGGCAGCGGGCTGCCCGGTGCAACGCCGTTACCCAGCTCATTGACCGAAGGCGGCGTGTCTTCGCTCTTGAACAGTTCGAAGTACGCGTTCGGCGTGCTTGGCGATGCCGCACGGCCACTCACCGGGTCAATCCGCAGGCTGAGGATGCCTTCCGGCTCCGGCTGGGTATGCAGCGGCTTGTCCTTCAGCGCCGCGCCCATGTAGCTCATCCAGATCGGCAGCGCGACCGTGCCGCCGAACTCGCGGCGGCCGAGGCTTTCCGGCTGGTCGTAACCGGTCCACACGGTGGTCACGTAGTCGGCGTTATAGCCGGAGAACCAGGCATCCTTGGATTCGTTGGTGGTACCGGTCTTGCCCGCAATGTCCGCACGGCCCAGCGCCAGGGCACGGCGGCCGGTGCCTTTTTTGATCACGTCTTCGAGGATGCTGTTAAGGATGTACGTGGTCCGGCCATCCACGATGCGCTCGGCCACGGCGGGTGCCTGCGGCTCCGGTGCAGCAGCATTTGCGGCTGGCGCAGCGCCTGGGGTTGGCTCAATGGTGATACCGCCATTGCTCGGCGCTGCCAGCCCGTCAGTGGCTGCCACACCGTTGACCACATCGCCCGGCACTCGCGGCGGGTTGGCGGTGAACAGGGTATCGCCATTGCGGCTTTCGATCTTGTCGATCAGGTACGGCGTGATCTTGTAGCCGCCGTTGGCAAACGTGCTCCAGCCGGTAGCGATTTCCATCGGTGTGAGCGTCGCGGTGCCGAGGGCCAGGGACAGGTTCGGCGGCAGGTCCGACTTGTTGAAGCCAAAGCGCGTGATGTAGTCGATGGTCTTGCCAACGCCCATCGCCTGCAGCAAGCGGATCGATACCAGGTTGCGTGACTTGTACAGCGCCTCGCGGATACGGATCGGGCCGAGGAAGGTGTTGGTGTCGTTCTTCGGGCGCCAGACCTTGTCCAGGTACTCGTCGACAAATACGATCGGCGCGTCGTTGACCAGGCTGGCAGCGGTGTAGCCGTTATCCAGTGCGGCGCTGTAGATGAACGGCTTGAAACTTGAGCCCGGCTGACGCTTGGCCTGTGTGGCGCGGTTGTAGTTGCTCTGCTCGAAGGCGAAGCCACCCACCAGGGCGCGGATTGCACCGTTCTGCGGGTCCAGCGAGACCAGCGCGCCTTGGGCCAGCGGTACCTGGCTGAATTTCAGGCTGTCGTCTTTTTGGCGTAACACGCGGATCAGGTCACCCACTTGGGCCACGTCCGACGGCTGCTTGGGCATCGGCCCCATGCTGTTGGTATTCAGGAATGGGCGCGCCCACTTCATGCTGTCCCAGGTGACATGGGCTTCGCCGGCACGGGTCAATACCTGCACGCCGTCTTTCTTCACCTGGGTCACGATGGCCGGCTCCAGGCCACTGATTGCGCGTTGCTTGCCCAGCTCGGTGGTCCAGGCGCTGAGGGTTTTGCCCGGCAGGCGCGATTCAGGGCCACGGTAGCCGTGGCGCTGGTCGTAGGTGATCAGGCCCGAATGCACTGCGTCATTGGCGATGTCCTGCAAGTCGCTCGGAACCGTCGTGGTCACGCGGAAACCTTCGGTGTAGGCCTCGCTGCCATAACGGCCGACCATCTCGGCACGCGCCATTTCAGCAATGTAGGGGGCGTTCACTTCCGGCGTCGGCACGTGATAGCTGGCGTTCAGCGGCTCGGCTATCGCGTTCTCATAAGCGGCTTGGTCGATCTTGCCCAGTTTGTACATGCGCCCCAGGATCCAGTCGCGGCGCTCTTTGCTGCGCGCCGGGTTGGCCAGGGGGTTGAAGCGCGAAGGCGCCTTGGGCAGGCCGGCAATCATCGCCATCTGCGCCAGGCTGGCGTCGCGAATGGACTTGCCGTAGTACACCTGGGACGCGGCTTCGATGCCGTAGGCACGGTTGCCCAGGTAGATCTTGTTGACGTACAGCTCAAGGATCTCGTCCTTGGTCAACTGACGTTCGATCTGCAATGCCAGCAGGATCTCGGTGGCTTTGCGCGAAAAGCTGCGTTCGCTGGTGAGGAAGAAATTCTTCGCCACCTGCATGGTGATCGTGCTGCCACCCGATTGAATGTGTCCGCTTTTTACCAATTGCGTGGCGGCGCGCACCAGGCTGCTGGGGTCGACGCCATAGTGATTGGCAAAATTATCGTCTTCGGCAGACAGCAGGGCGCTGATGAAATTGGGCGGAATGTCGGCAAAACGGATCGGTGTGCGGCGCATTTCGCCGAACTCCGCGATCAGTTTTTCATCGCTGCTGTAGACCCGCAAAGGAATCTGCAACTGGATACTTCTGAGTGCCTCTACGGAGGGCAAACCCGGACTAAGGTAGAGGTAGGCCCCGCTGAGTACGAGCAGCAGCCCGCAGACGATCGCGACAATGGAGTACCCGAAAAACTTCAGCAGACGAATCAAGGCTTTTGGATTTCCAGAGAAAAGAATGGGTTACGCGTCGGGGCATGCATGGCAAACGATGGATCAACCCGAGCTGCAGATAAAAAGCGGGGAAAAACGCTGGGCATTAAAGCATTTTTCGCCTTGGGGCGTCATTCGCGGCGCTTGAACAAGTCGACCGAATGCAGGGTGTACAACAGCAATCAGGCGGTATGACAGGCAAAGTTTTAGGGAGTTTTATGGGAAAGGGATTTTTCAGGCGAAAAGTCGACACCGTCCTGGGTGTCGACATCAATGAAACGGCGATCAAAGTGGTTGAATTGAGCCGTTCAGCCAGCGGTTACACCGTGAAAGGCTACGCCACACAAGGGCTGCCGGCTCATGCGGTGGTCGACGGCACCTTGCTGGACCTGGAAGGCATAGGGCAGGCGCTGCACCTGGCGGTGTCCAGGCTGCATACGTCTGCCAGGCAGGCGGCGGTTGCCGTGGCGGGCCCTTCGGTCATTACGCGGGTAATCGAAGTGCAGGTGGGGCTCGACGACGACGAAATGGCGCGCAGGATTCAAGCGGAGGCGGATCAATACATCCCTTACCCGCTGGAGGAGGTGGCGCTGGACTTTCAGGTGCAGGGAATGTCGGAGCAGGATCCGACTCGGGTCGAAGTATTGCTGGCGGCATGTCTGAAGGAGCATGTCGAGGCCCGTGAAGCAGTTTTGGCCCTGGCGGGGCTGGTTGCCGGTGTGGTCGATGTCGAAGGGTTTGCATTGGCGCGCGCTTGCAGTCAGGATTTCGCCAGCTTCACACCGGGCCATCGAGTCGATGGTAAACAGTGGGTCGTGGATGCCCCAGGGATGGGAGTCGCTTGCGGGTTGGCCCTGAGGAGTTTCGCTGGATGACACGAATCAATCTTTTGCCTTGGCGCCAGGCGCTGGCGGAACGGCGGCGTAAATATTTCCTGATGCTGCTGGCGGCGTTTGCCTGCGTGGCGCTCGCAGCGGTGTGGCTGGCGGATCAGGTGATCGACCAGGCCATCGACCGGCAGGTGACACGAAACAATCATGCGGCCAAGGACGTCGCCGTCCTGGACTCGCGCATCAAGACCATTGACGACCTGCAGATGCAAAGCCAGCAACTGGCAGAACGCATGAAGGTTGTGCAGGACCTGCACGATAATCGCTCTGCCGGCGCACAGTTGCTGGATCAACTGGCCCGTGCGGTGCCTGATGGCGTGCACTTGCATGAGGTTGTGGCCAAGGGCGATACCGTGAGTATCAGCGGCAGTGCCGAGTCCAGCCAGGACATTGCCCAGTTGATGCGTCGCCTTGAAGCCTCCGAAGGCGCCCATTCCACGCGCCTGCAACATGTGCGAACCGAGGGCACTCGCGGTAACAATGAATTCCAGTTGATGGTGCGCCAGGGAGAATACTCCGAGGCCCAGCCATGAGCCTGCCCAGGCTCGAATTTTCCGCGCTGACTCACCACGCTGCAAAATGGCCCTTACCTGGCAGGGTTCTGCTGGGCTGTGCGCTGGCCGCTGTGGTACTGGCGGTGGGCGACCTTGTATACCTGGGCTCGTCGCGGGAGCGGCTGCATCAGGTCGAGATGCAGGAAGCTGCCTTGCAGCAGCAACACGCGGAAAAAACCGTCTTGGCCAACAGCCTTGAAGAGCAGGCTCGCCAGTTCCAACTGATGCAGGAGCAGGTCAGCGGGCTTTTGCAGCAATTGCCTGGTGAGTCCGAAATGCCCGGTTTGCTGGAGGATGTTGCGCGGTTGGCATTGGCCAATGGGTTGGTGATAGAGAGCATTGCGCCGTTGGATGAGCAGCCTCGGCCGGTCTATAACGAGCAGCCCGTTCAACTCGGTGTCACCGGCGCCTATCACGACCTCGCGACGTTTGTGAGTGCCCTGAGTGGCCTGTCACGTTTCGCTACGGTGCATGATGTTGCGCTGCGACGAGATGGCAAGCTGCTGAGCCTTGATCTGGTGGTTAAGAGCTATTGGCACAGGCAGCAAGGCGTTAAACGACGTGCGCCTGCCATGCAAGGGCAATCCTTTGTCTATAACGCCTCCGGTCTTCGTGATCCGTTCCAGCCCCTTGCCTTGCATGTCGATCATGCACCTGGCCGGGCAGCTGTCGCCCCAGACCCCGCTCGACCGCGTGGTGTTCTGGAAAGCCTCGCAGTGGATCAGTTCAGCATGGTCGGCACATTGTCTCGTGGGCCGCAGCTCTTCGTCCTGCTGCGCCAGGCGTCGACGGTGCATCGCCTGGCGGTCGGGGATTTCCTGGGGCCGGATCACGGTCGGATCACGGCGATTCATGACGGCCACATAGAATTGGTGGAGTTGTTCCCCGATGAACAGGGTGCATGGCTGGAGCGCCCGCGAACCCTCGTACTAAACCTCAACACATAACGGAATCAAACAATGAAAAGGACTTTCTCGTCCTTCGGTGTGGCGCTATGGATAGCGTTCACGGCACCGATGGCTGCTGCTGTGCCCAATCGTGTGGATCTCATCCAGCTACCGCCCCCCGGCAATGCGCTGTCGGGTGCCTATACAGGTGACAAGCTGAGTCTCAACTTCCAGGACATCGGCCTGCGCGCTGTATTGCAGCAAATCGCAGACGTGGCAGGCCTCAATCTGGTGGCCAGCGACGACGTGCAAGGCTCCATCACCCTGCGCCTCAGGGACGTGCCTTGGGATCAGGCATTGGATCTGGTGCTGCAAACCAAAGGCTTGGACAAGCGCATAAAGGGCGGCGTCCTGCTGGTGGCGCCCGCTGAGGAACTGGCTGCTCGTGAACTGCTGACGCTGGAGTCGCGTAAGCAGATGGCCGACCTGGCGCCGCTGCGCCGTGAGTTGTTGCAGGTCAACTACGCCAAGGCGTCAGACCTGGCCAAGCTTTTCCAGTCGGTGAGCGGCTTTGAAGGCACGACGGATGAGCGCGGTTCAGTCGCCGTGGATGACCGCACCAATAACATCATTGCCTACCAGACCGGTGAGCGGCTGGAAGAGCTAAGGCGGATCGTCGCGCAATTGGACATCCCGGTGCGCCAGGTGATGATCGAGGCGCGGATTGTCGAGGCCAATGTCGATTACGACAAAAGCCTGGGTGCGCGCTGGGGCGGGCGACTCAATCGAGGCAATTGGGCTGCCGGAGGTATCCAGAAGCCTCTTCCGGACGGAGCCCAAGCCCCGGAAAATCCGCCCAGCTCGCCGTTTGTAGATCTGGGCTCGCTCACGGGTACCTCAGGTCTTGGTATCGCGTATATCACCGACAACCTGCTACTGGACCTGGAGCTGACCGCCATGGAGAAAACCGGTAATGGCGAAATCGTCTCGCAGCCCAAGGTGGTCACCTCCGACAAGGAAACCGCACGAATTTTGAAGGGCACCGAAATTCCCTACCAGGAATCCACCTCCCAGGGTGCTACGTCAGTGTCGTTCAAGGAGGCCTCCCTGTCATTGGAGGTCACCCCGCAAATCACCCCCGATGATCACGTGATCATGGTGGTCAAGGTCACCAAGGATGAGCCCGACTACCTCAACAAACTCAACGACGTACCGCCGATCAAGAAAAACGAGGTCAACGCCAAGGTGCTGGTCAAGGATGGCGAGACCATCGTCATTGGCGGGGTTTTCTCCAATACCCAAAGCAAAGTGGTAGATAAAGTGCCATTTTTGGGCGATGTGCCGTATCTTGGCCGCCTTTTCCGGCGCGATGTGGTGGCGGATAAAAAATCCGAGCTGCTGGTATTCCTGACTCCGCGTATTATGAATAACCAGGCGATTGCTGTGAGTCGTTGATTCTGTGCGAAATTTGATTCTTGTAGGACCGATGGGGGCTGGAAAAAGCACCATCGGCCGTTTGCTGGCCAAAGAGCTGCGCCTGCCATTCAAAGATTCCGACAAGGAAATTGAATTGCGCACGGGTGCCAATATCCCATGGATCTTCGATAAGGAAGGCGAGTTGGGCTTTCGTGATCGTGAGCAGGCGATGATCGCCGAGCTTTGCGGCTGCGATGGCGTGGTATTGGCCACCGGCGGTGGCGCGGTGATGCGCGATGAAAACCGTCGTGCGCTGCATGCCGGTGGTCGGGTGGTCTATCTGCATGCGTCGGTTGAGCAGCAGGTGGGCCGCACCGCCCGTGATCGCAATCGCCCGTTGCTGCGCACGGCCAACCCGGAAAAAACCTTGCGCGACCTGCTCACGCTCCGCGATCCGCTGTATCGGGAAATCGCCGATCTGGTGGTGGAAACCGATGAGCGGCCTCCGCGGATGGTGGTCCTCGACATTCTTGAGCGCCTGCAACGGCTGCCACCCCGTTAAAGACAAGCTCGAAATGCGCTATTCTCGGCGGCGCGCTATCACCCTGCAGGGTGTGGCGTAGAGCCATCAGGCGGTGTCGGATCTCGACGCTGCCGATCGTCAACACATCTTCAACGCGGGGACACATGCAGACACTTAAGGTCGATCTAGGCGAGCGCAGCTACCCGATCCATATTGGCGAAGGTCTGCTGGACCAGCCCGAGTTGCTCGCACCGCATATTGCCGGGCGGCAAGTGGCGATCATCTCCAACGAAACGGTCGCGCCGCTGTATCTTGAGCGTCTGAGCCGCAGCTTGGCGGCGTACTCAGTGATCTCCGTGATTCTGCCCGACGGCGAAGCCCATAAGAACTGGGAAACCCTGCAACTGATTTTTGATGGCCTGCTCACCGCACGCCATGATCGCCGCACCACCGTCATTGCCCTGGGCGGCGGTGTGATCGGCGACATGGCGGGCTTTGCAGCAGCCTGCTACCAGCGTGGTGTGGACTTCATCCAGGTGCCGACCACCCTGTTGTCCCAGGTCGATTCGTCGGTGGGCGGCAAGACCGGCATCAATCACCCGCTGGGCAAGAATATGGTCGGCGCGTTCTACCAGCCCCAGGCCGTACTGATCGACACCGCGACCCTCAACACCTTGCCGCCGCGCGAGCTGTCTGCGGGCCTGGCGGAAGTCATCAAGTACGGGCTGATCTGCGATGAGCCGTTCCTGACCTGGCTGGAAGAACACGTGGACGCCCTGCGCGACCTCGACCAGGTCGCACTGACCGAAGCGATTTCCCGCTCCTGCGCCGCCAAGGCGTTGGTGGTCAATGCTGACGAAAGGGAGTCCGGTGTACGGGCTACCCTGAACCTGGGCCATACCTTCGGCCATGCGATCGAAACGCACATGGGCTATGGTGTGTGGTTGCATGGTGAAGCCGTAGCGGCTGGCACGGTAATGGCACTTGAGATGTCGCAACGCCTGGGCTGGATCAGCGCCCAGGAGCGTGATCGCGGTATCCGCCTGTTCCAGCGCGCCGGCCTGCCGGTGATTCCGCCTGAGGAAATGACCGAGGCGGACTTCCTCGAACATATGGCGATAGACAAGAAAGTGATCGACGGTCGACTGCGACTGGTACTGCTGCGCCACATGGGTGAAGCGGTGGTGACCGACGATTATCCGAAAGAGATTTTACAGGCCACGCTGGGAGCGGATTACCGCGCCCTGGCCCAGCTTAAAGGTTAATAAGATCCCGATGACTAGTTTGCATGCCGACGAGGCGTTCCTCGGCCATTACCACTTAAGCCACGACCCTTTTGCTCCGCGGGTGCCTGGTTTCAAATTCTTTCCGGCCCAGCGCAAGCCGGTGCTCGGGCAACTGCACCACCTCGCACGCTACAGCCAGTTGCTGTTGGTTGTAACCGGCCCGTTGGGCAGCGGCAAAACCTTGCTGCGCCAAGCCCTGGTTGCCAGTACCAACAAGCAATCGGTGCAGAGTGTGGTGGTGTCGGCCCGTGGCAACGGCGATGCGGCCGGCGTGCTGCGCCAGGTTGCACAGTCCCTGGACGTGTCCACTGCCGAACCGAGCGCGATCCTCAAGCAG
This sequence comes from Pseudomonas sp. PB105, assembly GCF_009764655.1. Classification (NCBI taxonomy): domain Bacteria; kingdom Pseudomonadati; phylum Pseudomonadota; class Gammaproteobacteria; order Pseudomonadales; family Pseudomonadaceae; genus Pseudomonas; species Pseudomonas sp. PB105. The sequence goes on from NZ_RWIO01000092.1 coordinate 132,383, forward strand.
ATCGTGCAACTGGGCCTCACCGGCCAGGAAGTCTACCTGCTGGTGGATGACGCCGAGCAGCTCGACGAATCCGCCCTGGAAGCGCTGTTGGCGCTGGCGGCTGGTACGCCGGAAGGTCGTCCCCATGTGTTCCTGTTCGGTGAGTCGTCGCTGATCGCCGATCTGGAGCAGATCAGCGGTGATCAGGAGCTGTTCCACGTCATCGAATTGCAGCCGTACGAAGAAGAGGAAACCCGCGAATACCTGGCTCAACGCCTCGAAGGCGCCGGGGCCGGTATCGAACTTTTCACGGCAAATCAGATCTCTGATATTCACGAAAGCTCCGACGGCTGGCCTGGCACCATCAACCAGGTTGCCCGCGATGCAATGATCGAAGCCATGATTGCCAGCCGCTCTGCGGTCAAGCGTCCAAAGATGGGGTTCACTATGCCTAAGAAGCACGTACTGGCGATTTCTGCCGTTGTCGTGGTCGCTGTTGCCGCCGCCTGGTTGATCCCGGGTCGCAACAAGGCGCCGACCACCGCCAGCGCGCCAACCGAACAGGCGCAGTTGCCACTGGGCAAGCCTACGCCGAATGTCGAGTTCGCCAACTCCGGCCAACCGACCAACCTGCCAATGGTGGGTCAGCCTGTGATGCGCGGCCCGCTCGCCGAAGAGGCCGGTGGGATCTCCGAAGGCGACGACGGCGTACCGGTAGAGGGCTCCAGCGCCACACCACCGACCGTCACGACCACCGCGCCACCTGCGGGCGTGCCAGCGGGTCAGCCTGCCACCAAGCCAGCCGCCGTGCCGACACCGGCGCCAACCATCGCAACTGCCAAGCCTGCACCTGTCACCAAGCCCGTAGCGCCCGCTCCGGCAGCCAAGCCTGCGCCCGTGACCAAGCCTGTGGAAAAACCTGCCACCGTCGCCAAGGCAGGCGCCGCCGGCAGCAGCTGGTACGCCAGCCAGCCAACCGGCAACTTCGTGGTGCAGATCCTCGGCACCAGCTCCGAAGCCAACGCCCAGGCGTTCGTGAAAGAGCAGGGCGGCGAGTACCGTTACTTCAAGAAAGTGCTCAACGGCAAGCCTCTCTACGTGATCACCTACGGCAACTTCGCAAGCCGTGCCGCAGCTGATTCTGCGATCAAAACCTTGCCAGCGAAGGTTCAGGCTGGTAAACCTTGGCCTCGCACTGTTGCCAGCGTTCAACAAGAACTCGCAACAACTCGCTGAAGATCCGGCGGCCTTACCAAGGTCGCCCTCCCGGCACCTCAAAATTAAAACCGCAAGTGCGTGCTGCCCTCAAGGCCGCGCGCTTTGTGGTGTCTGCGTCACAGTGGCTTTTGAGTCGTAGCGGTCAGAATTAAAAAAGTTTTGACTAGCACAGCATATCGCTTTAAACCTTTCATAAATGCGACATAGATTTGCGACATTTCGTCGCTAAATTTGTGAGCGTCTGTGTCGGTGTGTACAATGACCTCCCTTTTGCCCCCGCTAAGCCGGCGTACGTTCGGCGTGGAAGGTAACCGGTTGAATTGAAAAGAAATTTGCCTCGGTATAAGAGGCAGCCTGGTGAGAAAGTGTCTATGAAAGCAGGTCTGTACCAACCCGATGAATTCAAGGATAACTGCGGTTTCGGCCTGATAGCCCACATGCAGGGCGAGCCCAGCCATACCCTTTTGCAAACGGCCATCGAGGCCCTGACCTGCATGACCCACCGCGGTGGGATCAACGCCGACGGCAAGACCGGTGACGGTTGCGGCTTGCTGATTCAAAAGCCCGACCAATTCCTGCGCGCTGTCGCCAAACAGCATTTTGCGGTCGACCTGCCCAAGCAGTACGCCGTGGGCATGGTGTTTTTCAACCAGGACCCGGTCAAAGCCGAAGCTGCTCGCGAGAACATGAACCGCGAGATTGCCGCTGCCGGACTGCAGCTCGTCGGCTGGCGCAAAGTGCCCATCGACACCAGCGTGCTCGGCCGCCTGGCCCTGGAGCGCCTGCCGCAGATCGAACAAGTGTTCATCGCAGGTGACGGCCTGAGCGACCAGGACATGGCGATCAAGCTGTTCACGTCCCGTCGCCGCTCGTCGGTGCTTAACGCCGCCGATGCCGACCACTACATCTGCAGCTTTTCCCACAAAACCATCATTTATAAAGGCCTGATGATGCCGGCGGACTTGACCGCCTTCTATCCAGACCTGAGCGATGAGCGCCTGCAAACCGCGATCTGCGTGTTCCACCAGCGCTTCTCCACCAACACCCTGCCGAAATGGCCGCTGGCCCAGCCGTTCCGCTTCCTCGCCCACAACGGCGAGATCAACACCATCACCGGCAACCGCAACTGGGCCGTGGCCCGTCGCACCAAGTTCGCCAATGACCTGATGGACCTGGAAGAACTCGGCCCGCTGGTCAACCGCGTTGGTTCCGACTCCTCCAGCATGGACAACATGCTCGAACTGATGGTCACCGGCGGCATCGACCTGTTCCGTGGCGTGCGCATGATCATTCCGCCTGCGTGGCAGAACGTCGAAACCATGGACCCGGACCTGCGTGCATTCTACGAGTACAACTCGATGCACATGGAGCCGTGGGACGGCCCGGCCGGCGTGGTCATGACCGACGGCCGCTACGCGGTATGCCTGCTCGACCGTAACGGTCTGCGCCCGGCGCGTTGGGTCACCACCACCAACGGCTTCATCACCCTCGCGTCGGAAATTGGCGTGTGGAACTACAAGCCGCAAGACGTCATTGCCAAAGGCCGCGTCGGCCCTGGCCAGATCCTGGCCGTGGACACCGAAACCGGGCAGATCCTCGACACCGACGCCATCGACAACCGCTTGAAGTCCCGTCACCCGTACAAGCAATGGCTGCGCAAGAACGCCCTGCGCATCCAGGCGACCATGGAAGACAACGACCACGGTTCGGCTTTCTACGACGTCGACCAGCTCAAGCAGTACATGAAGATGTACCAGGTCACGTTCGAAGAGCGCGACCAGGTGCTGCGTCCACTCGGCGAGCAAGGCTACGAGGCGGTCGGTTCCATGGGCGATGACACGCCGATGGCCGTGCTGTCCCAGCGCGTGCGCACGCCGTACGACTATTTCCGCCAGCAGTTCGCCCAGGTGACCAACCCACCGATCGACCCGCTGCGCGAAGCCATCGTGATGTCCCTGGAAGTGTGCCTCGGTGCCGAGCGCAACATCTTCCAGGAATCGCCTGAGCATGCCTCCCGCGTGATCCTCAGCTCGCCTGTGATTTCGCCGGCCAAGTGGCGTTCGTTGATGACCCTGGATCGCCCGGGCTTCGACCGCCAGATCATCGACCTGAACTACGACGAAGCCCTCGGCCTTGAAGCCGCTGTGCGCAACGTCGCCGATCAGGCCGAAGAAGCCGTGCGCGCCGGTCGTACCCAGATCGTGCTGACCGACCGCCATATCGCGCCGGGCAAGCTGCCGATCCACGCTTCACTGGCCACCGGTGCAGTGCACCACCGGCTGACCGAAAAAGGCCTGCGCTGCGACTCCAACATCCTCGTCGAAACCGCCACCGCCCGCGACCCGCATCACTTCGCGGTGTTGATCGGTTTCGGCGCCTCGGCGGTGTACCCGTTCCTGGCTTACGAAGTGCTGGGCGACCTGATCCGTACCGGTGAAGTACTGGGCGACCTCTATGAGGTGTTCAAGAACTACCGTAAAGGCATCACCAAAGGCCTGCTGAAGATCCTGTCGAAGATGGGCATCTCCACTGTCACGTCTTATCGCGGCGCTCAATTGTTCGAAGCCATCGGCCTGTCCGAAGAAGTCTGCGACCTGAGCTTCCGTGGCGTGCCAAGCCGCATCAAGGGTGCGCGTTTCGTCGACATCGAAGCCGAACAGAAAGCCCTGGCAGCCGAAGCCTGGAGCGCGCGCAAGCCGATCCAGCAAGGCGGCCTGCTCAAGTTCGTGCACGGTGGCGAATACCACGCCTACAACCCGGATGTGGTCAGCACCCTGCAAGCCGCCGTGCAGCAGGGTGACTACGCCAAGTTCAAGGAATACACCTCGCTGGTGGATAACCGCCCGGTGTCGATGATTCGCGACCTGTTCAAGGTGAAGACCCTGGACACGCCGATGGACATCAGTGAAGTCGAGCCGCTGGAATCGATCCTCAAGCGCTTCGACTCCGCCGGTATCTCCCTGGGCGCCTTGTCGCCTGAGGCGCACGAAGCCCTGGCCGAAGCCATGAACCGCCTGGGTGCGCGTTCCAACTCCGGCGAAGGCGGCGAAGACCCGGCGCGCTACGGCACTATCAAGAGCTCGAAAATCAAGCAAGTGGCCACTGGTCGTTTCGGTGTGACCCCGGAATACCTGGTTAACGCAGAAGTGCTGCAGATCAAGGTTGCCCAGGGCGCCAAGCCCGGTGAAGGCGGGCAACTGCCAGGGGGCAAGGTCAACGGTCTGATCGCCAAGCTGCGTTATGCAGTGCCAGGCGTGACCCTGATTTCGCCACCGCCGCACCACGACATCTATTCGATTGAAGACTTGTCGCAGCTGATTTTCGACCTCAAGCAAGTCAACCCGAAGGCCCTGGTCTCGGTGAAACTGGTAGCGGAAGCCGGCGTGGGCACCATTGCCGCCGGTGTGGCCAAGGCCTATGCCGACCTGATCACCATCTCCGGCTACGACGGCGGTACCGGCGCATCGCCGCTGACCTCGATCAAGTACGCCGGCGCGCCGTGGGAACTCGGCCTGGCCGAAACCCACCAGACCCTGCGTGGCAACGACCTGCGCGGCAAGGTCCGTGTCCAGACCGACGGCGGCCTGAAAACCGGTCTCGATGTAATCAAGGCTGCAATCCTCGGCGCTGAAAGCTTCGGCTTCGGCACTGCACCGATGATTGCCCTGGGTTGCAAATACCTGCGCATCTGCCACCTGAACAACTGCGCCACCGGCGTCGCGACGCAGAACGAGAAACTGCGCAAGGATCACTACATCGGCACCGTCGACATGGTGGTGAATTTCTTCACCTACGTCGCCGAAGAGACCCGTGAGTGGCTGGCCAAGCTGGGCGTGCGTTCGCTGGAAGAGCTGATCGGGCGTACCGACCTGCTGGAAATCCTGCAGGGCCAGACCGCCAAGCAGCACCACTTGGACCTGACGCCCCTGTTGGGCAGCGATCACATTCCGGCCGATAAACCGCAGTTCTGCGGCGTAGAGCGCAACCCGCCGTTCGATAAAGGCCTGCTGGCCGAGAAGATGGTCGACATGGCCGGTTCCTCGATCAGCGACGCCAGCGGTGGCGAGTTCGTCCTGGATATCTGCAACTGCGACCGTTCCATCGGCGCACGCATCTCCGGCGAAATCGCACGCAAGCACGGCAACCAAGGGATGGCTAAAGCGCCGATCACCTTCCGCTTCAAGGGCACTGCGGGTCAGAGCTTTGGCGTGTGGAACGCCGGCGGCCTGCACATGTACCTGGAAGGCGACGCCAACGACTACGTAGGCAAGGGCATGACCGGCGGTAAGCTGGTGATCGTTCCTCCAAAAGGCAGCGTCTACAAGAGCCAGGACAGTGCCATCATCGGCAACACCTGCCTGTACGGCGCCACCGGTGGCAAGCTGTTCGCCGCCGGTACTGCCGGTGAGCGTTTCGCCGTGCGTAACTCCGGTGCCCACACCGTGGTGGAAGGCACAGGCGATCACTGCTGCGAGTACATGACCGGTGGCTTTGTCGCGGTATTGGGCAAGACCGGTTACAACTTCGGTTCGGGCATGACCGGCGGTTTCGCCTACGTGCTCGACCAGGACAACACCTTCGTCGACAAGGTCAACCACGAGTTGGTCGAGATCCAGCGGATCAGCGGCGAAGCCATGGAGTCCTACCGGAACCACTTGCAGCACGTGCTGGACGAGTACGTTGAGGAAACCGGCAGCGAATGGGGTCGTAACCTCGCCGAAAACCTCGATGATTACCTGCGTCGTTTCTGGCTGGTCAAGCCCAAGGCTGCCAACCTGAAATCGTTGCTTTCCAGCATCCGTGCCAATCCGCAGTGATATGCGCCTGAAGAGTTTGATGAGGTTTTAACATGGCTGAACGTCTGAATAACGACTTCCAGTTCATCGATGTCGGGCGCAAAGATCCGAAGAAGAAACTGTTGCGTCAACGCAAGAAAGAGTTCGTGGAAATCTACGAACCCTTCAAACCCCAGCACTCGGCCGACCAGGCCCACCGCTGCCTGGGGTGCGGTAACCCGTATTGCGAATGGAAGTGCCCGGTGCACAACTTCATTCCCAACTGGCTGAAATTGGTGGCCGAGGGCAACATCCTCGCCGCCGCCGAGCTGTCGCACCAGACCAACACCCTGCCGGAAGTGTGCGGCCGGGTGTGCCCGCAGGACCGTCTGTGCGAGGGCGCGTGTACCCTTAACGACGGTTTCGGCGCGGTGACCATCGGTTCGGTGGAGAAGTACATCACTGACACCGCCTTCGCCATGGGCTGGCGTCCGGACATGTCCAAGGTCAAGCCGACCGGCAAGCGCGTCGCCATCATCGGTGCGGGTCCGGCGGGCCTGGGCTGTGCCGACGTACTGGTGCGTGGCGGCGTGACCCCGGTGGTGTTCGACAAGAACCCGGAAATCGGTGGCCTGCTGACCTTCGGTATCCCGGAGTTCAAGCTGGAAAAAACCGTGCTGAGCCACCGTCGTGAAGTCTTCACCGGCATGGGTATCGAGTTCCGCCTCAATACCGAAATCGGCAAAGACATCACCATGGAGCAACTGCTCGAAGAATACGATGCCGTGTTCATGGGCATGGGCACCTACACCTACATGAAGGGCGGCTTTGCCGGCGAGGACCTGCCGGGCGTGTATGACGCGCTCGACTTCCTGATCGCCAACGTCAACCGCAACCTGGGCTTTGAAAAGTCGCCGGAAGATTTCGTCGACATGAAAGGCAAGAAGGTCGTGGTGCTGGGCGGTGGTGACACCGCGATGGACTGCAACCGTACCTCGATCCGCCAGGGCGCCAAGTCGGTGACTTGTGCCTATCGTCGTGACGAAGCCAACATGCCCGGCTCGCGCAAAGAGGTGAAGAACGCCAAGGAAGAAGGCGTGAAATTCCTCTACAACCGCCAGCCGATCGCCATCGTCGGTGAAGACCGCGTCGAAGGTGTGAAAGTGGTCGAGACCCGTCTCGGCGAGCCGGACGCCCGTGGCCGTCGCAGCCCCGAGCCGATCCCCGGTTCCGAAGAGATCATCCCGGCCGACGCCGTGGTCATCGCCTTCGGGTTCCGCCCAAGCCCGGCGCCGTGGTTCGAGCAGTTCCAGATCCAGACCGACAGCCAGGGCCGCGTTGTGGCCCCGGAACAAGGCCAGTACAAGCACCAGACCAGTAACCCGAAAATCTTCGCCGGTGGCGATATGGTGCGCGGTTCTGACCTGGTAGTTACCGCGATCTTCGAAGGCCGCAACGCCGCCGAAGGCATCCTGGATTACCTGCAAGTCTGACCCCGATCCCAGGTTGAAATGGGATCAAAGTGTGGGAGGGGGCTTGCCCCCGATAGTGGTGGTTCAGTTAAAGATACTGAGACTGACACACTGCAATCGGGGGCAAGCCCCCTCCCACATTTGTTTTTCCGGTGTGTTCAAGACACCGCGACAAATTGACCCGATAGACAAAAGGCACGGCGCATTCCGTGCCTTTTGCGTCTGGCTCTGAGAAAATGCCCGCACTTTTTTTGCGGATGCCGACATGACTGCCCTCAAGAACGACCGTTTCCTTCGTGCCCTGCTCAAGCAACCTGTAGACGTCACCCCTGTGTGGATGATGCGTCAAGCCGGTCGCTACCTGCCGGAATACCGCGCCAGTCGCGCTCAAGCCGGCGATTTCATGAGCCTGTGCATGAATCCGGAGTTCGCCTGCGAAGTCACGATGCAGCCGCTGGACCGCTACCCACAACTGGATGCGGCCATCCTCTTCTCCGATATCCTCACCATCCCCGACGCCATGGGCCAAGGCCTGTACTTCGAGACAGGCGAAGGCCCGCGCTTCAAGAAAGTCGTCAGCACCCTGGCCGACATCGAAGCGTTGCCGATCCCGGATCCACACAAAGACCTCGGCTACGTGATGGACGCCGTGAGCACCATCCGCCGTGAGCTGAACGGCCGCGTGCCGCTGATCGGCTTCTCCGGCAGCCCATGGACCCTGGCCACCTATATGGTCGAAGGCGGCTCGTCGAAAGACTTCCGCAAGACCAAGGCCATGCTCTACGACAATCCGCAAGCCATGCACCTGCTGCTGGACAAGCTGGCACAGTCCGTTACCTCGTACCTCAATGGCCAGATCATGGCCGGTGCGCAAGCGGTACAGATTTTCGATACCTGGGGGGGCAACCTGTCGGCGGCGGCGTACCAGGAGTTCTCCCTGGCCTATATGCGCAAAATCGTCAGCGGCCTGATCCGCGAACACGAAGGTCGCAAAGTGCCGGTGATCATGTTCACCAAAGGCGGCGGCCTATGGCTGGAAAGCATCGCCGACGCCGGTGCCGATGCTTTGGGCCTGGACTGGACCTGCGACCTGGGCGAAGCCCGCCAGCGCGTGGGTAACCGCGTCGCGCTGCAAGGCAACATGGACCCGACCGTGCTCTACGCCAAGCCGGAAGCGATCCGCGCCGAAGTCGGTCGCATCCTGGCCAGCTATGGCAAAGGTACCGGGCACGTGTTCAACCTCGGCCATGGCATTACGCCGGAAGTGAACCCGGAGCATGCCGGCGCGTTCCTGCGAGCGGTGCATGAACTGTCCGCGCAATACCACGAGTAAGCTTCCCTCCTGAAAAACGAGCCCCGTTTTGCCTGGCAAAGCGGGGCTCGTTGCGTTTCAGCGTTCGTTAAGCCCGGTCTTGGTAATTTGAGTTACTTGGGATTTTTCCTACAGCCTAGGTAACTCGTCTCGGTAAAAATCCTACCCGACGCTTCCACCCGCCAGCCACTGGCGATAATTGTCAGGTGATTCCAGATGACTACCGTTTCCTACTCAACACGCCAGAAGTTGCTGCACTGGATCTCGGCCGTCGTCATTTTGTGGGCGTTGTTGTCGGGTTTCTTCGTGGCCGTGTTTACGGTGCCCGCGCCGGTCAAGGCATGGGTCGGCTTTTTCAATGTGTCGTTGACTACCCTCTACATCCCTGTCTTCGCCTTGCGGGTCTATTGTTCGTTTTCCCATGGCCTGGATTTCTCCATCAAGCGCTCACCGCAGGAATACATCGCGTTGTTGGTCCACAAGGCCATGTACCTGGTGTTGGCAGTGGTGTTGGCCACAGGGGTGCTGATGATGGATCGGCCGATCAATATCTTTAACCTGGTCTCCATCATGCCGTTCGACAGCGACCCGGCACGCATTGCCTGGTACACCCGCGTGCATGTGTTGTCTTGCGTGGGGTTGTTGTTGATGTTGGTCATGCATATTGGTGCTGTAGTCATGCATGAGCGCCGGGGTAAACGGGTGATGGCGCGGATGTCGTTCAAGGCGCCGGTTCTTCAAGCGGCGGCCAACGGCGGCAACTTCGCCAGCCTCAACGCCACCAGCAACGCGCCAATCAACAGCGCCACGATAAACGCACCAATGCCGTTCCAACCGGCAAGGTGCCAGAAGAGTCCACCCGTAGTGCCCGCGACGCTGGAGCCAGCGTAATAGCAAAACAGGTACAACGACGACGCCTGCCCCTTGGCCTTGGTCGCACGGCGGCCGATCCAGCTGCTGGCCACCGAGTGGGCGCCGAAGAAGCCGAAGGTGAAGATCAGCATGCCCGGCACCACCAGCCACAGTGGGGAGAACAGGGTCAGCAGCATGCCGCAGAGCATCAGCACAATCGTGGCCCACAGCACGCGACGGCGGCCAAGGCGGTCGGCCAGGGAGCCGATTTTCGCCGAGCTGTAGATGCCCGACAGGTACACCAACGACAGCAGGCCGACCACGGCCTGGCTGAGGTCGTACGGGGCGGCCAGCAGGCGATAGCCGATGTAGTTGAACATCGTCACAAATGCGCCCATCAACAGGAAGGCTTCCAGGAACAGCCACGGCAGGCCCGCGTCCTTGAAGTGCATGACAAAGCCATCCACCAGGTTACGCGGCTTTAGGCTGCTGGCGCGGAAGTTGCGCGATTCGGGGAGGATTTTCCAGAACACCGTGGCCGCGATCAGCGCCAGGGCGCCGATAATCAGCATCGCGGTGTGCCAGCTGACGAAGTCGATCAACACGCCGATGATCAGGCGACCGCTCATGCCGCCGATGGCATTGCCACCGATGTACAGGCCCATGGCCAGGCCAATGTGTTGTGGGTGGATCTCTTCACTCAGGTAGGTCATCGCCACGGCGGCCAGGCCGCTGAGTGACAGCCCCACCAGCGCACGCATCAGCAGAATCCCTTCCCAGCTCGGCATCAGGCCGCTGGCAATTGTGGCCAGCGCCGCACAGAACAGCGCAGCGACCATCACCGGTTTACGCCCCAGGGTGTCGGAAATCGGCCCGGTGATCAGTAGGCCCAACGCCAGCATCGCAGTGGACACCGACAGAATCAGACTGCTTTGCGCAGCGTTGATGGAAAATTCGTGGGACAGCGCCGGCATCATCGGCTGCACGCAGTACAGCAGGGCAAACGTGGCAAAGCCGCCAGAGAACAGCGCCAGCACTGTGCGCATGAACATAGGCGTGCCTTTTTCGATGAACACGTCATTGAGCTGAGCCACCACCTCATCCAGTGCAGTAGGCGGGACGTCTTGAGCGAGTGGCGCGACAGCAGATTTCACGGGGACCTCGGGGGGCAAAAGCCTGTCAGGGCTGGCAATGCAAAAAAGAATATAGCTGGCTAATGATTCTTTCCAATATATTGTTCGACCTGTTTGATAGCTTTTACGACCTAATGGGGTTTGCATGGAATTGCGTCATCTGCGGTACTTCATCGCCGTCGCCGAAGAGTTGCACTTTGGCCGCGCAGCGCAGGTGCTGGGCATCTCGCAACCGCCACTGAGCCAGCAGATCCAGGCGCTGGAGCAGGAGGTGGGGGCACGGTTGTTCGAGCGTACCAATCGTCGGGTTGAACTGAGTGAGGCGGGGCGCCTGTTCCTGCACGAAGCACGGTTGGTGCTGGCCCAAGTGGATAAGGCGTCGGATGTAGCGCGGCGCGCACAGTTGGGTGAGTTGGGGGAGCTGAAGATCGGCTTCACCTCGTCCGCGCCGTTCAACGCCAGTATTCCCCAGGCAATCTTTGCGTTTCGCCAGGCGTTCCCGGCGGTGCACCTGAACCTTCAGGAAATGAGCAGCACCGAAGTGGCTGAGTCGCTGGTGGATGAGTCGATCCAGGTGGGGCTGATGCGGCCATTGCCGCTGCCGGATTCGTTGAGCGTGATCGAGCTGATGCGCGAACCGTTGGTCGCAGTCTTGAGCGCCGGTCACCCGCTGGTGGACGGCAGCGAGCGAGGCTTGCATCTGGCGCAATTGGCTGACGAGCCTTTTGTGTTTTTCCCACGTAGCTATGGGAGCGGTCTGTATGCCCAACTGCTGAACCTGTGCCGCGACGCGGGCTTCAGCCCGCACTTCGCCCAGGAAGCGGGAGAGGCGATGACCATCATCGGCCTGGTGGCGGCGGGGCTGGGCGTGTCGGTGCTGCCGGCGTCTTACCAGCGCATCCGCATTGACGGTGTGGTGTATCGCACTTTGCTGGATCCCGAGGCGGTGACCTCGGTATGGCTGGTACAGCGCAAGGGCGCGCAGACGCCGATGGCGAAGGCGTTTGTGGAGTTGTTGACGCGTAAGGCCGCCCAATAAAAACGCCGCGCTCTGTCAGCCAGAATGCGGCGCCTGATCTGAGGGCTGCTACGCAGCCCAGCGCGGGCAAGCACGCTCACCACAGAATCTCGGTTTTACTTGGTGGTGCCCGTCTGCTCAAACAACTGCGCCGCCGAGCCCTGCTCAGCACTCACGCCATTGCTGCGCAAGCCGGCCATGATGTCGCTGTCCAGGTTGTTCACCCAGCGGTTGTAGTTGCGATGGATCTTGCCGTCCTTGTAGCCCAGGTCGCGGCTGTCACGGTAGGTGATGGCGTAGCTGTTGCGGGTGTAGCGGATGTCGATGGCGGCGTAGTACTGGTTACGCACGGTGATTTCGGCCTGCACCAGTTGCGGGCTCAGGCGCTGCACCGTCCACTCGCGTTTTTGCAGGGCGTTGACGATCACCGCCTTCATTTTTTCTTCACTGACCTGGGCGTTGACCGGCAGGTCATGCTGGGTGTTGAGCACCGGTTTGTTGGTGCAGCCAGCCGTGGTCAACAGGGCCAGGGTGATCAGGGTGGCGCGTAGCAAGGAAGACATTCCGTATTCTCCAATCGATTTAAAATTCAGGACCAGCGGCGGAAGATCAGCGACGTATTCACGCCGCCAAAAGCAAAGTTGTTGTTCATCACGTAATCGTGGTGCATCTCGCGGAATTCACCTTGCAGGTAATCCAGTTCGCCGCATTGCGGGTCGACGGACTCCAGGTTGAAGGTGTGCACGTATTGGTTGCGGTTCATCATCTCGATGCTGAACCACGACTCCAGCGCCCCGCACGCCCCGAGGGTGTGGCCGAGGAAGCTTTTCTGCGAGCTGATAGGCATGCGGCTGCCGAACAGGCTGCTGGTGGCCAGGGTCTCGGCGATGTCGCCTTGATCGGTGGCGGTGCCGTGGCCGTTGACGTAGCCAATCGCGTCGGGTGTCAGCCCGGCATCTTCCAGGGCCAGCTCCATGGCGCGGCGCATGGTTTTCTGTTCGGGGCGGGTGGTGTGCTGGCCGTCGGCGTTGCTGCCAAAGCCGACCAGTTCGGCATGAATATGTGCACCCCGCGCCAGGGCGTGTTCCAACTCTTCCAGCACCAACATGCCGCCGCCTTCGCCGATCACCAGGCCATCGCGACCGCTGTCGTAGGGACGTGGGCTGGTTTGCGGGGCGTCGTTTTTCAGGCTGGTGGCGTAAAGTGCGTCGAACACCATGGCTTCGGTAGGGCACAGCTCCTCGGCGCCGCCGGCGAGCATCAACGGCAGGCGGCCGAACTTGATCGCCTCGTAGGCATAACCGATGCCCTGGCTGCCGCTGGTGCAGGCGCTGGACGTGGGGATCAGCCGCCCGGTCAGGCCAAAAAAGATGCTGATATTCGCCGCCGTGGTGTGCGGCATCATCCGCACATACGAGTTGGCATTCAGCCCCTCGGCCACCGAGTTCAGCAGCATATTGCCGAAGGCCTTGATCTCATCGGTGCTGCCGGTGGACGAACCACAGGCCACGCCCATGCGCCCGTCCTTGATCGACTCATCACCGAGCAACCCGGCGTCCTGCAATGCCTGCTCCGCCGCCCACACCGCCAGGCGCGAGACGCGGCCCATGCTGCGCAGTTGTTTGCGGGTCCAATGGGCTGGCACCACGAAATCATCGATGGGCCCGGCCAGGCGCGTGTTCAGTTCGGTAAAGCGGTCCCACTCGTCCATGCGCCGGATACCGCTGCGGTTGGCGCGAAAGTTGGCCGAGATGGTCGCCCAATCGCCGCCCAGGGAGGTCATGCCGGCCATGCCAGTGACGACTACACGTTTCATCAGCACAGGCCTCCATTCACGGCCAACACCTGGCGGGTGATATAGCCGGCTTCGGCCGACATCAGGAAATTCACCGCACCGGCGACTTCTTCCGGCGTGCCCATGCGCTGTGCCGGGATCATTTTCATCAGTTCTTCCACCGGTACGTTCTCGTCCAGCATCGCAGTGTCGATCAGCCCAGGCGCGACGCAGTTGACGGTGATCTTGCGCTTGCCCAGCTCGATCGCCAGGGCCTTGGCCGCGCCGATCAGGCCGGCTTTCGAGGCGCTGTAGTTGACCTGGCCGCGATTGCCGATCAGCCCCGACACCGAGGTAATGCACACGATACGCCCGGCGGCGCGACGGCGAATCATCGGCATCATCACCGGGTGCAGCACGTTGTAGAAACCATCCAGGTTGGTGCGCATCACCACGTCCCAGTCGTCTTCCGACAGGGCCGGAAACGCGCCGTCACGGGTCAGCCCGGCGTTGAGCACCACGCCGTAGTAGGCGCCATGTTGCTCGACGTCCGCCTCAAGGATCTGCTTGCAGGTCGCACGATCCGCCACGTCGAATTGCAGCACCCGTGCTGTGCGGCCAAGGGCCTGGATTTCGACCTGCACCGCGTCGGCTTCGGCACGGCCGCTGCGGCAATGCAGCACGATGTCATGCCCGGCCTGGGCCAGGCGCAGGGCAATGGCGCGGCCGATGCCACGGCTGGAGCCGGTGACCAGTACGGATTCAGTCATGGCGTTTCGTCCTTCGATTCATCTAAATAAGTGGCCGCCTGGGGCGGTCGAAATACGTTCAAGCGGGCGCTGGCCTGGATACCGTCACCGGTCAGGTGGCATTCGAACACACCCATGCCGTTGTCGTCTTCCAGAGAGCGCAGGCCGTGGATGGTCAGCTCGGCGCCTGCCGGGAAGTGTTCCACGTTGCACTCGAACTTACGTGTGCCGAGCAGGAAGCCCAGTTCCACCGCCTCGCCTTTCTGGCGCGCACGGCAACCGGCGTAGGCGGCGACGCTCTGCGCCATCAGCTCGATGCCGACCCAGGCTGGCAGGCTACCGTCAGCGCGGTTGAACAGGCCGCCAGGCTTGACGGTGGTGCGGGTGTGGATCTGCTCTTCATCGAACGACAGCACCTGGTCGATCAGGATCATGTCGCCCGCGTGGGGCAGCAGGTCGGCGAGTGGCCAAGCGGTCATGGAGCCTCTCCGATAATCAGGCTGACGTTGTTGCCGCCGAAGGCGAACGAGTTACTCATCAGGCAGGGTTTTTCCAGGGTTTCGCCGCTGCGCGCCCATTGCAGGGCAGGCAACGTGGGGTCGGCCTGGCCGTCCCACACGTGGGGTGGGACGCGGCCGTGGGTCAGGCTCAGCCAGCAAAACGCGGCTTCCAGTGCGCCGGCTGCGCCGAGGGTGTGGCCGCTCATGGGCTTGGTGGATGAGCAGGCCACGCCGTCGGGGAACAGGCTGGCGACGGCCAGGCTTTCCATCGCGTCGTTGTGCTGGGTGGCGGTGCCATGCAGGTTCAGGTAGCCGATCTGCTCGGGCGCCAGTTTTGCACTGGCCAGCGCTTTGCGCATCGCCTGCAATGCGCCTTTGCCGGTAGGCTCGGGCGCAGAAATATGGTGGGCGTCGCAACTGGCGCCACTGCCCAGCAGGGCGATGGGCGCAGGCGCTTTACTCATCACAAACAGCACCGCTGCTTCGCCGATATTGATGCCGTTGCGGTTCGCCGAAAACGGATTGCAGCGCTCGTTCGACACGGCTTCCAGCGCGCTGAACCCATTGAGGGTCAGCTTGCACAGGCTGTCCACACCGCCGCAGATCACCGCATCGCACATCCCCAGGTCGAGCAAGCGCTGGGCGCTCATCAGGGCGCGGGCGCTGGAGGTGCAGGCGGTGGAGATCACATAGGCCGGGCCGCTCAGTTGCAGCCAGTCGGCGAGGAAGTTCGCCGGGGCGCTGAGTTCCTGTTGCTGGTAGTCGTAGTCGCAGGGGAAGTGCTTGTCGCGCAGGTACAGGGCGATGCCGCGGCTGGCTTCGTCGATGCCCGAGGTGCTGGTGCCCAGCACAATGCCGACCCGCGAAGCGCCGTAGGTGTGGATCGCCTGGCGGATCTCGTCCTCGATCTGCAACGCCGCTTCCAGCAACAGCTGGTTATTGCGGCTGCTCTGCTGGCCGAGTTCCACTGGGATGGTCGCCAATTCGCCCCGCACACTGCCTACCGGCAGCACGCGCTCGGGCACCCAGCCGTTTTCGGCGCACATGCCTGAGCAGTCACCGGCAAACAGGTTGCGACTGACCTGCGCTTGACCTCGGCCTAGGGCGCAAATCACGCCAAGGGCGTTGAGGTAGGCGGTCATTGGGCGGCACCGAGCGGTGTGATGCGGTAGCTCATGGGTTGGCCGGTCATGTTCACGCTGAAGACTTCTGAAGACTGGTAGACGATCTGCCAATGCCCCGGCAGGGTCCGTGTGAGGTCCCTCGCCTGGGCGCTGGGATACAGCGCGCGCACGTCGTCCGCCGAGGTCAGGGCGAACAGCAGGGCGGCGAACAGCTCTCGCGCCTGGGGATTGGGCGGCAGCAAGCCATCGGCCTGCCAGGCGCCATCGATCAGTTTTTGCCGGGCCAGAGGAATGCCCAGCGGGTCCATCATCGACCAGCGGATGGCGCCGCCTTCGCGCTGGATCACCAGCAACCAGTCCTGGCTCTGGCCATCGGCCTGGCGCTGCACATGCAGTTGCATCGGCAACGCGAGCGCGGGCGTTTTTTCCGGCAACGGCGGCTGGCTGGCGCAGGCGCTCAGCAGCAACAGGCAGCCGATCAACAGGCTGCGCATCATGGTGCGGCACTCGCCAGGGGCTTGCGCGCCACGCAGTTGACCAGGGTTTCTTCGCGCTGGCCCACTGGCGGCGGATTCCGCAGGCCCCAGCGTTCCAGCAGGCCGAAGTCGCTGGAACGGCTCCACCACAAGTACGGGTAAGAAACGTTCTGCGGGCCGAACTCAAAGCCCTGCTCGCGGAGCATCTGCAGGTATTCTTCGGCGCTTTTCTGCACGTGCATGGGGTGACGGAACAGCCAGCGGATCACCCACGTATCGATATAGGCCTCGGTGGATTCGGCAAACAGCAGGTAGCCCCCCGGCTTGAGCACCCGGTAAAACTCTTTGAGTGCGCGATGTTGTTCGACCAGATGATGGAAGGTCTGGTGGCAGAACAGGATATCGACGCTTTCGTCCGGCACATCGAGGGTCGCGCAGTCGCTGCCGATCAGCTCGATGGCCAGGCCCTGGCGTGCGGCTTCAGCCTTGCTCAATGCCAGGCTGTGGGGGTCGGCATCCAGGCCGATCAGGCGTTCGGGGGCGAACACCTGCTGCAAGTACCGGAACGACTTGCCCTGGCCGCAACCGGCGTCCAGCAATACCGGCGCCTCGGGCAGCGGGTCGGTGAACAGGCTGCGCAGGTCGTTGATTGCCACGCGCAGCACATGGTGCTGCCAGGTGTGGCTGCGCAGGAACCAGAAGCCGAACTTCGTCTCTTCGACGTAGTTTTTACTCAGGTATTGAGTGCTCATACCGGCTCACTCGCGCAAATCTCCGACAACATCCGCAACCGGCGCTTGGGCTCGCTGACAAACGGGTTGCGCTCGTCCCACGCGTAGCCGGCGAGGATCGCGCTGATCATGCGGCGAATTTCCGGCGAACTTTCGGGGTGGAAAATCACATCCTGGAACGTCCCCGCGTACCAGCCTTCGACGTAGCAGCGGAAGGTGTCGACCCCGCGCTTGAGCGGCGCGGCAAACTCGGTTTGCCAGTCCACGGTTTCGCCCTTGAGCTGACGGTCCAATAGGCCGGCCGCCATGCTGGCCGAGCGCATGGCAATGGTCACGCCGGAGGAGAACACCGGGTCGAGGAATTCCGCCGCATTGCCCAGCAGCGCAAAGCCCGGGCCGTGCAGGGTTTTGACGTTGGCCGAGTAGCCGCCGATGGTGCGCGCTGGGGTGTCCCACACCGCGTTGTGCAACACGCCGGACAGGCTTGGGGTTTCGTCGATAAAGCCGCGCAGGCAGGCATCGAGGTCTCCGTCGCGGCCGTCGAAATGCTCCTTGGCCGCGACCACACCCACCGAGCACCGGCCGTTGCTGAACGGGATCGTCCAGAACCAGATATCGCGCTGGGTTGGATGAGTGGTTACCAGGATCTTGGTGCGGTCGAAACCTGGGTGTTCGATGCGGTCTTCAACGTGGGTGAACACCGCCTGGCGCACCGGGAAATTCGACGGCGCTTCCAGGTCCAGCAGGCGCGGCAGCACGCGGCCGTAGCCGCTGGCATCGAGCACGAACCTGGCTTTGAGGTGGTACTCGCTGCCGTTCTCGCGGCGTACATGCAGGTAGCGGCTATCGCCTGCGAAATCCACGCCGACGATGGTCTCGCCGTAGCGGATCTCCACCCCCTGCAACGCTGCCTGGTCCGCCAGCAGCTTGTCGAACTCGCCGCGCTGCACCTGGAAGGTGGTCGGTTTGCCGTTGCTGAAGGTGTCGCTGAAGTCAAAAGCGCTGTAGCGCTCGCCCCAGGCGAACGCGGCACCGGTTTTTACCTGGAAGCCGGCGGCCTGCACGGCGTCGAGCATGCCGGCTTCTTCGATAAAGTCGATGCAGTGGGACAGAAGGCTTTCGCCGATCGAGAACCGTGGGAAATACTGGCGCTCGATGATCAATACATCATGCCCTTTGCGCTTGAGCAGCGCGGCGGCGATGGCGCCGGACGGGCCGGCGCCAATCACTACAACCTGGCGACGTTCCATTTCAACTGTGGGCACGAGGGCTCCTTGCCGCTTTGGCGATAATCCGATTCATAAGGCGTGTTTCTGTTGTCCGGCCCAAGGCGCCAGCATAAAGCTGAATGCCAGGCCGAGGCTGACCGATAGGCCGAAATTACTCACTGCCGGCGTGCTGGACACGGCCAGCAGACCAAACGACAACCAGGTCGTGAGCGCCGCCAGCAGCGTACCCAGCAGGCTCACGGCGGGGCCGCCGATCTGCTCGCGCATCAGGATCGCGTAGTCGACGCTGATCGCCGTCACCAGCAACAAACCGAACAAGCTGAACAACGTCAGCGGCTGGCCCAGCCAACCGAGGCTGGCCAGGCTGCACAGTGCGGCCAGCAATGGCAGCGCGACGATGCGCAGGGCGCCGCCGAAACCAAACGGCAGGATCAGCAGCAGCACGATCAGCACGCACGACATCAATTTCAGTTGCGCGGCGCTGATCTGGGTGGCGGCGAACACGCGGTTCAGATCACCGAGGCGATCCACCAACTGCACGCCCGGCAAGTCCAGGGCCTGCACTCGCAACAGCACCGGGTTGTTCAAGCCTTGCAGGCTGACCATTGCAGCGACGCCGCCGTCCACCGGGCCGAGCCACAGCGTACGCCAGGGTTCGGCCATCGGGCCGATCAGTGCGGCGTCGATGTCTTCGGTGGGCAGCGCTTGCAACTGCGCGACCTCGGCTTGCAGCGCGCTGGCCGGTACGCCGAGGTCGAGCAGCGGCTGCCAGTGCTGTGGCAGTGCGTTCAGGGCATCGCGCAGCTGTTGCTGCTGGGCGGGCAGGTTGACCAGTTGATTGAGCGCCAGGTAACCCTTGAGCTTGTCCATATTTACCAGTTGATCCAGGCGCTGGCCCAGCGCGGCCTGGCGTTCCAGCAGCTGCTGTTGATTGTCGGCGCGCACCAGGAAGAACTGGCTGGTGGGCTGGAAACCGGTAATCCGCGCCACGGCCTGGGCCTCTTGCAGCAACTGCGGCGGTGCGCCGATCCACTGGCGGATATCGTTTTTGCTGTTGAGCTGCCACAACCCGCCGGCGCAAAACAGCAGTACCAGCGCCAGCAGCACCGGGCTCGGCACGCGAGTGAGCAACGCCGCACGAACCTGCCACAAGCCTTCAGCGATACGCAGAGGCCATTGCGCCGGGCGCAACTCAACGCCTTTGAGCAAGGCCGGCAACAGGCACACGGCTGACAGATACGCACCGACCAAACCCGCAGCGGAGAACACCGCGATCTGGGTCAGCGCCGGGAACGGCGTCCAGGCCAGCGCCAGGTAACCGATGCAACTGGTGGCCAGGCTCAGGCTCAGCCCCGGCAGAGTCAGGCGCAATGCCGGCCAACTGCGCCACGGCTTGAGGCTCCAGCTTTTCGACAGGTAATGCAGCGGGTAATCCACCGCGACGCCGATCAGGCTGGAGCCAAGCACCAATGTCATCACATGCATATGGCCGAACAGCGCCACACACGCCACGGCGCCAAACAACATGCCCACCAGCACCGGCACGAATGCCAGCAATACCCGCCAGCGGCGGAACGCCAGCAGCAACAACAGCAGGATGCCCACGGTCGCGCCGCCGCCGACCCAGGTGATTTCCCGCGTGGCCTGCTGCTGACCATTGGCGGCGTACAACAAACCGCTGGCCGCCAGCAGTTGCGCGCCTTGCTGACCGGCCTGTTCGCGGCTCGCCTGGAGCAAATCCGCCACCTGCAGCGGCAGTTTCATGTCAAAGGCATTGCCGGTGGTGCGCGCACGCAACAGCACCCAGCTTTTGCCGTCGGCATCGGCGATCAACGCGCCGCTGCCGATATCCAACTGCACCGAGCCACGTTGCGGCTGGCTGTTCTGGATACGTCCGGTCAGACCCAGCCAGTCATCCTGGCTCGGCACCAGGCTGAACCCGGTGAAGGGGTCGAACAGCGCCTGCACGCGCTGCTGGATAAAGGCGTCGGGGTGTTCGATCAGTTGCTCGCGGTCCTTGGTCGAGAGCATTGCCAGTCGACCACGCAGCAACTGTTCGCGCAGCGCAGGCAGGTCGGCCTGCAGGTTCCACTGCACCTTTTCGAACAGGCCGCTGGCCTGCCAGCGTTCGCCTAACTGTTGCGCCACGTTCACCGCTTGCTGGCGGTCGGCATGCCCCACCAATACCAGCATCTCGCGGTTCAGCGGTTCCTGCATGCGCTGTTCGGCCTGCAGCTCCAGGGCGTCCGGCGTACTGCCCGGCACCAGTTCCATCAGGTTGGCCGACAGCGGCGCGCCATGGCGCCACTGCCAGCCGGCCAGGGCCAGCACTGCCACCAGCAGGATCAGGAACAGGCGCGGCAGCAGGCGCTCACTGGGCAAAGTCGTGTTGCTCCGCGTCGCTCAACGGTTGTTCGGCGGTGCTGTCCTGCATGCGCAGGAGGGTGCTGTCGCCTTGGGTTTCCCGCAGCTCGATGGTTTGCACGAGGGCGCCACCGTCGATATTGATCTGGGTGAACACCTGCTTCAGCAGCAGCGAGCGCGGGATCAGCGTGAGTTTCCAGTGTGTGGCCTCGCCTTGCAGTTGCAGCTCGAAATCCCGCTGCAAGCCGCTGCTGTCGCCCTGGAGTACCGCGAGGAACAACCGATTCTGCTCGGCACCGGCGCTCTTGTTTGGCAGCGTTTGCCAGCCATTGGCGTCACGCCGGGCGATGCCCTGGGCGCTGATGCGGTAGTCCTGTTGCAACGGGGTCTTGAGCAGCCACAGCAGGCCGTGGTCTTTGGCGAGGACGAAGGTGCCCTTGCTGACCAACGGCTGCGGCAGGGCGCGCAGGTGTTTTTCCTGGATGAAGCTGCCGTGGATCACGGACGGTTTGGCCAATTGATCGCTGAGTTGTTGCAGGTCAAACGCGTGAGCCAGGCCTGGAATGCTTAACAACAGGACTAGCGCTGCCACAGGGGATCTCATTTCAAGGCTCTCTCTACGGCGTCAGTGAATATTTTGGGCGAGGCCAACTGCATCTCGCGGCTGGCCATCTCCACCGCCACCTGCACGGTGGTGGCGCGGGTCAGGCGCTCGCCGCTGGCCAGGTCCGTAATCAGGTAATTGACCTTCAAACGGTTCTCCCATTCCACCAGGCTGGCGCGCACGTTGATGGTCTGGCCAAACACCGCGCCGCGCACATAGCGCAGCTGCATGTCGATCACCGGCCAGGCGTAGCCGGCTTCGAGCATCGCCGTGTAGTTGTGGCCGATCTTGTCCAGCAGCGCGCAGCGCGCCACTTCCAGGTATTTCACGTAGTGCCCGTGCCACACCACGTTCATGGTGTCGACATCAAAAAACGGCACCAGAATTTGTGTGTCGCTGTGCAATACGCCGGGGCTACGCATGCAGCCTCCAGTGTTGTTCGGCGATGCGTTGCAGACACAGGCGCAGTTCGCCTTCCAGGGCGCGGTCTTCGATCACTGGCGGGAAGTCCTTGGCCAGTTCCTCGTGCATGGCAGCCAGCGCCGGTGGCAGCGGCCGCGCATCCTCGGCCTGGGCGCGCAGCCACACACCTTGGTTGGCGGCGAGCAAGGTGGCGGCGGCAACCTGTTCGGTCAGCTCCAGCACGCGGATTGCATCGCGGGCGGCGATGGTGCCCATGCTGACTTTGTCCTGGTTATGGCACTCGGTAGAGCGCGAGAACACGCTGGCCGGCATGGTGTTTTTCAGCGCTTCGGCGGTCCAGGCGCTGGTGCCGATCTGCACGGCCTTGAAGCCGTGGTTGATCATGGCGCGGTCGGCGGGCGCGCCCGACAGGTTGCTCGGCAGGCCGTGGTTGTAACGCACGTCCACCAGCAGCGCGAGTTGGCGGTCGAGCAGGTCGGCGACGTTGGCCACCAGGGTCTTGAGGCTGTCCATGGCAAAGGCGATATGCCCGCCGTAGAAGTGCCCACCGTGCAGCACGCGCTCTTCTTCGGCGTCGATGATCGGGTTGTCGTTGGCGCTGTTCAGCTCGATCTCGATAAACGAACGCAGCCAGTTCAGGCTGTCGGCCAACACGCCGAGCACATGGGGCGCGCAGCGCAGCGAATAGCGATCCTGCAGGCGGTGCAGCGGCGCGGTCGGCGCATCAATCGCCAGATCCTTGCGCAGCCAGGCCGCGACTTGCATCTGCCCAGGGTGCGGCTTGGCGGCGAACAGGCGCTCGTCGAAGTGTTCCGGGTTACCTTGCAGCGCCACCACGTTCAGCGCGGTGATGCGCGTGGCCAGTTGCAGCAGGTAGTCGGCGCGGGCGAAGGCCAGGCAGGCGAGGCCGGTCATGACGGCGGTGCCGTTCATCAGCGCCAGGGCTTCCTTGGGACGCAACACCAGCGGGTCCCAACCCAGCTCGCGGTGCACATCGGCAGCCTGGCGACGTTCGCCACGGAACATCACCTCACGTTCGCCCGACAGGGTCGCGGCCACGTAGGACAGCGGCGTCAGATCACCGCTGGCACCCACCGAGCCCTCTTCCGGGATCAGCGGCAGCACGTCGTGTTCCAGGAACGCATGCAGGCGCTCCAGCAGCTCGACACGCACGCCGGAAACGCCGTGGCACAGCGACTGCAAACGCGCGGCCAGCACGGCGCGGGTGGCCTGTGCATCGAGCAGTTTGCCCAGGCCGCAACCGTGGAAGGTGTACAGGTGACGGGGCAGGGCCTCGACGTGCTGCAACGGCACCGCTACCACGCACGAGTCGCCGTAGCCGGTGGTTACGCCGTAGATCACGCCTTCCTTGTCCAGCAGCGAGTCGAGAAACTGCGCGCCCTTGGCGATGCGCTGGCGATACGCGGCGTCGCCCTGCAACTGGGTGGGCGCCTGACGGTTGGCCAGGGCCAGCACGTCTTCGATGCGCAGGGGGCGTTCGCCAAAGGTTACCGGCTCAAGATGCGTCGTCATCGGTCTTCCAGAAAGGGTAAAAGTTGAACCATTGTTGGGGCGCTTGCAGGCAGAACTGGCCCAGGCGTGCGGCGTAGCGTGCGGTCCACTGAGCGATGACCTGCTCGCGGGTGCTGCGTTTCCATTCGATCAAGGGTGTGAACGGTTCGATCGTCAGGCGGTAACGGCCATTGTGCTTGAGGCACATCAGCAGGTTGACCGGGCATTTGAGCAGGCCGGCCAGCAGCCACGGACCTTGAGGGAACGCGGCGTCATGGCCGAGGAAGTCCACGCGCACCGTGCGCCCGCCGTGCAGGGGCACGCGGTCGCCGGCAATCGCCAGCCACTCACCTTCGTCCAGGCGCTGGCTGAGCAGCAACATGGTCGCCGGGTCCAGCTCGCTGACCTGGATCAGGCGCAAATGGGTAGCACCGGCTTCGCCCAACAGGCGGTTGAATTGTTCGGCGTGCTTGGTATGCACCAGCACGTTCATGGTGACTTGCTCACCGATCTCGGCCAGGGCACGGCACACTTCGAGGTTGCCCAGGTGTGCGCCCACCAGCATCTGCCCGCGCTCGCCACGCAGTTGCCCACGCAATTGCGCGGGGTCGTTGATTTCGATCTGTTCCAGGCGCAGCTTGCGGTTCCACACGTCGAGTTTGTCGAGCAGGGAATCGGCGAATGCCATGAACTGGCCGAACACTTTGCGATGGCTGGGGCGCAACTCATCGCGCCCGCTCCACTCGGCCAGGCGCTGTTGGTATTGCCAGGCGCTCTGGCGCGCGCTGCGGCCGAACAGGAAGAAGTACAGCACGATGCCATACAGCACCGGGCTCAGCAGGCGGCGGCCAAGGACTTTGGCCGCGAAGGCGGTGAATTTCATCAGCCAGTAGCTGCCGCGCTCTTCGCGGTCGGCCCAGTGTCGGGTGTTGTCGCTCATGCCTGCCACCGCCGCCACAGGATCATCGGCGCACGCACCAACATGCCGAAGAACAGCCGCGTGTGCATGGCGCTGATACGCACGTTGTCATGGAACAGACGAAAGTGCGACAGGCCGTCAGTGGGGTAATGCACTTGGGTCGGCAGCCAGCGCATCGGCTGGTTGCGCCAGGCCAGGCGCACCAGGATGTCGGAATCGAAGTCCATGCGCGTGCCGATATAGGCCGAGTCCATCAGCGCCAGCACCGGTGCCAGCGGGTACACGCGAAAGCCGCACATCGAGTCGCGGATCTGCAGCGACAGTGTGTTGATCCACACCCACACGTGGGTCAGGTAGCGTGCGTACAGGCGGCCTTTGGGCACGCTCTCGTCGTATTCGGGGTAGCCGCAGATAATCGCGTCGGGGTGCCTGCGGGAGGTGTCCACAAACGTCTCGACTTCGCGCAAATCATGCTGGCCGTCGGCGTCCACTTGCAGGGCGTGGGAGTAGCCCAGGCGTGCGGCTTCGCGGAAGCCGGCCATCACTGCGCCGCCCTTGCCTTGGTTGCTCGGCAGGGTCAGCAGGGTGACGTTATCCAGGGTCGCCAACTGCGCCAACACGGCGGCGCACGCCGGGCTGCTGCCGTCGTCTACCAGCAGGCACGGCAGGCCGCTGTTCAACAGGCTGCTCACCACGGCTGGCACTGCGGCTTCATGGTTATAGACCGGGATCAGGGCACAGGGCTTATGCATGCTCGGCCACCAGTTGGATCCGGCCACTGGAACACGCCGCGACGCCGTTGCGGTAGGCGAAGTACAGCTTGCCGCGCTCCCGGTCGAAGCGCAGGTGCAGTTCGATACGGTCGCCCGGTCGCACCAGTTGCTGGAACTTGAGCACTTCCATGCCGGCGAAGGTCGCGGGCAGGTCGAGCAATTGCTGGCCCAGGTTGAACGCCCATTCCACCTGCACCACGCCCGGCAGCACCGGCGTGACCGGGAAGTGCCCGCTGAAGTAGGCCAGGTCCGGCGGCACGCTCAGTTGCACGGTCCATTCGCCATTGGCTTCGCTCTGCTCCAGCACCTGCGGCGCCTTTGGCCGTGGCGCCAGCAGCAACGCGGTCACATCGGCCTGGGGCAACTTGCCTTGGGCGTTCAGCGGTAACTGGCGCAGCAGACGCCAGCGACGGGGCAGGGCCAGGGCTTCGCAATGCTGGCTCAGATGTTGGCGCAGGGTTTGAGTGAGGCTGCGGCGGCCTTGGTTGCGCAGGGCGTGCAAACCCTCGGCGCTCAGCACTACCAGGGCGCCGAGTGAGGCGCGGCTCTCTTGCACCACGCCCAGGCGCGTTTCCGCGACCCAGGGGTGAGTCATCAGCGCCTGCTCCAGCATGGGCAGGGAGATGCGTTTTTCTTCCAGTTTGACGATGCGGTCCAGGCGGCCGAGCAGCTCGAAGCGGCCATCGGCGTGGATGCGCGCAGCGTCAGCGGTTTGTTCGATATGCCCTGCGGGCAGGTAAGGCGAGGCGATGCGCAGCGCGCCGTCGGCGTCCTGGCTCAGCGCCACACCGGCAAACGGCTGCCAGGGTTGCGCACCTTGGCGCCAGGCGATGCCGCCGGTTTCCGAGCTGCCGAGGATTTCCGTCGGCCATTGCTGCAAACGCTCGTAAAGACTGGCGGCGGCTTCGACGGGTAAGGCGCCGCCGGAGGAAAACACCCGCGACACCTGGCTCAGCGCCGGCCAGTCGAGGTTGTCGCCCATGCGCTTGAGCAGTGCCGGGCTGGCCACCCAGGCGAACTGCGTGTGCTCGCGGCTGGCGCGCTGCAAGTCTTCGGGGAAGGCCAATTGCTTGCGCATAAAGGTGCGACCGGCGCACAGCGGCCACAGCACGCGGAACAGCAACCCATAGATGTGCTGGGTGGCGACGCTGCCGATGATGCAGGCGTCTTTAAGGTCCGCACCCCACAAGGTTTCCAGCGCTTGAACCTCGTTGGCCAGTTGGCGCAGGGTCTTGTCGATACGCTTGGGTTCGCCGCTTGAGCCGGAGGTGCACAGGCTCAGCTGGCAGCTGTCCAGGTCGAGCGCGGCGCCAGGCAACGGCGCCTGGTACAGCGCGTCGAGATCGGCAGCGTCGACCAGCCAGGCATCGACGGCATCGGCCCAGCGTTGGCGGGTCTGGGGCTGCAGATCGGCAGGCAGCAGCACGCTGACCCCGGCGCGCCAAGCGCCCAGCAGGGCGATCGCCAGCACACCGGCATCTTCCAGGTGCACCGCCAGGCGCCGAATGCCCCGCGCTTGCAGGCCCGCGGCCAGACTGAGGGATTGCTCCCACAGCTGGGCGTGATTCATGGCAGGTTCGGTCGTGACCCAACGCTGTTGCAGCGGCTCAAGCAGCAAGTGCTCAAGTTTCAACCCATTCATATGCGGCCTCGAACCCTTTGTCGTACCAGCCATTCCACGGCAAACAACAAACCCATCAGCCCGTAGGCGATCAGGCCGTTGTACAACGTCCACCAGCTCAACGGCGCCCACAGGGTGAGGGCGGCGGCGAGCAGGCCATTACACAGAAAAAACACGCTCCACACCACGGTGACCTGGCGTGTATACACAATCGCATGGGGCGGCAGTTGCGGGTCGGTCATGCGGGCCAGGCGTTCGACCATCGGTGGGCCGTATTTCAGGCTCAGCCCAAAGAGCGCCAACATGAACGCACTGACCAGGCTCGGGTACCAGCGCAGCAAGTGCGGGTTGTCGAACCAGGCCAGCAACAGGCAAAACACGATCACCGCCAACGCCATCCAGCGGCTGCCGGGGCGTGGTGCGCCGGTAAACGCGCGCAACAGCCAGAGGCTGCCCAGCAGCAGCCCGAATTGCCACGGTGCAAAGTGCTCAGTGCCGTAATACACCGCGAAGGGGTACAGCAGCCCCGCCAACAACAGGCCAAGGCCGATCAGCCGGCTCATGCGGCGGGTTGGACCAGACGGTACACCGCCTCTACCACGTCGTTCACGGTGCGCACGGCCTTGAACTCTTCGGCGGCAATCTTCTTGCCGGTCTGGCGCTTGATGTGGTCGATCAGGTCCACGGCATCGATGCTGTCGATTTCCAGGTCTTGATACAGATTGGCGTCCAGGGTGACGCGCTCCGGGGGGAGTTCAAACAGTTCCACCAAGGCATCGCGCAGGGTGTTGAAAATATCGTCACGAGTTTGCATGGTCCGGTCTCAAGCTGCCTGTCTGGCCGTGACGAACGCCGCAAGGCTCGCCACGTTGGTGAAGTGATTACGGGTGTCCTTGGCGTCGGCATCGATCTTGATACCGTACTTTTTCTGAATCGCCAGGCCCAATTCCAGGGCGTCTACCGAATCCAGGCCCAGGCCTTCGCCGAACAGGGTTTGGTCGCTACCAATGTCGTCGGCGCTGATGTCTTCCAGGCCCAGGGCCTCGATGATCAGCGTCTTTATGTCGTGCTCAAGGCGGTGTTGGTCGCTCATCTTCGGCGAGCTCCTTAATAAAATAGTCATGCAGGTAATCGTTGAGCTTGCGTGAGGCCTGGGGCGCGGGCCCCAGTGTTGCGAACGCCTGTGGTTCTATATCGGCACCCACGCGCAAACTGAAGTGAAAACGGCGTTTGGGGATGCGATACCAGGGTTCGGCCTTGGTCAAGGTGGTGGGGCTGACCTTGATCACCACGGGGGTGATGATTGTCGCACCCCGCAGCGCAATGGCGGCGCCGCCGCGATGAAAGGCGGGCGCTGCGCCGGGCGTGGTGCGGGTGCCTTCAGGGAAGATGATCAGCGTCTGGCCTTCGCGCAGGGCGTCGGCGGCGGCATCCAGCATCTCTGCGCTGCCGTCATTGCTGATATAGCCGGCATCGCGTATCGGCCCACGGGTGAACGGGTTCTGCCACAGGCTCTGCTTGACCACGCAGTTGGTCTGACGCATCAGGCCGATCAGGAACACCACATCGATCAGCGACGGGTGGTTGGCGACGATCATCTGGCCAGGGCGACCGAGTTTCTCGGCGCCTTCGACGCTGTAGGTCAGCACGCCCGCGCGTTGCATCAGGCGAATAAAGAACCAGAACAGCTTGCTGATGGTATGACGGGCGCGACGCTGATGCTTGTCGGCGCTGCCCGGCAGGCAACTGAGCACCGGAAACACCAGCAAACGCAGGCACAGCCCACCGACACCAAACAGGAAGAAGCTGGCGGCGGTGGCGAACAGGCGCCAGTAGTAGGCGTCCCGTGGCTTGTCGGTCAGGGCTTGCGTTGCCAGTTCCATACACGGTTCTTCCAGGCATGTTGGCAGGCACCCTGTTCGGTGAGCAGGGTGCGCAGCAGGTTCAGGGCGTGGGGCCACTGAGTTTGAGTGGCTTGGACAGTGCCGGGCGTGAGTTCCAGTTGCCACTCGTCGCCTGGGGTCAGCAGCAGGCCGAGGGCGTAGGGGAAGGGCACGTCAACGATCCAACTGGCGTAGGCCTCGGGCGGCTGTTCTTCGGTGATCACCAGCAATACCGCCGGGGCGCCTTCGTTGAGCAGCGCGGCGGCTTCGAGCATGCCGTGCTCCAGGCCGTCGCCGGCTGCGGCGAGGGCAGTCATTTCACTGGTTTCATTACGCAGGATCGACCACAGGCCAATCACGGCGTTATGCACCGACAGGCTGAATTGGGTTGGGGACAGCGGCTGGTCGTTGGCCAGGTCGCTGAGGATGTCGAGGGTGCGCGGGGTTTCGCCATGCCGGGAAATAAACACCAGCGGCAGGTCTTGCAGGCCTTCGGCCAGCGGCCAGCCCACGCTGAACGCCATGCGTGCCAGCCGGCTCAGGCGGCGGCGCTGCATAGCAGGCAGGAACGACACGTCGGGCGAGGCATCGCTGGCGGGCAGCAGCGCAGGGGCCTGGCACCAGGCGTGCCAGTCGTGCGCACTCTCCAGCCCTGGGGCCCAGGCGCGCCATTGGGCGATATTGAAGTTGATCACTGAGAAGTTATCCCGCCCCTGCGGGCTTCCATGTGCGGCTTTTGGCCCCGAATACCGGGACAGGGAGCAATCGCCGAATGGCGCGCATTATCCCGGTGCCGTGGGGTTCTAGCAAACTTTGGTAAAGGTTTGTTCACGGCGGAATACAAATTGTTGGTAAAGATTTACAGATTGTCCGTTATGGACGGCTGGGTTGGCTTGTCGGCCCGTTCCTAATCACTCGTACGTGACTTGCCTTTGATGCAGCGATGCATTGTTGAACGAGGTAGCTAACAGGCGCTTTTGCCCTCTACACTCGGACATTCATTGATACACGGAGGTTTTTCCATGCGGCGTGTGGTGTTCAATCAGAAAGGCGGCGTTGGCAAGTCCAGCATCGCCTGCAACCTGGCGGCGGTCAGCGCCAGCGAAGGCTATCGAACCCTGTTGGTGGACCTCGATGCACAAGCCAACTCTACCCAGTACCTCACCGGGCTGACCGGCAACGACATCCCCATGGGGATCGCGGACTTTTTCAAGCAAACCCTGTCTTCCGGACCGTTTTCGAAGAAGAACAAGGTCGATATCTACGAAACGCCGTTCGACAACCTGCACGTGATCACCGCCACCGCAGAGCTGGCGGACCTGCAGCCTAAGCTTGAAGCCAAGCACAAGATCAACAAACTGCGAAAGTTGCTGGATGAACTGGCCGAAGATTACGACCGGATCTATCTCGATACGCCACCGGCACTGAATTTTTATGCGGTTTCGGCATTGATTGCCGCTGATCGTGTGCTGATCCCCTTCGATTGCGACAGCTTCTCGCGTCAGGCCTTGTATGGCCTGCTGGCTGAAATCGAAGAATTGAAGGAAGACCACAACGAAGGCCTTGAAGTGGAAGGCATCGTGGTCAACCAGTTCCAAGCCCGAGCGAGCCTGCCGCAGCAGATGCTGGAGGAGTTGATCGCCGAAGGCTTGCCGGTGCTGCCGGTATATCTGGCCAGTTCGGTGCGCATGCGCGAGTCGCACCAGGAGAGCAAGCCGCTGATCCACCTGGACCCTCGGCATAAGCTGACGCAGCAGTTTGTGGAGTTGCATAACCTGCTGGAAAGCGCCTAGATCGAGTGTGGGAGGGGGCTTATCGCCCCCGATAGCAGTGTGTCAGCCAGCCCGCTTGGTACTGATCCACTGCCATCGGGGGCAAGCCCCCTCCCACATTTGTATTGTATTTCTGCTGGTGGATTTGGATTTGCCCCACTGGGGCTGTAGGAACGGTCTTGCAATAGGGCGTGTGCCTTGTCTCATTGCCTACAGCTAAGCCAGAATCGCCCGGCTTGTGCGTCTGGATGGTCGTCTCTCAGGTTTGCCGGTCACTGAATGTTCAGTGATCGGGTTTAGTAGCCTGTGGTGAGACGTACAGCAAATCATTGATCAGGACTGTCCTGTATTTGATGGTGGCTGTACGGAGGGCGCTTTCGAGCGCGCCGGTGAGTCTCCCCGGTCTACTAACCTGCGTACAGCTGCCACCCTCCGTTTAGTAGCGGCTGGTTGCGGCGCTTACTCGGAGACGTTCCATGGTTAACCTTTACGCCGTTGCACCCGACCTCCCCACCGAAACCCTCGTGCTCAACAGCTACGAAACCTTGTCCTCTGTGCGCACGCTATTGCTCAACCTATCCAACGACCTCACTGGCGAACACCGCGACGTAGCCTTGGCTATTCATCAATTGAGTGAGCTGGGCGTGCTGCTGGTGGGCCAGATGATGGACCGCGAAGTGCCGCTGGCCTCAAGGTAGGCGCGGTCAAAAAAGTGTGGGAGGGGGCTTGCCCCCGATAGCAGTGTGTCAGCCAGCCCACCTGGTACTGATCCACTGCCATCGGGGGCAAGCCCCCTCCCACATTTGATCCCGTTGATTGGGGGCTGGTTTACACCCCTTGGCTGCGCAACCAGCTCATCAACTGCGGCAACGGAAACGCGCCGCTCTGGCGCGCCACTTCGCGGCCGTTCTTGAACAGAATCAAACTGGGAATCGAGCGAATCCCCAACTGCGCTGACAACTGCTGATTGGCCTCGCTGTCGAGCTTGGCCAGCCGACACTTGGCCTCCAACTGCCCGGCCGCCTGTTCAAACACCGGCGCGAACGACTTGCACGGCCCGCACCAGTCGGCCCACACATCGACCAGAAGCGGCAGGTCGCCCTTGATCTGGCTGGCGTAGTCGCCTTGTTTCAGCTCAAAAGGCTTATTCAACAACACCTGTTGCTTACAACGCCCGCATTTGGGCGCATCTCCCAGGCGTTCGCCGGGGATGCGGTTGAGGCCGTTGCAATGAGGGCACGGGATGACGAGAGGTTCGGACATTGAGGGCTCCTTGGAAGTGGCCAATGGCACTGTATTTGGAGTCGGGGGCTAGGTTTATCAAGTCAGGCAGATGCGACTCATCCGCTCACAGTTCTGCCCATGTCGAAGCGAGATTGTCTATCTAGGCTACTAGAGCCGGTTTTGTCTTGAACCATTGGTCTGCTTGTGGCTATAGCAAATTGCGATAGTCGCAATTCGGGTTTAGCCTCCATAGCACGATGCGATAAGGATGTTGCATGCGAGTCATCAGTGAAAAAAGGATTTGGGAAGCAAAGGAAAAATGGCCCCGTTCCGCAGCGGCTTTGGATCAGTGGTATCGCATCATCAAGCGAAATTCCCCCAAAGACTTTGCGGCGATGAAAACCATGTTCCCCGCCACCGATAAGGTCGGAGCGTTTCATGTATTTGATATTGGAGGCAACAAGCTTAGGTTGATTGCTAGCGTGGAGTATCAGGTGCAGCACGTTTACATCAAGCACCTGCTTGATCACCGCGATTATGAGAAAGACAAATGGAAGGAAAAAATCAGATGAGCGCGCTTATGCGAGTCGCGGTCGAACACTGGCAATTCGTTTCGCCAGTACTACGAAAGCCGGAAAACGAGGCAGACTACGACGCGATGGTAGGCTGCCTGGACGAGTTATTGAGCCTAATCGGTGAAGATGAGGACAGCCCGCTCATGAGTTTGGTGGACATCCTCAGCGATTGGATCGAAGCCTATGATCATGCGCATCGGCCAATGCCCGTCGCCAGTGGTGTAGATGTGCTGCGCTATATGATGCGCGAGCACAACCTCACCCAGAGCGACTTGCCGGGCGTTGGTGCTCAATCGGTTGTGTCCGAAGTACTGAGCGGCAAGCGCCAGCTCAACGTGCGGCAGATTCGTTGGCTGGCGGAGCGTTTCGGTGTTTCAGTGGAAACCTTTATCTAAAGGTTTCACGACGAACAACTGATCTCCAAATGCTTGCCCCAATCCGGCGGCCGCTGCGCGTATAGTTCCATTCCCGCCTGTTCCTCAAACGGCTTGGAAAGCACCTCATGCAGCCGCCGCACTTCGCTGTAATCGCCTGATTCTGCGGCGGTGATAGCGTTCTGTGCCAGATAGTTGCGCAGGATGTACAACGGGTTCACTGCGTGCATCCGCTCACGGCGCTGCTCTTCGCTGCAGTTCCCATCCCGTGCGACACGTTCCTTGTACTGCTCGGCCCAGGCGTCAAACCCGGCCATGTCGACAAAATCATCGCGCAACCGCGTCACGGCCAGCGCCGCGGATTCATCCCCCAAACGGCGGAAGAACAGGGTGTAGTCCACGCCACTGTTCTGCATCAGCTTGAGCAGGCGCTCCACCAATTTCTGGTCGTCGTCTTCAGCGGTGGTCAGCCCCAGGCGGCGGCGCATCAGGTCGAGGTAGTGGGCCTGGTAGAACGGCAGGTATAGGCCCAGGGCTTCCTTCAAGGCTTCAACGCTGATAAACGGCGTCAGCGCCTGGGCCAGCGCGCTGAGGTTCCACTGGCCAATCGGAACTTGGTTGCTAAACGAGTAGCGTCCTTCATGGTCGGAATGGTTGCAGATGAAGTGCGCGTCAAAATCATCCAGAAACGCAAACGGCCCGAAGTCGAAGGTGATGCCCAGGATCGACATGTTGTCGGTGTTCATCACGCCATGGCAGAAGCCATAGGCCTGCCATTTGGCGATCATCTCGGCATTGCGTTCGACGATTTCGCGGAACATCGCGAGGTAAGGTTCAGGCTGTTCCTTGCACTCGG
The DNA here is from genome assembly GCF_009764655.1 of Pseudomonas sp. PB105. Lineage (NCBI taxonomy): Bacteria > Pseudomonadati > Pseudomonadota > Gammaproteobacteria > Pseudomonadales > Pseudomonadaceae > Pseudomonas > Pseudomonas sp. PB105. Next base: position 165,625 of record NZ_RWIO01000092.1, read on the forward strand.
GGTAGTGCAGTGAAAGCACGTGCTCGGCCAGTTCCGCCTGCTGCTCTGGTTTCTTGGTGTAGTAGAAATATTCGAAATGCCCGAAGCGGATATGGCTCGGCGCCAGGCGCAGCACCATCGCCCCGCGCTCCTGTTTTTCGCGCCATACCGGCGTGCTGGAGCCGATCACGCACAGCGCACGGCTACTGGGGATGCCCAGCGCGTGGAGTGCTTCAGAGGCAAGAAACTCCCGAATCGACGAGCGCAAAACCGCACGGCCATCGCCCATCCGCGAGTAAGGCGTCATTCCGGCACCCTTGAGGTGCAGGTCCCAGTGTTCGCCGGCCTGGTTGTACACCTCGCCGAGCAACAACCCACGGCCATCGCCCAGTTGCGGGGAATAGCCGCCAAATTGATGCCCGGAATAGACCATCGCACGCGGCTCAGCTTCGGCCCATAGCTTGTGGCCGCCGAACAGCTCGGCGAATACCGGCGTGTCGGCCACCGTCGGGTCGAGGTCGAGCAGGGCCATGGCGGCATCGCTCGCCACGACAAGGCGCGGCTCGTCGAGGGGCTCGGGCAAAACGTGGGTTGAGAACGCGTCGCCCAGGCGTGCGAAGCGGTTGTCGAAGGTCAGTTCGTCGAGGGCTTTCACCGGCCATCTCCAGCAGAATGTCCGAACATTCTGCTGGGGATAGGGCGTTTAGTCGAGTTTGCTCGGTGGCGGTTCCGGTGCGTCTTCGACTTTACCGGGCGGCGGCTCGGGGGCGTCCTGCTCTGCGGCAGGCGCGGCGATGGTCTTGCGATCATCCTCGACCGGCACCAGTTTGTACTCCTGGCCGTGCATGTTCTTGAGGTACACCTCCATCTGCCGGAACGAGATGTTGATGTGCTGCTTCTTGAACTCGCGGTTGATATAGCGGTTGACCTCGTCCAGCACCGGGTTGCGGTCACCGAGGTCGCGCACGTGCATGCGCAGCTCGTGGTCGAGGGTGCTTTCGCCGAAGTTGAGGAAGTACACGTGAGGTTCCGGCTCCTTCAGAACCCGTGGGTTTTCCCTGGCAGCCTTGAGCAGCAATTCCCTCACAAGGTCCAGATCAGAGCCGTAGTCCACGCCCAGCTTCAGGGTGACGCGGGTGATGGTGTCGGTCAGCGACCAGTTGATCAGTTGCCCGGTAATGAACGTCTTGTTCGGGACAATGATGTCCTTGCGGTCGAAGTCGGTGATGGTGGTGGCGCGGATGCGGATCTTGCTCACCGTGCCCGACAGGTTGCCGATGGTGATGGTGTCGCCGATACGCACCGGGCGTTCGAACAGGATCATGATGCCGGAGATGAAGTTGGCGAAGATCTCCTGCATGCCGAAGCCCAGGCCCACTGACAGTGCGGCCACCAGCCATTGCAACTTGTCCCAGCTCACGCCGAGGGTAGACAGGGTAGACACGAAGCCCACGCCGGCAATCACATAGGACAGCAAGGTGGTGGTGGCGTAGGCGCTGCCCTGGGCCAGGTCCAGCTTGGACAGTACCAGCACCTCCAGCAGACCGGGCAGGTTGCGCGCCAGGGCGAAGGTGATGCCGATGATGATCAGCGCGCCGAGCAAGTCGCCGATGCTGATAGGCACCATGCTGATATTCGCACCCGTGCCGCTGGTGTATTCGTACAGCGTGACGTTATCCAGGTAGGAAAACACCGAGATCAGGTCCGACCACACCCAGTACAGCGCGGCGATAAAGCCGCCAAGCAGGGCCAGGCGAATCAGGCGCATGGACTGTTCGTTGACCTGTTCGATGTCCAGGGTCGGTTCTTCGATCACGGCTTCGCCATCACCGGCTTCCTTGGCGGCCTGGCGTTTGGCCAGGGCTCGGGCATAGGCCAGGCGGCGGGCGGCAACGCCCAGGCCACGCACGAAGGTGGCTTCGATCACCAGCCAGAACATCAGCAGGTACAGGGTGTTGATCAACCGGTCGCTGAGTTTCAGGGCGGTGTAGTAGTAGCCGAAGCACACGGCAATAAACAGCGCGATGGGCAGTGCGGTGAACAGCAGGCCCACGGCTTTGCGGAACAGCGAGGCTTTTTCGTGGGTCGGGCTGTGCAACAGCAGGCGCCCGAGCAGCCAGGCCATCAGCGCATAGCACGTCAGGACCACGGCGATGCCTAGCACGTCGTCGGCCAGTGCCGCCGGTTGATGTTCGGCAATCGCCACCACGGCCACCAGGGCCAGTACGACCAGGCCGAGTTTACGCACCCAGCCTTGCAGGAATTCGACCTGGGGTTTTTCCCAGCGAAAATGCAGTTCGGCCACGCCGCCCGGCGCCAGGATGCGGTAGGCGGTGTAGAACACCAGCCACGCCTGGGCGATCTGCAGCAATGCCGCGCCCAGGTTGGCGTTTTGCCCACGGGCGTCGATTTGCAGCGCATAACCGCACAGCGCCAGGCCCAGGGCTACCGGCATCGCCAGCAGAATATTCACCAGGATCGCCTGCGGCGTGTGCCACTGGCTGTCGCGTTTGAAGTGGCCGATGTCCAGGTGGACCCTTTTCAGGCGGGCGTACAGCGCGGTGCGCCGCCACAGCAGGAAGCCGATCAACAGCAACAGCGGCAGGAACAGCAATGGGCGCTGGGTCAGGCCGTCATACAGCTCACTGACGCTGGAGGCCCAGGGCAGGGTGGTGACTTGCTTGCTCAGGTGCGCCGGCACGGTCTCCAGCCACTCGGTGTCCAGCGGCTTGTTGCTCGGGATCCAGAACATCTGCTCGTCGAGCGTGGCGCGCAGGGTGGTGGCGGTGCTGAGCAGTTGTTTCTGGTTGAGTTGCAGGGTGATGGATTCGTTGAGCAGTGCACTCAGCTCGCGGCTCAGGCGCTCCAACAGGTCGCTGCGGGTGACCGCCAGTTCCAGCAGGGTGCGGCGCAGTTGCGGGGTGACGTCGTCCGGTGGCTGGTTGGCCAGCAGGTTGTCGACATAAGTGCTGGGGGAACTGATCAGTTCGCGTTGCTGGTTGACCTCGAACTGGTACAGGCGAATGTTGGCAATGTCGTCGGCCAGGTCACGGTCCACGGTCAGGCGCGGCAGTGCCTGTTTTTGCTTATACAGAATCTTCGACAGCAGCAGGCTGCCCTTGAGCACACTGATCTGCTCATCCAGGGCTGAGTCGCTCTGGGTCACGGTGTCCAGTTGCTGCTTGGTCTGCAGGTTCTTCTGGGTCAGGTCGTTGAGGCGGTCGGTGCTTTTGAGCAGGTAGTCGGAAAGCTTCAGGTTGGCCGCACTTTCCGTGGCCAACAGGCTGCTGCCTCCGGCCTTTTGCGCTTCGATGGACTGCTGGGTCACGGTCTGTTGGGACTGGGCCAGGCGCTTCTGGTTGATCAGGGTTTGCAGGTCCTGAATCTCTTGTTCCAGGCGCGCGATTTTTTCCACCACCAGGTCATGCTGGCTGTTGCCCAGGTCTTGCAACTGGCTGTTGCCGGCCAGTTCCTGGCGGCGCAGGGGGATCAGGGCATTGAGTGCGGCGAGCTCGGCGTTCAGTTGGTTGCGTTGGTCGCTGTTAAGCGCTTTGCCATTGTCCTTGCCGGCCTTTAGCGTCGAATTGATCTGCAGGATGCGCGTCTGGCTGCTGCTGATTTCGGTCTGGGCGCGTTCGGGGCGGGTCTGGGCGGCGATGGTCAGGCTGTTGGCTTCGGCCAGGTCTTTTTGCAGGTCGCCTTGCTGGGTGGTGCGCTGCACCAGCAATTGCTCAAGCTGCGGCACCGGCAGCGTGGCATAGCGCTGGGCCACCGGGATGATTTTGGTAGCCTTGAGGCGGGTCAGCTCGCGCTGGTTTTCGCTGGTCTGGCGCGGCGCGTCTTCCAGCTGGCGCTTGAGCTCGACCAGGCGCTGCTCGTAATCCTGCTGGTTGCCCAGATACGTCAGGGTCTGCTGCAGGATGGTTTGCAGCGCCTTCATGTCGGCGTCGGGCAGCTTGCGGTCGGGCAGCTTGTCCAGGGTTTGCTGGATGGCATCGGCGCTGGGCGGGTCGGCGGCGTAGACGCTGCCAAAACAAAGGGTCAGGCCCAGCAGGGCAGTGGCGAGAAACGTGCGCAGGGTTGGCATAGACACCGGTCTTGCAAGGTGAAGAATCGGGAGCGTGCTGTCGCTCCGCAGTTTAGAGGAAGAGTCCGGGGCCCGGGCGACTTCCTTCGGGGAATCTGACGCCCACTTTGCCGATCTTGTTCCCGTCCATGACCGCGACGGTCCAGATGGTGTTGTTCCACTCCACCTGGTCGCCGACGATGGGGGCGCCGCCGACTTTTTGGGTGATGAAGCTGCTCAGTGGCATGTCCGGATCGATGCCCTCCAACTTCAGGCCGTACAGGGCCGAAACCGCGCCCAGCTGGGCGTCGCCTTCCAGCACGAAGTCGCCGAAGAAGCGCAGGTCGAGGCCGCGTTGCGGTGCCTGGCTGAACAGTTTGCCGAGGGCTGGCAGGTTGTGTTCATGGCCGATCACACAGAGCAGATCGTCGACTTCCAGCACCGTACTACCCGACGGATGGAGCAGTTGCTGGCCACGGAACAGTGCCGCAATCCGCGTGCCTTCGGGCATTCTCAGCTCGCGCAGGGCTGCGCCGATGCACCATTTTTCGGCGCCCAGGCGGTACACGAACAGCTCCCACTCGCTGGTAACGTGTACTTCCAGGGCTGCGCGGGAGATCGGCGCCGGGTCCGGTGGTACGGTCACTTTCAGCAACTTGGCCACCCACGGCAGGCTCGTGCCTTGTACCAGCAGTGACACCAGCACGATAAAGAACGCCAGGTTGAAGTACAGCTGCGCATGGGGCAGGCCGGCCATCAGCGGGAACACCGCGAGAATGATCGGCACCGCGCCGCGCAGGCCGACCCACGCGATAAAGCCTTTTTCGCGACCGTGGAATGCCTTGAACGGCAGCAGGCCGACCATCACCGACAACGGCCGCGCAAACAGGATCATCCACAGCGCCAAGCCCAGGGCCGGCAGGGCGATTGGCAGCAAATCATGGGGCGTGACCAACAGGCCCAGCACCAGGAACATGCCGATCTGTGCGAGCCAGGCCATGCCGTCGAGCATATGCAAGATGCCATGACGGCTGCGCACCGGGCGGTTGCCGATCACCAGGCCGCACAGGTAAACGGCGAGGAAACCGCTGCCGTGCAAGGCGTTGGTCAGGGCGAAGACGAACAGGCCACCGGCGATCACCAGGATCGGATACAGGCCGGTGGCCAGGTTGATGCGGTTGACCATCTGCAGCATCAGCCAGCCGCCGCCCAGGCCAACCATGCCGCCGATGCCGAATTCGCGCACCAGATGCGTCAGCAGGCTCCAGTGCAGGCCGGTCTGGCCGCTGGCGAGCATGTCGATCAGGGTGACGGTGAGGAACACCGCCATTGGGTCGTTGCTGCCGGATTCGATTTCCAGCGTGGCGGTAACCCGTTCGTTCAGGCCCTTGCCGCCGAGCAGCGAGAATACCGCCGCGGCGTCGGTGGAACCGACAATCGCGCCAATCAACAAGCCTTGGATAATATTGAGGTCAAACAGCCAGGCTGCCGCCATGCCGGTGAGGCCGGTGGTGATCAACACCCCCACCGTGGCCAGGGACAACGCCGGCCAGAGTGCCACGCGGAAACTCGCCACCCGCGTGCGCAAGCCACCGTCGAGCAGGATCACGGCCAGTGCGAGGTTGCCCACCAGGTAGGCGGTCGGGTAGTTGTCGAAAATGATGCCGCCGCCATCGACGCCGGCGACCATGCCCACGGCCAGGATGATCACCAGGATCGGAATCCCCAGGCGCGACGAAAGAGAACTCACCAGAATGCTCGCACTCACCAGCAACGCGCCGATCAAGAACAGGCTGTTGATGGTCGTCGCATTCAAAGGCAGTACTCCATAAGCAAACAAGACGGGACGCAAACTGACCATGCAGTCTGCGTGCCAGGGATTCTAACCTGTTGAATTGCGGTGCTGTCAAAAAGCTTTTAACGCCGGGCGCAGATCTGAATGTAGGAGGGGGCAGCCCCCTCTACATTTTTAACTGAGTGCATTCAGTTAGAGGCGGAACCGCCCCACCATCCCATTCAAATCCACCGCCAACCGCGACAACTCACTGCTCGCCGCACTGGTCTGGCTGGCGCCGGTCGCCGACTGCACCGACAGGTCACGAATGTTCACCAGGTTGCGGTCCACTTCCCGTGCCACCTGCGCCTGCTCTTCCGCTGCGCTGGCGATCACCAGGTTACGTTCATTGATCTGCACAATCGCCGTGTTGATGGTGTCCAGCGACATCCCTGCGCCTTTGGCGATGTTCAGTGTTGATTCAGCACGTTCGGTGCTGTTACGCATCGAGTCCACCGCGTGCTCGGTGCCGGCCTGGATACTGCCGATCATCCGCTCGATCTCGCTGGTGGACTGCTGGGTGCGATGGGCGAGGGCGCGTACTTCATCGGCCACCACCGCAAACCCACGCCCGGCTTCACCGGCGCGCGCTGCTTCGATGGCGGCATTCAGGGCCAGCAGGTTGGTCTGGTCGGCCAGACCGCGAATCACGTCCAGCACCTTGCCGATATCCCGCGACTCATTGGCCAGGTCGCCAATCAGCGTGGCGGTGGCTTGTACGTCGCCGCTCATGCGTTCGATGGCGCTGACGGTTTCCTGTACCAGGTCACGGCCATCGCCGGCCGAAGAGGTGGCATTGCGCGAGGCTTCGGAAGTGCTCACCGCATTGCGCGCAACTTCCTCGACGGCGCTGGTCATCTCGTTGACGGCGGTGGCGGCTTGCTCGATTTCGTTGTTCTGCTGGGTCAGGCCACGGGCGCTTTCGTCGGTGACGGCGTTCAGCTCTTCGGCGGCGGAAGCCAACTGGGTGGCAGAGCCGGCGATGCGTTGCAGGGTGTCGCGCAGCTTGTCCTGCATCTTGGCCATGGCGGCGAGCAGGCGTCCGGCTTCGTCGTTGCCATCAACCTTGATCGGCCGCGTCAGGTTACCTTCGGCCACTTCTTCGGCGGCTTCCAGCGCCTGGGCGATCGGGACGGTGATGCTGCGGGTCAACAGCCAGGCAAACAGCACGGTCAGCGCCGTGGCGATCACCAGCAGGCCCACGACCAGGTCGAAGGCCGCGTTGTATTGGTCTTCCGCCTCCTGGTTAGTCGCCAGGGCCATCTTGTTGTTGATGTCCAGCAAACGGGTGAGCACTGCGTTGACTTGCTCGGAGTTGCTCAGCAGCTCGGTATTGAGCAGCGTACGCAACTCTTCCACCTGATTGGCGCGGGACAGGCTCTTCATGCGCTCTTCGATCTGATGGTACTGGCCGAGCAAGCGCACGTATTCGTTGTAGGTGGAGCGCTCTTCGCTGCTTTCGATCAGTTTTTCGTAGACGTCCTGGGCGGTGCGGATCTGCTGGTTGCGCAGCTCGAAGGACTCCAGGGTCTTTTGCTGTACGTCCGGCTCGCGGTTGGTCAGCAAGCGGTACGACAGCACCCGCAGGCGCAGGGTCAGTTGGGTGAACTCATCAAGCGCACGGATGCTTGGCACGCTGGACAGGGTGATGTCTTCGGTCGCGCCACGGATCTTGCTCATCTGGTTCAGGGCGAACACACCGAGAAACAGCATCAGTGCACCAATAAACGCAAAGCCGAGGAAGGCCCTCGGAGCGATATTCATATTACGAAGCGACATGCGGGAATCCTGGGGAGAAGCGCGATCCGTGCGGGGGGTGAGACGGGGTGTGCTTCTCTATCGGTCCTACGACTAAAGTCTAAAGGGGCGTGTGCGTTTTTGTCGCATCTGACGAGGGGTTTGGCCGATTCAGGAACCAGATCGGGTAAATGCAGTCACTAAGGCTCGAAAGTGCGGCCCGGCCCTTAAAAATCGGGCTGCGCGCCGGGGATAACCCTGGCATACGAGGTGAATTTTCTTTATCGTCACCGCCCTTTGAAAAAGCCCGAGAAATCAAAATGTTAGAAGCATCCCTCAGCCAATTGGAACAACTGGTCAGCGACCTGGTACAGCAGAATCAGGACCTGCTGGGCCGCAACGAATCCCTCAAGGCCGAACTGGCTAACGCCAAGGATGAGAACGACAGCCTGCAACTGAGCCTGATGGAACAGGAAGAAAAACACGGCGCTACCGCTGCCCGTATCCAGGCGTTGGTTGAGCGTGTGAGCGCAGGGCCTGTCAGCGCATGAATGAAGGGATAAAGGTCGTTTCGATTCTCGGAGAGGATTACTCGATCAAGGCGCCAGCGGGGGAAGACAAGACCCTGATGCACGCCGTGACCATGCTCAAGGCCTCCCTGGCCACCACCAAGAAAAAGTACCCGACCCTGATCGGTGACAAATTACTGGTGCTGGCGGCGCTGAACCTGTGCGCCGAGCAGATCGAATTGCAGCAGGCTCATCAACAGGAACTCGACCGTTACCAAGAGCAAGTCAGCGCCACGGTCGACGTAATCTCCAAGGTGATTGGGCAGCCATAATAAAAGCATGCTGGCGCGCAACGTTTTTCAGCGCGCGCCAGGCTTTTTCCGATGTTTACTCGTACACGATTTCGATGCTGTATTCGTCGAAGGCTTTAAATTTGAAAACTTTGTTAATTACTGTTGTCTTATTTCCCAAAACGTCCAGGACATCGCCTGCGTTGGCATGGATCAAGTATTCATCAAGCGTTATATCTCTTGCGATCGAAGGATCGCCGCTCTTATGGACGAGAATAATTTTCGGGGCGGTTTTCATGTTGATTCCTCAAAATGGGCAGCAGTAGGTCATTGGTATGGAAGCCAGTGTGAACACGCTCTCAACACCTGAAAGCCTACCCCTTGAAAAGTCTCCTCGGTAACTGTCAGAAATCACAGTTTTTTAGAACTCTTGTTCATTAGCTCGCACGCCCGGACTATTTCGCCGCTATTAGAACCACGCATCCCGCATCCCCAGGCACGTATCATCGCGTGCCTCCAGAATCGCCAGTTCATGATGGCAGCCCGGTACTTCCCAGGTCAGGAAGTAACGGGCGGCTTGGAGCTTGCCTTTATAGAAGGCAACATCCGCCGCATTGCCCCTGGCCAGCCCTTCTTCGGCGCGAATCGCCTGCTCCAGCCAGCGCCAGCCAATCACCGTATGCCCGAACACTTTCAGGTACAGCGCCGAGTTCGCCAGGCTGCTGTTGACCTTGCCGTGGGCGAGATCCGTCAGCAGGCCCAGGGTGACTTGTTGCAGGCGCGCTACCAGGTGTTCCAGCGGTTCTCTGATGGCGGTAAGTGATGGGTACTCCTGGGCGCGGGCGCCGGTTTCGGCGATCAGGCGGATCAGTTGCTTTAGCCCCGCGCCGCCATTCTGCGCCAGCTTGCGCCCGAGCAAATCCAGGGACTGGATGCCGTGGGTGCCTTCGTGGATCGGGTTCAGGCGGTTGTCGCGGTAGTACTGTTCCACCGGGTATTCGCGGGTGTAGCCGTGGCCGCCGAGGATCTGGATCGCCAGTTCGTTAGCCTTGAGGCAGAACTCCGAGGGCCAGGATTTGACGATGGGCGTGAGCAGGTCCAGCAGTTCGTGGGCCTGTTTGCGCTCGGTCTCGGTTGCCAGTGTGGTGGTGTCATCGAATAGGCGCGCGGCGTACAGGCCCAGGTCGAAGGCGCCTTCGACATAGGCTTTCTGGGTCAGCAGCATGCGCTTGATGTCGGCGTGCTGGATGATCGACACCGGCGCCGTTGTAGGATCTTTGCTATCAGGCAGACGGCCTTGTGGGCGTTCGCGGGCGTATTCCAGGGAATACAGGTAGCCGGCGTAACCGAGCATGACCGCGCCCATGCCGACGCCGATGCGCGCTTCGTTCATCATCTGGAACATGCAGCTCAGCCCCTGGTGTGGCTTGCCCACCAGATAGCCGACACAGTTGCCGTTATCGCCGAAATTCAGCGCGGTCGACGTGGTGCCGCGCCAGCCCATCTTGTGAAACAGCCCGGCCAACAACACGTCGTTGCGTGCACCGAGGCTGCCGTCATCGTTGACCAGGAATTTGGGCACGATAAACAGCGAAATGCCCTTCACCCCGGCCGGCGCGTCCGGCAGCTTGGCCAGCACCATGTGCACGATGTTTTCCGACAGCGGATGGTCGCCCCCGGAGATAAAGATCTTGTTGCCCTTGAGGCGATAGCTGCCGTCAGCCGCAGGTTCGGCACGTGTACGAATATCCGACAGCGATGAGCCCGCGTGGGGTTCGGTCAGGGCCATGGTGCCGAAGAAGCGTCCGTCGATCATCGGTTGCAGGAAGCGTTGCTTCTGCTCCTCGGTGCCGAAGCTTTCGATCAGGTTGGCCGCGCCCATGGTCAGGAACGGGTAGGAAGTAGACGCTGCGTTGGCCGACTGGAAGTGCGCAAAGCAGGCCTGGGACAGCAAGGTCGGCAGTTGCATGCCACCGGCTTCGAAACTGCGGGCGGCATTGAGGAAGCCGGCCTCCAGGAAGGCATCCACGGCCGGTTTGACTTCCGGGATCAGGATCGCCTGACCGTCTTCGTAGCGCGGTTCGTTTTCGTCGTTTTTGCGGTTATGCGGCGCGAAATATTTTTCGGCGATGGAGCGGGCCGTGCTGATGGCCGCATCGAAGGTTTCGCGGTTGTGCTCGGCAAACCGCTCGCGCTGGGTCAGGCCCTCGGCATCGAGGACTTCGTACAGCTCGAAAGCCAGATTGCGGGAACTGAGCAGCGTCTCGGACATGGCGGCTTACCTTTGGAGGAATTGGCCTGAGTCTAAGTGTGCGAATGGAGGGTGGATAGCAAGATTGATCTGGGTGATGGAGGACCAGAATGTGGGAGGGGGCTTGCCCCCGATTGCGGTGTGTCAGCCAGAGATAGGTTGGCTGATCCACTGCAATCGGGGGCAAGCCCCCCTCCCACATTAGTTAGCCGATGGTCATCAGGCTGGCGTTGCCGCCCGCCGCAGCGGTGTTGACGCTCAACGCCCGCTCGATCACCAGGCGCTCCAGCGCGATCGCCGTTTCGCCTTGCGACAAACCGTGTACGCCGACAATCGCCCCACCACGCTGTGCCACTTGCTGGCACACCGCACGCAGTTGGTCGGAATCACCGTGATGCAGGACCGCGTCGAACACCACCTCGTCCTTGGTCCAATCCGCCACGGGCTTGATCTTCGCCTGAATGTCCTTAGGCAGGCGTGGGAACAAGGCCTTGGTCAGGTCAGTTTCCGGCCATACCGCAGAACCACCCACCGCCAGCACTGCCGCCAGTTGCGTCAACAGATCGCCTTCCACGTCCGCCAGGCACAACACGTGCTCGCGGGGCAGGATGGCGTAGCTGTTGCGCTCGCCGGTCGGGCCGGCCAGTTGACGGGTGATACCGCTCTGGGACTGCGCGGCGAACTGGCTGCACAGGGCACTCAGCTCGCTGAACGACTGGCTGTCAGCCCAGGCTTTCAGGGCGGTCAGCGGTTGGCTCATGGCGTCGCGCAGACGTACATCCGGTGCAGCCAACTTGTCGCCACGTACGAAGGATTGCTCGATCGCATCGGTAGGACGAGTCGACAGCAGGCGGTACAGGTACAGCGGGCCACCGGCTTTCGGGCCGGTACCCGACAAGCCTTCGCCGCCGAACGGTTGCACGCCGACCACGGCACCCACGATGTTACGGTTCACGTAGACGTTACCGGCATTGACGTTGTCGATCACCTTGGCGATGGTCTCGTCGATACGGGTATGCACGCCCAGGGTCAGGCCGTAACCGGATGCGTTGATCTGGCCGATCAGTTGATCGATCTCTTTACGCTTGTAGCGCACCACGTGCAGCACCGGGCCGAAGATCTCGCGTTGCAGCTCGTCGAAGCTTTCCAGCTCGATCAGGGTTGGCATCACGAAGGTGCCGCGCTTGACCTCTTCACCATCGGCAATCGCCACTTGGTACACATTGCGGCCTTTGTCGCGCATGGCCTGGATGTGTTTCTCGATGCCGGCTTTGGCTTCGGCGTCGATCACCGGGCCAATGTCTACCGACAGGCGTTCCGGGTTGCCGAGGCGGCATTCAGCCATGGCGCCCTTGAGCATTTCGATGACGCGGTCTGCCGAATCTTCCTGCAGGCACAGTACACGCAGGGCCGAGCAACGCTGGCCGGCACTGTCGAAGGCCGAAGAGACTACGTCGATAACCACCTGCTCGGTCAGCGCCGAGGAGTCAACGATCATCGCGTTCTGGCCACCGGTTTCGGCGATCAGCGGGATCGGACGACCCTGGGCATCCAGACGACCGGCGACATTGCGTTGCAGCAGGCGCGCCACTTCGGTGGAGCCGGTGAACATCACGCCTTTGACGCGATCATCACCCACCAGGCGGGCACCCACGCTTTCGCCCTGGCCCGGCAGCAGTTGCAGCACGCCTTCCGGAATACCGGCTTCCAGCAGGATGCGCACGGCTTGTGCAGCGACCAGCGGGGTTTGCTCGGCAGGCTTGGCCAGTACCGGGTTGCCGGCGGCCAATGCGGCGGCAACTTGGCCACTGAAAATTGCCAGCGGGAAGTTCCATGGGCTGATGCAGACCACCGGGCCCAGTGGGCGGTGGGCATCATTGGTGAAGTCGTTACGGGCCTGTACGGCGTAGTAACGCAGGAAGTCCACGGCTTCACGCACTTCGGCAATGGCGTTGGCGAAGGTCTTGCCAGCTTCGCGAGCCAGCAGGCCCATCAGCGGCTGGATCTCGCCCTCCATCAGGTCAGCGGCGCGTTCCAGGATCGCAGCGCGTTCGGCGGGCGGAGTAGCCTGCCAGATCGGGCCCGCGTTGATGGCGCATTGAATCGCGTTGTCGACGTCTTCGACCGTGGCTTCTTGAACCTGGCCGACCACATCTCGCAGGTCAGACGGGTTCAATACCGGCGCAGACGGCTGGTCGCTGGAGGCGCAACCCAGCATCGGCGCGGCTTTCCAGTTGTTGTGTGCGGTCGCCAGCAAGGCGCAGGACAGCGACGCCAGGCGGTGTTCGTTGGCCAGGTCGATACCCGCCGAGTTGGCGCGGTCGCTGCCGTAAAGGTCACGCGGCAAGGGGATACGCGGGTGCGGCAAGCCGAAGCCGCCTTCCTGCGTAGCCATTTGCTCGATGCTGGCCACTGGGTCGGCCACCAGCTCCTGAATGGAGATGGACTGGTCGGCGATGCGATTGACGAACGAGGTGTTGGCGCCGTTTTCCAGCAGGCGTCGAACCAGATAAGCCAGGAGTGTTTCGTGGGTGCCGACCGGTGCGTACACGCGGCACGGACGGTTCAACTTGCCCTCGGATACCTTGCCTACAACCTGTTCGTACAACGGCTCACCCATGCCGTGCAGGCATTGGAACTCGTACTGGCCGGGGTAATAGTTCTGGCCGGCGATATGGTAGATGGCCGACAGGGTATGGGCGTTGTGCGTGGCGAACTGCGGGTAGATGACTTCCGGCACCGACAGCAGTTTGCGTGCGCAGGCAATGTAGGAAACGTCGGTGTACACCTTGCGGGTGTAGACCGGGTAGCCTTCCAGGCCTTCGACCTGGGCGCGCTTGATTTCGCTGTCCCAGTACGCACCTTTTACCAGGCGGATCATCAGGCGATGGCGGCTGCGGCGCGCCAGGTCGATGACGTAGTCGATCACATACGGGCAACGTTTCTGGTAGGCCTGGATCACGAAACCGATGCCGTTCCAGCCGGTCAGTTGCGGCTCGAAGCACAGGCGCTCCAGCAGGTCCAGGGACAGCTCCAGGCGGTCGGCTTCTTCGGCGTCGATGTTCAGGCCGATGTCGTATTGCTTGGCCAGCAGGGTCAGGGACAGCAGGCGCGGGTACAACTCGTCCATTACACGCTCGTACTGCGCCCGGCTGTAACGCGGGTGCAGTGCCGACAGCTTGATGGAAATGCCCGGGCCTTCATAAATCCCACGACCGTGAGAGGCTTTGCCGATGGAGTGAATGGCTTGTTCGTACGACGCCAGGTATTTCTGGGCATCGTGTTCGGTGAGTGCGGCTTCACCGAGCATGTCGTAGGAATAGCGGAAACCTTTGGCTTCGAACTTGCTCGCGTTGGCCAGGGCTTCGGCGATGGTCTCGCCGGTGACGAACTGCTCGCCCATCAGGCGCATGGCCATGTCGACGCCCTTGCGGATCATCGGCTCGCCGCTCTTGCCGATGATGCGGCTCAGGGACGAGGTCAAGCCCGCTTCGTTATGGGTGGCGACCAGTTTACCGGTCAGCAGCAGGCCCCAGGTGGCGGCGTTGACGAACAGCGACGGGCTGTTGCCCAGGTGCGGGTGCCAGTTGCCGGTGCTGATCTTGTCGCGGATCAGCGCGTCACGGGTGCCTTTGTCCGGGATGCGCAGCAGCGCTTCGGCCAGGCACATCAGCGCCACGCCTTCCTGGGACGACAGCGAGAATTCTTGCAGCAGGCCCTGAACAATACCGGCACGGCCGCCGGCACTCTTTTGATTGCGCAGTTTCTCTGCAATGGAGGCGGCCAGCTTATTGGTAGCTTCGGCCATCGGGGCCGGCAGACGGGCCTGTTCGATCAGCATCGGTACCACTTCCGGCTCAGGGCGACGGTAAGCGGCGGTGATCGAGGCGCGCAGTACGGACTGCGGCAGGATGCTTTCGGCGAACTCAAGGAAGCATTGGTGCGCGTGGTCCGCCTGGACCTCGCCTGCATCATCGGCGTCCTTGCTGCTCAAGCCGTTGAGTTCGGTCAGGGTTGCACCACCCTCCAGTTTCTCCAGGTAATTGAAAATCGCCTGCTTGATCAGCCAGTGCGGCGTGCGATCAATGGAGGTCGCGGCAGCCTTCAGGCGTTCGCGGGTCGGGTCGTCAAGTTTGACCCCAAGGGTGGTCGTCGCCATTTTCTTATCCTCATGGGTGCCACTACCGAGTGGCATCAGCTGGCGGCAAGATTAGCTTTGCGCATCAAGAGGTGCAACCGGGTGCAACCTTTTTTATCCATGAAATTCTCAACGTTCATCCGAAATAAATTTGGCGACAACTGAATCCGCTTTGTCTTGGTGCATTTGCTTCTGACTTCGGCTGTTCTTGCTCCGAAAAGGAGCAAAAACAGGGCGTTTTGTCGATTTCATATCTGGGTGCAACTTATTCGAAAGAAACTGGTTGCACCTTATTTGCTTTGTTGAATAGCATTCGCGACCAAGGTGCAACCGTCGGTAAAACGAGGTTCATCGGCTGACGGCTTTCCTGGGGAAACGTCAGTCATAAATGCACGGCACACAGGTTCGTTTACCCAGCTATACAGTGGGTAGCGTCTGTAAGACCGCTGCTACATAAAAACAAAGCCAGGGCGTCACTCATATGAGCGTTAGTAATCCAACCTTGATCACGTTCGTGATCTACATCGCAGCAATGGTGCTGATCGGCCTGATGGCCTATCGCTCCACCAACAACCTTTCCGATTACATCCTGGGCGGTCGCAGCCTCGGTAGCGTGGTGACAGCCTTGTCCGCCGGTGCTTCCGACATGAGCGGCTGGTTGTTGATGGGCCTGCCGGGCGCGATCTACATGTCCGGTCTGTCGGAAAGCTGGATCGCCATCGGCCTGATCGTCGGTGCTTACCTCAACTGGTTGTTCGTGGCCGGTCGCCTGCGGGTACAGACCGAGCACAACGGTGACGCCCTGACGCTGCCGGATTACTTCTCCAGCCGTTTCGAAGATAAAAGCGGCCTGCTGCGCATCATCTCTGCGGTGGTGATCCTGGTGTTCTTCACCATCTACTGCGCATCCGGCATCGTGGCCGGTGCCCGTCTGTTCGAAAGCACCTTCGGCATGTCCTACGAGACGGCGCTGTGGGCCGGTGCTGCGGCGACAATTGCCTACACCTTCATCGGTGGTTTCCTGGCAGTGAGCTGGACCGATACCGTGCAAGCCACGCTGATGATCTTCGCGTTGATCCTGACGCCCATCATCGTGCTGCTGGCCACCGGCGGTGTTGACACCACGTTCCTGGCGATTGAAGCCAAGGACCCAACCAGTTTCGACATGCTGAAAAACACCACCTTCATCGGCGTGATCTCGCTGATGGGCTGGGGCCTGGGCTACTTCGGCCAGCCGCACATCCTTGCGCGCTTCATGGCGGCGGATTCGGTCAAGTCGATCGCCAAGGCGCGTCGTATCTCCATGACCTGGATGATCCTGTGCCTGGCCGGTACTGTGGCCGTGGGCTTCTTCGGTATTGCCTACTTCTCGGCGCACCCGGAAGTGGCAGGTCCCGTGACCGAAAACCCTGAGCGTGTGTTTATCGAGCTGGCCAAAATCCTGTTCAACCCGTGGGTTGCCGGTGTCTTGCTGTCGGCGATCCTGGCGGCTGTAATGAGTACCTTGAGCTGCCAGTTGCTGGTGTGCTCCAGCGCCCTGACCGAAGACTTCTACAAAGCGTTCCTGCGCAAGAACGCCTCCCAGCTCGAACTGGTATGGATCGGTCGCCTGATGGTGCTGGTGGTTGCCCTGATCGCCATCGCCATGGCCGCCAACCCGGAAAACCGTGTACTGGGTCTGGTGAGCTACGCCTGGGCTGGTTTCGGTGCCGCATTCGGTCCTGTGGTCCTGATCTCGGTGATCTGGAAAGACATGACACGCAACGGCGCACTGGCCGGTATCCTGGTCGGCGCGATCACCGTGATCGTGTGGAAGCACTTCGAACTGTTGGGCCTGTACGAAATCATCCCAGGCTTCATCTTCGCCAGCCTCGCGATCTACTTCGTGAGCAAAATGGGCGCACCGACTGCCGGTATGGTTGAGCGTTTTGATGCAGCGGAAAAAGATTACAACCTCAACAAGTAATTCGTCTGGCGCTGAGCGTCCGATGAGTTGAAAAAAGGCCCGCGTCCTACGGATGGCGGGCCTTTTTTTGTGCGTGTTTTTTCACGGGTTGAGGGCGATTCATACGCCCATGTGTAGGGCTTTACTGATTTATCGGACGCGCGCTCTGCAGGGCAAGGCAGTGGTGCAGAATCCACCGCCTACCCCTCGCAGAGAAACACCGGATGTTCGCTCCTGCCAATCAATGTGCCTTTACCCTGACCCTTGACGGGGAACCGAGTGAACTCAAGGTATTTGAGTTTCACGGCGCCGAAGCCGTCAGCCAGCCCTATTGTTTTGACCTGGAGCTGGTCAGTGAGCAGCCCGACCTCGATTTGGAGAGCCTGCTGCATCGCCAGGTCTATCTCGGTTTCGACGACCAGGGGCATGGCATTCATGGCCTGGTCTATCGGGTGGCGCAGGGCGATTCCGGGCGGCGCCTGACGCGTTATCAGATCCAGCTCGTGCCGCAGCTTGCGTATCTGCAGCACAGCAGTCACCAGCGCATATTCCAGCACAAGACAGTGCCGCAGATCGTTGCGCTGGTGCTGGCGGAGCAGGGGGGCCATGCCGACCAATTCGAGTTTCACCTGAGTGGCGATTACCCCGAGCGCGAGTATTGCGTGCAATTCGGTGAAAGCGACCTGGCCTTCATTCAGCGGCTATGTGCCGAGCAGGGTATTCACTATCACTTCCGGCACTCGCCCGAACGGCATCTGCTGGTGTTTGGCGATGACCAGACCGTGTTCGCCCAGCCAGACCAGCCGACGCCCTATCAGCCAGGTTCCGGGATGGTGGCGGATACGCCTGCGATCAAGCGCTTTGTGGTGCAACTGGCAACCCGCACCACGGCGGTCAACCTGCGCGACTACGATTTCCGTAAGCCGAACCTGGTGTTGGAGAGTGGCGTTGCCGGCGCACACTCGCCACGGCTTGAAGAGCAGGGGTACCCCGGTCACTTTTCTGATCGGCCCCACGGTAAATACCTCGCGCAACGGGTGTTGGAGCGGCACCGTAGCGACTATCGAATTGCCCGTGGCAGCGGTGATGATCCCGCATTGGTCTGCGGCCATTTCCTCACGTTGGCCGGTCACCCGCGTGACGCATGGAATGACTTGTGGCTAGTGACGCACGTTACCCACGAAGGCAAACAACCCCAGGTGCTGGAGGAGGCTGTGACCGAGGTTGCCGGTGGCGATTTTCGTCAGGGTTATCGCAATGAGTTTGTTGCCTCACCGTGGGACGTGATCTTTCGCCCGCCCTTGCCCGAGCAACCGCGGCCGACATTGGCGGGTTATCAAAACGCTGTGGTGACTGGCCCCGTCGACAGTGAAATTCATTGTGACGAATACGGGCGGGTCAAGGTGCAACTGGCCTGGGATCGACTCGGGGAGCACAACGACCATTCCAGCTGCTGGCTGCGGGTGGCCAGCGGTTGGGCCCATGACCGCTATGGTGCGGTACTTATTCCGCGAGTGGGTATGGAAGTGCTGGTGGGGTTCGTCAATGGTGATATGGACATGCCGCTGGTGATGGGTTGCCTGCCCAATGCGGCGACGGCGGTGCCCCTCGACCTGCCCGCAGACAAGACCCGCAGTGTCTTCCGTAGCCAGAGCAGCCCCGGCGGCGGCGGTTACAGCGAGCTGCGCATCGAAGACCGCAAGGGCGCCGAGGAAATCTACCTGCGCGCCCAGCGGGATTTTACCCAGCATGTGCTGCATGACCAGCGGGTGGAGGTCGACAATCAGCGTCGCATCAGGGTGGGCGGCGAGTCGCACCATGAACTGCAAGGTGAAGAGCAGCGCATTACCCACGGCAACCGCCTGATCGAACTCAAGCAGGATGATCACTTGGTCGTTGGTGGTTCGCAGCAGATGCGCGCCGGGCAGACCATTCAGATCGGCGCAGGGCAAAGCGTTGTGATTGACGCCGGGGCGAGCGTGACGATTCAGGCGGGCGGGCAATCGATCACCCTTTCGGCGGGCGGTATTTTCAGCAGCGTGCCGATCCAGCTTGGCGGCGGGCCTGCTCCGGCGGCGGCACCGTTGATGCCGGGGATTCAGGAAAAACTGCTGGCGATAATCCCCGCGCCGCTCAGCCTGGTGCAGGTGGCCAGCTTGAAACGTAGTGCGCCCTTTTGTGAGGAATGTGAGCGTTGCAGGAACGGGCGGTGCGCTGTCACCCATTCAACTCAGCCTTAAAAGGAATTTATCCCCATGTCTGAACGGTTGGCCCCCAGCGCCTGGCTGGCACAGGCTCCTTTGCTTGCGAATGAGCAGCTCTTCGTGGTGTTGGGCGCTGCCAGCGACGCCAAGCCGCTTGCCGCCTGGCGAGCCACCGCAGCTGGAATGCTGCCCCAACCCATCTGGGCTGGCACGGCTTACGCAGAATGGGAGGAGGTCATGCCTTACGTAGGCATTGTCTCGCCTGACAGTGCATTCCTCGAATGGGTGGCAACCACTGAAGCCCTGGATTGGGGTTGGCTGGCGGTGTCGTCCAGTTCGCTGGAACCCGTGCTCACGCACCTGCAAAGCTTGACCAAGGTCTACCTGCCGGACGGCCAAGAGGTGTTTTTGCGATTCTGGGATGGCACCCAGTTTCTGCCGATGTTGCAGGGCTTGGGTGATGAGGCGGCAAGCGTGTTGCCGGTTTTTCAGCGGTACCTGATCAATGGCCAACCGCTCACGGTTGCAACGGGGCCAGCGACCGAGGCCAAGGCCAGCCCTTGGTGGCGAGTCCCAGCAGCGCTGCAGGCGCACTTGGCAGGGCAATCACTGCAAACCCTGATCGACAACCTGCTGCAATGGCTGCAAGAGCAGCGCCCCGACCTGTACACCGCGTTCACACCGGCGACCTTGCAGCACAAGGTCACCTACTGTGCCCGTCGGCCGGATATCAGCCATGAGGCGCTCACCGATTACCTGGCCTTAGAGTTGAGTTGAGCCCAGCGCCTGTTGCAGGTCGTCGATCAAGTCTTCAATCGCTTCGATGCCCACTGACAGGCGAATCATCTCCGGCTTCACACCCGCCTTGGCCTGTTCCTGTTCGTTCATCTGTCGATGGGTGGTGGACGCGGGGTGGCAGGCCAGGGACTTGGCGTCACCGATATTCACCAGGCGCTTGAAAATTTGCAGCGCATCGTAGAAGCGTACACCTGCTGCGTACCCGCCCTTCAGGCCGAAGGACAGGATCGCCGAGGGTTTGCCTTGCAGGTATTTGTGCGCCAATGCGTGATGGGGGTGGTCCGGCAGCCCCGCATAGCTGACCCATTCCACATCGGCATGGCCTTGCAGGAACTGCGCGACCTTGAGGGCGTTTTCCGTATGACGCTCCATGCGCAGGGCCAGAGTTTCCAAGCCTTGCAGCAGCAGAAAGGCGTTCATGGGCGCCAGGGCTGCGCCGGTGTTACGCAACGGCACCGTGCGGGCGCGGGCGATGAAGGCGGCTGGGCCGAATTTTTCGGTGTAGACCACGCCGTGGTAAGCCGGCTCGGGCTGGTTGAGGCCGGGGAATTTTTCCGGGTATTGGGTCCAGGGGAAGGTGCCGCTGTCAACGATCGCACCGCCCAGGGAGTTGCCGTGGCCGCCGATGTATTTGGTCAGCGAGTGCACAACGATGTCGGCGCCGAACTGGATCGGCTTGCACAGGATGGGCGTGGCCACGGTGTTATCCACCATCAGCGGCACACCTCGGGCATGGGCGACGTCCGCCAGGGCCTCGATGTCGATGATATTGCCCGCCGGGTTGCCGATGCTTTCGCAATACACCAGCTTGGTGTTGTCATCGATCAATTCGGCGATGGCAGCGGCACTGTCGTCGCGGGCGAAACGTACGTCGACGCCAAAGCTCGGCAGCAAATGGGCGAACAGCGTGTAGGTGCCGCCGTAGAGCTGCGGAGTGGTGACGATGTTGTCGCCGGCGCGGGTGAGGGTCTGGATCGCGTAGTGAATGGCCGCGCTGCCGGCCGACACGACCAGGGCCGCGATACCCCCTTCGAG
The DNA here is from genome assembly GCF_009764655.1 of Pseudomonas sp. PB105. Lineage (NCBI taxonomy): Bacteria > Pseudomonadati > Pseudomonadota > Gammaproteobacteria > Pseudomonadales > Pseudomonadaceae > Pseudomonas > Pseudomonas sp. PB105. The sequence continues at coordinate 186,411 of NZ_RWIO01000092.1, forward strand.
GGCGGCGATGCGTTGCTCCAGCACATCATTGGTGGGGTTCATGATGCGTGTGTAGATATTGCCGGGCACGTCCAGATTGAACAGGTCGGCACCGTGCTGGGCGTTATCGAATTCGAATGCGACGTTCTGGTAGATCGGCACGGCGACGGCCTTGGTGGTCGGATCCGACTTGAAGGCGTGGTGCAGTGCGATGGTGGCGTCTTTCATGATTGTTATTGACCTCCCTGGATAGTGGATCGCCACAATAAATCCGCCCTGGGCCAGCCATTAGATTTTTTTCAGCCCGCGTCCTGGCTTTAGGGCATAAGCACCGCCCGGCACGCCGCCCTGCACCTTTGCCCTCGTAGAAGGTAAACTTCGCCCCCTGCGCAGGAGCAACCATGAATTATCGTCACGCCTTTCACGCCGGCAACCACGCCGATGTCTTCAAACACCTGACCTTGACCCGCCTCATCGCCCTGATGTCGCGCAAGGAGCAGCCGTTCGCCTACCTCGACACCCACGCCGGGATTGGTCTGTACGATTTGCAAGGCGATCAGGCCAACCGCACCGGTGAGTACCTGGAAGGCATCGCGCGCCTGTGGGGCGAAAGCGATCTGCCGCCGCTGACAGCCGATTACATGCGCGTGCTGCACGAGATGAACCCGGACGGTCAGTTGCGCTACTACCCAGGCTCGCCGGAACTGGCACGGCGCCTGACGCGCCCACAGGACCGCGTGCTGCTCAATGAAAAGCACCCGGAAGACGGCGTGCTGCTCAAGGACAACATGAAAGGTGATCGCCGGGTCAAAGTGCACTTGGGCGAAGGCTGGCATGTACCGCGCGCCTTGCTGCCCGTGCCGGAAAAACGCGCGCTGATGCTGATCGACCCGCCGTTTGAAAAACTCGACGAGATGCAACGCTGCGCCGCTTCCCTCAAGGAAGCCGTCAGCCGCATGCGCCAGACCGTCGCGGCGATCTGGTACCCGGTGAAAGATCAGCGCATGTTGCGCCGCTTCTACCAGGACCTGGCCGGCACCGGCGCGCCGAAGCTGCTGCGTGTGGAGTTGCTGGTGCATCCGCTGGACACGCCCAACACCCTGACGGGTTCGGGCCTGGCGATTGCCAACCCGCCGTGGGGCTTGGAAGAAGAGTTGCGCGAACTACTGCCATGGCTGTCCAAGAAACTTGGCCAGACCCAGGGTGGGTGGCAGATGGATTGGCTTATTGCCGAGTAACCAAGTCTGGCGCTAAACCAATGTGGGAGGGGGCTTGCCCCCGATAGCGGTGGGTCAGCTACAGATGTACTGACTGATACTCCGCCATCGGGGGGCAAGCCCCCTCCCACATTTTGATTCATGTTGATCTTAGATCGGGCAGGTCACGCCTGTGCCGCCAATCCCGCAATAGCCCTGCGGATTCTTGGCCAGGTACTGCTGGTGATACGCCTCGGCGAAGAACACGGTCGGCGCCTCCTCGATTTCCGTGGTGATATCACCCAGGCCGGCCTTGGTCAGCTCTTGCTGATAAGCCTCGGCGCTGGCCTTTGCCGCCGCCAATTGCTCCGGCGTGGTCGCATAGATCACCGACCGATACTGGCTGCCGATGTCGTTACCCTGGCGCATGCCCTGGGTCGGGTTGTGCAATTCCCAGAACATCTTCAACAGGTCTTCGTATTTCACTTTGGCCTGGTCATACACCACCAGCACCACTTCGCTATGGCCGGTCAGCCCCGAGCAGACTTCTTCGTAGGTCGGGTTCGGCGTAAAGCCGCCCGCGTAACCGACCACCGTGCTGACCACGCCATCGCGCTGCCAGAACTTGCGCTCCGCGCCCCAGAAGCAGCCCAGGCCGAAGATCGCAAAGCCGACGTCGTCCATGAATGGGCCCAGCAGCGGGTTGCCGTTGACGAAGTGCGTCTCCGGCAAGTTCATCGGGGTTTCACGACCAGGCAACGCTTGTTCTTGAGTAGGCAGCACGTTTTTGTTCACCAGGATTTCCGAGCGCAAGACCATGATCAGTCCTCTCAGTCAGATTGAGTAAGGTAAGAATTCAGACAGCCAGTGTGCCCGAGTGTTACCGCGCTGTCAGGCGATTGGCCCGCGCGGGTAGCGTTTGAGCATCTCAAGCAGCTCTGCGCCGGGGATGGGCCGGTCGAACAGGTAGCCCTGGCCCACGTCGCAGCGATGGCGGCGCAGGAACGCCAGTTGCTCGGCGGTCTCGATGCCTTCGGCCACGACCTTGAGCTTGAGGTTGTGAGCCATGGCGATCACGGCGGAGGTGATTTCCATGTCGTCCTGGTTGTCCGGGATTTCGTGGATAAAGCTGCGATCAATCTTGATGATGTCGATGGGGAATTTTTTCAAGTAGCTCAGCGATGAGTAACCGGTGCCGAAATCGTCCATGGCCAGGGTCAGGCCGAAACTCTTCAACTGGTCCAGTTGCAGGCGCGTGTCTTCGGTGGCTTCCAGCAGCAGGCCTTCGGTCAGCTCCAGCTCCAGCAGATTGGCCGGCAGCTCTTCTTCCTTGAGGATGGTGGCAATCGACGCCACCAGGTCCGGGTCGGAGAACTGCTTGGGTGACAGGTTGATCGCCACCTGCAGGTTGCCCATGCCGGCGGCGCTCAGTTGCTTGCTCATGCGGCAGGCCTGGCGCGCGATCCATTTGCCGATGGGGATGATCAGCCCGGTCTCTTCCGCCACGCTGATGAACTGATCGGGGCGGATCATGCCCTTTTCCGGGTGGTTCCAGCGCAGCAGCGCTTCCATGCCCAGCAAGCGGCCGCTGCGCAGGCACAGCTTGGGTTGGTAGAACACATCCAATTCATTCTGGGTCAGGGCGCGGCGCAGGTTGTTTTCCACGAACAGCTTGTAGCTGGCCTCGGCGTTCAGCGCTTCGGTAAACACCTGAACCTGGTGTTTGCCGTTGGCCTTGGCCTTGTGCAGGGCCAGGCCGGCGTTACGCATCAGGGTCTGCGGGTCGCGGCCATGCAGCGGCGCGCAGGCCAGGCCTACGGAGCCGGTGACGCTGATCAATTGGTTGTCGACGAACATGGGTTTATCGAGGGTCGCCAACAGTTGGCTGGCAACCTGCTGGCCGCTCTCCAGGTCGGTGTCGTCGAGCAGCACCGCGAACTCGTTACTGGCAAAGCGCGCCAGGCTGCCGCCGGCACTCAGGCTGTTGCGCAGGCGTCGGGCCAAGCTGATCAGCAGCTTGTCGCCGGTCTGGTGGCCGAGGCTGTCGTTGATGCGCTTGAAGTTGTCGATGTCTACCAGCAGCAGGCTGATCGGGCTGTCGCTGTCGCGGGCAAAGCGTTCGTCGAGGTTGCGGATAAACGCCGGGCGGTTGCCCAGGTTGGTCAGGTTGTCGGTGTACGCCAGGCGCTCGATGCGCTGCTGGGCCAGCTTGGTCTGGGTGATGTCTTCGTAGATGCCGATGTAGTGCGTCAGCTCACGGTTATCGCCATACACCTTGGAAATCGATAACTGGCCCCAGTAGGGTTCGAGGTTCTTGCGCCGGCTCTTGAATTCGCCCTGCCAGCTGTTGCTCTTGGCCAGGCTCGACGGCGCGTCGAACAGCAATTCGCTGAGGTTTTCCAGCGCGGGCAGTTGCGCCAGGCGGTGGCCGTGGACTTCTTCGGCGCTGTACTGGGTGATCGCGGTAAAGCTCGGGTTGACGTACTCCACCACGCCGTCGCAGTTGACCAGCAGAAAGGCGTTGGCACTTTGCTCCACGGCCCGCTGGAACAGGTGCAGGGCGCTGGTGGCGGTGCGGCGGTTGTGGTTGTTGATCACTTGCGCAAACTGGTCCGCGAGCTCGCCGGCGAAGGCGATTTCGTCAGCCTGCCAGTCACGCGGGCTGCCGCACTGCTCCAGGCACAATACGCCGACCACCTGGCCGTCGACGCGGATGCTCGCATCGAGCATGGCGTGGATGTCTCTATGGCGCAGGTTCTCGGCCATCTCGCGGGTGCGCGGGTCGCGCATGGCGTTGGCGGCGTCGATGGCGCGGCTGCTGTGCAAGGCTTCCAGATAATCCGGGAAGCAACTGGCATCGATGGGCTCGGGCAGATGGTGCTGTTGGTCGTCGCGGTGGTAAGCCGAGATGGGCACCAGGCGCTGGCCTTCGAGGTTCCAGATGCTGGCGCAGTCGATCTGGTAGATATCGCAGGCGCTGCGCGTGATCAGCTCGGCGGCTTCCTGCAAAGAATTGTTGACGGTGTAGCGCTGGCGCGCCAGTAGCAGGATCAGCTCCTGTTGGGCGCGCACGCGTTCCAGATGCTGCAGTTGCTCCTGCTGGGCGCGTTGGTTGAGCTCCAGGGCGATTTGCAGGCGGCTGTTCTGGCTTTCCAGGTCTTCGGTCGGAAGGAGCAAGGGCAGTTCGCTGAACAGGCCATCGACCACCATCAGGTAGCCGCGCAGCAGGTGACGATTGTGTTGTTTGTAGGCCTCGCCCATTTCCAGCAGGCTCAGGGGGCCGTCGTTGGTGTGCAGGGTGTAGCGCACCAGGTAGTGAGGGCTCTGGGTCAGTTGCTGCTGGATGGTGTCGTGCAGTTGATAGCGGGCCTGGGGTTCCATCAGGCTGGCATAGGGCGTGCCGAGCAGGGCGCACAACTCAACCGCCGGCAGGCCGAATTGGCGCTCGCAATTGGGGTCGAGGTACAGGAGGGTCCAGCTAGCCTCATTAAGCCGCTCGAAACGCAGCATACCGAGGCGCGAAGGCACCGGTAACTGCGTCACTACCTCGGCCGCCATACGGGCGACATCGGGTTGGCTTTTCATGGGGGGAACTCACTTCAAATAACGCGCACGGCGCCGGGCTCACGCCCTCTTTTCTATTGCCTGTGGCAAGGTTGCATCATGCAGCACAGACTGACAAGAGAGGATGAAGGCTAAGTGCTATAAGTGGGTTATCGGCCGGACGGCTGATTTCTGTAGGCGCGCTGACAGAAGGTGTACAACCCTGTTCTGTCTGTACAAAAAAGCAAAAAAAGCCCCGCCAAATTGACGGGGTTGAGGTACGAGCGTGGCGCTCGGAAATCGGTGCAACCAGGCCTCCCCGGTAAAGGGGAGGCCCGTAGAGACTTACAGCAAGATAGTACGGATGTCATTCAACAGCTGGCTCAGACGCTGGGTAAAGCGTGCAGCGGCCGCGCCGTTGATCACACGGTGATCGTAGGACAGCGACAGTGGCAGCATCAGCTTCGGCTGGAACGCTTTACCGTCCCAGACTGGCTGGATGGTGGCCTTGGAAACACCCAGGATCGCCACTTCCGGCGCGTTGACGATTGGCGTGAAGCCAGTGCCGCCAATGTGACCGAGGCTGGAGATGGTGAAGCAGGCGCCTTGCATGTCGTCTGCGGTCAGCTTCTTGTCGCGGGCCTTGGCAGCCAGCGCAGCCGCTTCAGCAGCGAGTTGCAGCAGGCTCTTCTGGTCGACGTTCTTGATGACCGGTACCAGCAGGCCGTCAGGAGTGTCTACCGCGAAGCCGACGTTCACGTATTTCTTGCGAATGATCGCCTTGCCGCTTGGCGCCAGCGAGCTGTTGAAGTCCGGCAGTTCCTTGAGCAGGTGTGCACAGGCCTTGAGCAGCAGCGGCAGCACGGTCAGTTTCACGCCAGCCTTCTCGGCCACGGCTTTCTGCGCAACGCGGAAAGCTTCCAGGTCGGTGATGTCGGCCTGGTCGAACTGAGTCACGTGCGGGATGTTCAGCCAGCTGCGGTGCAGGCTCGACGCGCCGATTTGCATCAGGCGGGTCATCGGCACTTCTTCGGTCTCGCCGAAGCGGCTGAAGTCCACGACCGGAATCGGTGGAATGCCTGCGCCGCCGGTAGCAGCGCCGGCAGCCGGAGCTTCCTTGGCTTTCTGCATCATGGCCTTGACGTAAACCTGCACGTCTTCCTTCAGCACACGGCCGTGTGGGCCAGTGGCCGATACGGCGTTCAGCTCGACGCCGAATTCACGGGCCAGTTGGCGTACCGCCGGGCCGGCGTGAACCTTGGCGCCGCTTGGCGCAGGTGCGGCAACAGCAGGGGCCGGTGCGGCCTCGGCTTTTGCAGCAGGTGCAGGGGCGGCGGCCGGTGCAGCTTCAGCTTTTGCAGCAGCCGGAGCAGCGGCAGGTGCTGGAGCGGCAGCCGGTGCGGCGCCTTGTACTTTCAGCTTGAGGATGAAGTCACCGGTACCGACTTCGTCTTCCAGCTTGACTGCGATGCTTTCCACCACGCCGGCAGCCGGCGAAGGGATTTCCATGGAGGCCTTGTCGGACTCCAGGGTGATCAGCGACTGGTCGGCTTCGACGGTGTCGCCGACCTTGACCAGCAACTCGATGATCTTTGCCTTGCCCGACGAGCCGATGTCCGGAACATGAATGTCCTGAACAGAGGCAGCGGCCGGTGCAGCAGCCGGTGCCGCTGGGGCCTCGGCAGCAGCGGCAGGCTTTTCAGCGGCAGGTGCGGGTGCAGCAGCGGCAGCCGGGGCAGCCGCAGGGGCCGCATCAGCGGCACCTTCGATTTCCAGTTCCAGCAGTTCGTCGCCTTCTTTCAGGCGGTCGCCCAGCTTCACTTTCAGGCTCTTGACCACGCCGGCCTTGGGAGCAGGGATTTCCATGCTCGCCTTGTCCGATTCCAGGGTCAGGATGCTCTGGTCGGCTTCGACTTTGTCGCCGACCTTCACAAACAGCTCGATTACTTCACCTTCACCGCTGCCGATGTCAGGTACGCGAATGAGTTCGCTCACAAAAAATCTCCTCAGCAGTCCAGTGGGTTGCGTTTTTCCGGGTTGATCCCGAACTTGACGATAGCGTCAGCCACTACCTTTGGTTCGATCTCACCACGGTCAGCCAAGGCTTCCAGGGCTGCCAACACCACGAAGTGACGGTCGACTTCGAAGAAGTGACGCAGCTTCTTGCGGCTGTCACTGCGGCCGAAACCGTCGGTGCCCAGGACTTTGAATTCCTTGGACGGGACCCACTGGCGAATTTGTTCAGCAAACAGTTTCATGTAGTCGGTAGAGGCAATGACTGGACCTTTACGGCCAGCCAGGCACTCTTCGACGTAGCTCTTCGCTGGCTTCTGGCCAGGGTGCAGGCGGTTGCTGCGCTCTACGGCCAGGCCGTCGCGACGCAGTTCGTTGAAGCTGGTAACGCTCCATACGTCGGCGCCGACGTTGAACTCGTCACGCAGGATCTTCGCCGCTTCACGCACTTCGCGCAGGATGGTGCCGGAGCCCATCAGTTGCACGTGGTGCGCTGCTTCCTTGGTGTCTTCTTCGAGCAGGTACATGCCCTTGATGATGCCTTCCTCGACACCGGCCGGCATGGCTGGCTGCTGGTAGGACTCGTTCATCACGGTGATGTAGTAGAAAACGTCCTGCTGCTCTTCGGTCATCTTCTTCATGCCGTCCTGGATGATCACCGCCAGCTCATAGCCGTAGGTTGGATCAAAGGTGCGGCAGTTCGGGATGGTGGCAGCCAGGATGTGGCTGTGACCGTCTTCGTGTTGCAGGCCTTCGCCGTTCAGCGTGGTGCGGCCGGCGGTGCCGCCGATCAGGAAGCCACGGGTACGGCTGTCGCCTGCTGCCCAAGCCAGGTCGCCAATGCGCTGGAAGCCGAACATCGAGTAGAAGATGTAGAACGGCAGCATCGGCTGGTTGTGGCTGGAGTACGAAGTACCGGCAGCGATGAAGGAGCTCATGGCGCCCGCTTCGTTGATGCCTTCTTCGAGGATCTGGCCCTTCTTGTCTTCCTTGTAGAACATCACCTGGTCTTTATCGACTGGCTCGTAGAGCTGGCCGACGGAGGAGTAGATGCCCAACTGACGGAACATGCCTTCCATACCGAAGGTACGGGCTTCGTCCGGGATGATCGGGACGATGCGCGGGCCGATGTCCTTGTCCTTGACCAGCTGCGCGAGGATCCGCACGAAGGCCATGGTGGTGGAGATTTCACGGTCGCCCGAGCCGTCCAGGATGGCCTTGAGGGTGCTCAGGTCCGGAGTCGGTACGGCGAAGCTGTTGGCGCGGCGCTGGGGTACGAAACCGCCCAGGGCAGTGCGGCGCTCGCTCAGGTAGCGGGCTTCGGCGCTGTTTGGCTCTGGCTTGAAGAACGGCAGGTCTTCCAGCTCTTCGTCCTTGACCGGGATGTCGAAGCGGTCGCGGAACAGCTTCAGGCTTTCAACATCAACCTTCTTGGTGTTGTGCGCAGTGTTCTTCGCTTCGCCAGCACCGGTGCCATAACCCTTGATGGTCTTGGCCAGGATGACGGTCGGTTGTTCTTTGTGGTTCACCGCTTCGTGGTATGCCGCGTAGACCTTGTACGGGTCGTGGCCGCCACGGTTGAGTTTCCAGATCTCGTCGTCGGACAGGTCTGCAACCATCGCCTTGAGTTCAGGCGTGTTGAAGAAGTGTTCACGTACGAACGCGCCGTCTTTGGCTTTGTAGTTCTGGTACTCGCCGTCGATGACTTCGTCCATGCGACGTTGCAGGATGCCGTCAACGTCCTTGGCCAGCAGTGGGTCCCAGAAACGGCCCCAGATGACTTTGGTCACGTTCCACTGAGCACCGCGGAACACGCCTTCGAGTTCCTGGATGATCTTGCCGTTGCCGCGAACCGGGCCGTCGAGGCGCTGCAGGTTGCAGTTGATGACGAAGATCAGGTTGTCCAGCTTCTCGCGGCCGGCCAGGGAGATGGCGCCCAGGGATTCCGGCTCGTCGCACTCGCCGTCGCCCAGGAAGCACCAGACTTTCTGCTTGCCTTCCGGAATGAAGCCACGGGCTTCCAGGTACTTCATGAAGCGAGCCTGGTAGATCGCCTGGATTGGACCCAGACCCATGGAAACGGTCGGGAACTGCCAGAAATCAGGCATCAGCCAAGGGTGTGGGTAGGACGACAAGCCGCCACCGTCCACTTCCTGGCGGAAGTTGTTCATCTGGTCTTCGGTGATGCGACCTTCCATGAACGCACGGGCGTAGACGCCTGGCGAGGTGTGGCCCTGGAAGTAGATCAGGTCGCCGCCGTGTTCGTCGGTCGGGGCCTGGAAGAAGTAGTTGAAGCCGATGTCATACAGGGTTGCGCTGGAAGCGAAGCTGGAGATGTGACCGCCCAGGTCCGAATCTTTCAAGTTCGTGCGCATTACCATCGCCATGGCGTTCCAACGTACCAGCGAGCGAATGCGGCGTTCCATGAACAGGTCGCCAGGCATGCGTGCTTCGTGGGTAACGGGGATGGTGTTGCGGTATGGCGTGGTGATGGCGTAAGGCAACTGCGAGCCGCTGCGGGTCGCGAGTTCGCCCATACGGGTCATCAGGTAGTGAGCACGGTCTTCGCCTTCTTTGTCGAGAACCGATTCCAGGGCGTCCAGCCATTCCTGGGTTTCGACGGGATCGAGGTCTTGCATGGCTTGCTCCAGGGCGGAAAGGCTACCAGAATCGGTTGCCTGAAGTTTGCGACTGGCCTTGTGGGCAGACGACATAAATTCTTGGATGGCCGAAGGTTGCTTCGGCGTCCTGTAGTTTTACTACAAATCGTCGGCCATTTCAGCCTTTCGAATGTATATACGAGTAGTAAAACTACACAAGACTGAGCGTATGGCTCGGTCTGGCTGGTGAGCATAATCGTTATTGTTGATCTTTTGCGAACAAGAAAAGGTATGAGCTTAATGTTACCTGCCAAAAATTATCAATTTTCAGCTATTTATAACCTTTGTTCGACAGTCCTTCATCGAGCGCCGTGCTTGCGTTCACAACTACAAGCCATTTGCGCGCCGATCAAGGATAGACCATGAGCCTTCCAACGCTGGCCGAATTGCCGGCCATTCTCCTTTCAATTGCCCAGCGGGCCGAGCAGTCATTTCGTGACGCAGTGGCCGCGCTGGACGACGATCATGGCCTTTCTGAGTGGACGCCGCAACGCTGGGCCGACTTCACCCGCGTGTGCGCCGCCAGTGATTTCGTGATTGAACAGAGTGTTCGTGACCCTTTGATGTTGCTGGAGCTGGCGGCCTGGGGCGAGCTGGACCGCGGCTTTGCGCCGGGCGAGCTGTGCGGGCAGATTGCAGGCGCTGTGCAACAGGCTGAAACAGAAGACGAACTGGGCCGCGTCTTGCGTCGCCAGCGCACGCGCCAGCAAGTACGGATTATCTGGCGCGACCTGACCCGCCAGGCAGATCTGGTGCAGACCTGCCGCGATCTTTCCGACATGGCCGACGCCAGCATCGACCAGGCCTATCAATGGTTGTACCAGCGCCACTGCGTGCAGTTCGGTACTCCCACTGGCCGGCGCAGCGGCGAGCCGCAGCACATGGTCATCCTGGGCATGGGCAAGCTCGGCGCGGTGGAGTTGAACCTCTCGTCGGATATCGACCTGATCTTTGCTTACCCCGAAGGCGGCGAGACGGTGGGCGTGAAGCGTTCACTGGATAACCAGGAATTCTTCATTCGGCTTGGTCAAAAACTGATCAAGGCCCTCGACCCAATGACCGTCGACGGTTTTGTGTTCCGCGTCGATATGCGCTTGCGTCCCTACGGTTCGGCGGGTGCGCTGGTGCTCAGCTTCAATGCGCTGGAGCAGTACTACCAGGATCAGGGCCGCGACTGGGAACGCTACGCCATGATCAAGGCGCGTGTAGTCGCCGGCGACCAGGTGGCCGGTGCGCAGTTGCTCGATATGCTGCGACCGTTCGTGTACCGCCGCTACCTGGACTTCTCCGCCATCGAAGCGCTGCGCACCATGAAGCAGTTGATCCAGCAGGAAGTGCGGCGCAAAGGCATGGCCGACAACATCAAGCTGGGCTCTGGCGGCATCCGTGAGGTGGAGTTTATCGCCCAGGCGTTCCAGTTGATTCACGGCGGTCGCGACTTGAGCCTGCAGCAGCGCCCGCTGCTCAAAGTGCTTGGCACGCTGGAAGGCCAGGGTTACCTGCCGCCGGCGGTGATCGCCGAGTTGCGCAATGGCTACGAATTCCTGCGCTACACCGAACACGCGATCCAGGCGATTGCCGACCGCCAGACCCAGATGCTGCCCAACACCCCGGAAGACCAGGCGCGCATCGCTTTCATGCTGGGCTTTGCCGACTGGGCCGCATTCCATGAGCGCCTGATGTACTGGCGTGGCCGGGTGGACTGGCACTTCCGCCAGGTGATTGCCGACCCGGATGAAGAAGAGGGCGAAGAAAGCGAGTTGGTCGTAGGCGGTGAGTGGTTGCCACTGTGGGAAGAATCCCAAGATGAAGACGCCGCCTGCCGCCAGTTGACCGAAGGCGGTTTCACCGACGCGCCCAAGGCGCTCAAGGCCCTGGCGGGTTTGCGCGGCAGCCCGCAGTTACGTGCGATGCAGCGCCTCGGCCGTGAGCGTCTGGATGCGTTTATCCCACGTCTGCTGGCCCAGGCCGTCGAACATGCCAATCCGGACTTGGTGCTGGAGCGCGTGTTGCCACTGGTGGAGGCCGTCGCCCGCCGCTCCGCCTATCTGGTCCTGCTCACGGAGAACCCCGATGCCCTGCGCCGCCTGCTGACCCTCTGCGCGGCCAGCCCGTGGATTGCCGAGCAGATCACCCGTTTCCCGCTGTTGCTGGACGAGCTGCTCAACGAAGGTCGTCTGTTCAAGCCGCCCTTGGCGCCGGAACTCGCCGCTGAGTTGCGCGAGCGCCTCACGCGCATCCCCGAAGACGACCTTGAGCAGCAGATGGAAGCCCTGCGTCACTTCAAGCTCGCCCACCGCCTGCGCGTGGCCGCCTCGGAAATCGCCGGCAGCCTGCCGTTGATGAAAGTCAGTGACTACCTGACCTGGCTCGCCGAAGCCATCCTCGAACAAGTGCTGGCCCTGGCCTGGCGCCAGACCGTGGCGCGCCATGGCTCGCCGCAGCGGCTGGACGGCACCCTGTGCGATCCTGGGTTCATCATTGTCGGTTATGGGAAAGTCGGCGGCATCGAGTTGGGGCATGGTTCGGACCTGGACCTGGTGTTTATCCACGATGGCGACCCGCAGGCCGAGACCGATGGCGCCAAACCGATTGACGGCGCGCAGTTCTTCACGCGCCTGGGCCAACGCATCATTCACCTGCTGACCACCCAGACCAACTCCGGCCAACTGTACGAAGTGGACATGCGCCTGCGGCCTTCCGGTGCGTCAGGCTTGCTGGTGAGTTCTCTCGGCGCATTTGACCGCTATCAACAAAATGAAGCATGGACCTGGGAACATCAGGCCCTGATCCGCGCGCGGGTGCTGGTGGGCAGCCAGGATGTGGGGCGTGCGTTCGAGCAGGTACGGGCTAAAGTGTTGGGACGTGAACGAGACCTGGCGAAGTTGCGCCAGGAGGTCAGCGAGATGCGCGCCAAAATGCGTGACAACCTGGGCACCAAGGCCACTACGGCCGGTACCGGCGCCAATGCGTTCGACGCTGCGGCGGTGTTCGACCTCAAGCAGGACGCCGGAGGTATCGTCGATATTGAATTTATGGTGCAATACGCGGCTTTGGCGTGGTTTGCCCAGCACCCGTCGTTGCTGCGCTACACCGACAATATCCGCATTCTGGAAGGCCTGGAGCAGGTGGGGTTGATGCCCGCCGCCGATGCCCATCTACTGCGCGAGGTGTATAAGGCCTACCGTTCCGCTGCACATCGCCAGGCCTTGCAGAACGAGGCCGGTACGGTGGCGGGGGATCAGTTCGCCGATGAACGGCGACAGGTGATGCGCATCTGGCAGGCGCTGGGGTTGAGCTGAAACACTATTAGGGCGGGGAGGCATAAGCCTCCCCGCATCGTTTGTGGAAACTACATGAATATTCTGATCGTTGGGCCCAGTTGGGTTGGTGACATGGTGATGGCACAGACACTGTTCCAGTGCCTGCGCCAGCGCCATCCAGACTGCCAGATCGACGTGCTCGCCCCTGAGTGGAGCCGGCCGATCCTTGAGCGCATGCCCGAAGTACGCAAGGCCTTGAGCTTCCCGCTCGGCCACGGCGCCCTGGAGCTGGCCACCCGTCGTCGCATCGGCAAATCCCTGGCCGGCCAGTACGACCAGGCGATCCTGTTGCCCAACTCGCTGAAATCGGCGCTGGTGCCGTTTTTTGCCGGCATCCCCAAACGCACCGGCTGGCGCGGCGAGTTTCGCTACGTGCTGCTTAACGATGTGCGCACATTGGATAAAGCGCGCTACCCGCTGATGATCGAACGCTTCATGGCGTTGGCGTATGAGCCTGGCGCGGAGCTGCCCAAGCCGTACCCGCGCCCGAGCCTGCAGATCGACCCGGTAACCCGCGACGCGGCCCTGGCCAAGTTCGGCCTGACCCTGGACCGCCCGGTGTTGGCGCTGTGCCCAGGCGCGGAGTTTGGCGAGTCCAAGCGCTGGCCGGCGGAGCACTACGCCAAAGTCGCCGAGATGAAGATTCGCGAAGGCTGGCAGGTGTGGTTGTTCGGTTCGAAAAAAGATCACCCGGTGGGTGAAGAGATTCGCCAGCGCCTGATTCCCGGCCTGCGCGAAGAGTCGGTCAACCTCAGTGGCGACACGTCGCTGGCCGAGGCGATTGACCTGCTGTCCTGCGCAGATTCGGTGGTGTCCAACGACTCCGGCCTGATGCACGTGGCGGCGGCGCTGAACCGCCCGTTGGTGGCGGTGTACGGCTCGACTTCCCCAGGGTTTACTCCACCGTTGGCGGACAAGGTCGAAGTGGTGCGCCTGGGCCTGGAATGCAGCCCGTGCTTTGACCGAACCTGCCGCTTCGGCCATTACAACTGCATGCGCCAGTTGCTGCCACAGCCGGTGAACGAAGCTTTGCAGCGGTTGCAGGGCACTGCGGTCGAGGTTCACTGAGTTGCGGGTACTGGTAATCAAGACCTCATCCCTGGGCGACGTGATTCATGCGCTGCCGGCACTCACCGACGCGGCGCGGGCGATCCCCGGCATTCGATTCGACTGGGTAGTGGAAGAAGGCTTTGCCGAGATCCCCACCTGGCACCCGGCGGTGGACAAAGTGATCCCGGTGGCCATCCGCCGCTGGCGCAAGAACCTCTGGCAGACCCTCAAGAGCGGTGAGTGGCGGCGTTTCAAGCAGCAGATCCAGTCGACCAAATACGACCTGGTGATCGACGCCCAAGGCCTGCTCAAAAGTGCCTGGCTGACCCGCTATGTGCGTGCGCCGGTAGCGGGCTTCGACAAGCACTCTGCCCGTGAACCCATCGCGGCGCGCTTCTATTCGCGGCGTCTGGCCGTGGCCCGCGGGCAACACGCGGTTGAGCGCCTGCGGCAGCTGTTCGCCGTGGCGCTGGGCTATGACCTGCCCAAAGGCCTGGGCGATTACGGCTTGAGCACCGAAAAACTGCTCGGCCTGCCGCCGAAAAAACCCTTCGTGCTGCTGCTGCACGGCACCACCTGGGACACCAAGCACTGGCCCGAAGCCTATTGGCGCGAGCTGGCCGAGCGCATGGGCCGCCTGGGCGTGGACGTGAAGCTGCCATGGGGCAACGCCGCCGAAAAAGCCCGCGCCGAGCGTTTGGCCCAAGGCCTGAACAACGCCGAAGTGCTGCCCAAGCTCAATCTGGCTGGCGTCGCCCGTGTCTTGGCCGGCGCCCGTGCCTGCGTGGCGGTGGACACGGGGCTCGGCCACCTGGCTGCCGCGTTGGACGTGCCGACCATTTCCCTGTTCGGCCCCACCAACCCCGGCCTGACTGGCGCCTACGGCAAGGGCCAGATTCACCTCGGCAGCGACTGGTCGTGCGCGCCGTGCCTGCAAAAGCAATGTACTTATCAACCCACGGCCGACGACCTGCGTCGGTTCGACATCAAGCGCGAGTCGCCCCTGTGCTTCACGCGCCTGAACCCTGAGCGTGTGGCAAGCCGGCTGAGCACGTTGTTATTGGCTGAGGAGCTGCACTGATGCAACTGGCTTTTGTTCTGTACAAATACTTCCCCTTCGGTGGCCTGCAGCGCGACTTCATGCGCATCGCCCTGGAGTGCCAGCAGCGCGGCCATCAGATTCGGGTCTACACGCTGATCTGGGAAGGCGACATCCCGCCCGGCTTCGAAGTGCTGGTGGCGCCGGTCAAGGCGTTCTTCAACCATAAGCGCAACGAGAAGCTCAGTGCGTGGATGGAGGCCGATCTGGCCAAGCGCCCCGTGGACCGCCTGATCGGTTTCAACAAGATGCCCGGCCTGGACGTTTACTACGCCGCCGACGGCTGCTTCGAAGACAAGGCGCAAAACCTGCGTCATTCGCTGTACCGCAGCTTTGGCCGTTACAAGCACTTCGCCGAGTACGAGCGTGCGGTGTTTGCCAAGGATGCCAAGACGCAAGTCCTGATGATCTCCGAAGTGCAGCAGCCGCTGTTCATCAAGCATTACGACACCCCGCTGGAGCGCTTCCATCTGCTGCCGCCGGGGATTGCCCAGGACCGTCGCGCGCCGCCGAATGCGGCCGAAATCCGCGCAGGGTTTCGCCAGGAATTCAACCTTGGCGATGACGACCTGTTGCTGGTGCAGATCGGCTCCGGCTTCAAGACCAAGGGCGTCGACCGCAGCCTCAAGGCCTTGGCCGCGTTGCCGCCTGAGCTGAAGAAACGCACGCGCCTGTTTGTCATCGGTCAGGACGACCCCAAAGTCTTCCAGCTGCAAAGCGCTACCTTGGGGCTGGGCGACAATGTGCAGTTCCTCAAGGGCCGCAGCGATATTCCGCGCTTCCTGCTGGGCGCCGACCTGCTGATCCATCCGGCGTACAACGAAAACACCGGCACCGTGTTGCTCGAAGCCGTGGTGGCCGGGTTGCCGGTGCTGGTTTCTGCCGTGTGTGGCTATGCCCACTACATCGCCGAAGCCGACAGTGGCCTGGTGCTGGATGAGCCGTTCGAGCAGGCTCAGCTCAACCAGTACCTGGCGCGGATGTTGACCGATTCTGCACAGCGCGCGGCCTGGGGCCGCAATGGGTTGGCCTTCGCCGAGACGGCCGACCTCTATAGCATGCCGCAGCACGCTGCGGATGTGATTCTGGCGGAGCCAAAACGATGAAGTTGATTCTTGCCGAACCGTTCAAGACGTTATGGGCCGGGCGTGATGCCTTCGCCGAAGTCGAGAAGCTCGAAGGCCAGGTATTCCGTGAACTGGCTGCGCGTCGCACGTTGCGCACGGTGGTGGATGGCCGGCCGTATTTCGTGAAAATCCACCGGGGCATCGGTTGGGCGGAAATCTTCAAGAACCTGATCACCGCCAAGCTGCCGGTACTGGGCGCGGGCCTGGAATGGGATGCCATCCACCGCTTGCAGGAGATCGGCGTACCGACCATGACCGGCGTGGCCTTCGGCGAAAAAGGCAGTAACCCGGCGGACCAGCACTCGTTCATCATCACCGAAGAACTGGCGCCGACCCTCAGCCTCGAAGACGTGACCCTCGACTGGATCGCCGAGCCGCCAACACCGGCCTTGCGCCATGCGCTCACCGCCGAGCTGGCGCGCATGGTCGGCGACATGCACCGGGGCGGCGTGAACCATCGCGACTGCTACCTGTGCCACTTCCTGCTGGACACGTCCAAGCCGATCGACCCACGTGACATCAAGCTCTCGGTGATCGACCTGCACCGCGCCCAGATGCGTGCCCATCTGCCGCTGCGCTGGCGCGACAAGGACCTGTCCGCGTTGTACTACTCGGCGTTGGACATCGGCCTGACCCGGCGCGACAAGTTGCGCTTCCTCAAGGGCTATTTCCGCCAGCCGCTGCGCCAGATCCTGACCGAGCAATCGGCGTCCCTGAGCCTGATGCAGCGCAAGGCCGACAAGCTTTACGCACGCAAGCAACGCTACGGGGATGCGATCTGATGGCGGGTTGGAACCTGGAACCTGCCTATGCCGCCCTGGCGGATGATTTTGGAAGCCTCGAAGCGGTGTTCGCCCTGCAAGGTGAGCGGCTGACCCGCGACCCGTTGTCGGAAGTGATCCGGGTGCAGCGCGGTGGCGTCAATTACTACGTCAAGCGCTACACCGGTGCCGGCAAGGGCCTGCGGCGCTATCTGGGCAAGCCGCGGGTCAAGTCCGAATGGCAGAACCTCAAGCGCTTCGCCAAGTGGGGGATTCCCACCGCCGATGTGGTCGCGTGGGGCCTGGAGCGCAATGGCCTGGCCTACGACCGTGGCGCGATGATCACGCGTGAGCTGCCCAATACCGAAGACCTTTCGGTGCTGGCCGAGCGCCAAGATGCGCGCCTGCGCGACCCCAAATGGGTCGATGTCGTCAGCCGCCAGCTCGCCGAATACACGCGCACGATGCACGACCAGCGCTTTACCCATAACGATTTGAAATGGCGCAACCTGCTGATCGACGACCAGCAGACCCTGTACCTGATCGACTGCCCCAACGGCGATTTCTGGCGCGGTTTCTGGCTCAAGTACCGCATCACCAAAGACCTGGCCTGCCTGGACAAGGTGGCCAAGTATCACCTGTCGGCCACCCAGCGCCTGCGTTTCTACATGCAGTACCGTGGGTGTCGGCACCTGAGCGATTCGGACAAGCGGCGGATCCGCCACGTAGTGAAGTTTTTCGAGGGACGCGAATGAGTGATTTCCTGGCGGCTGAAGACCGTGCCTTGCTGGAGCGCCACGGCCTCGCGACATTCGACGCGCTGTGGGCCAAGCAACTGGACGCGGTGGATGAGCCCAACACCAACCGTGGCGGCTGGAGCAGCGTGTTTCGCCTGGAGCTCGATGGCCACGGGTATTACCTCAAGCGCCAGAGCAACTACCTTACGCGCAGCTTGCACCGACCGTTGGGCGAGCCGAGTTTCTCCCGCGAATTTCGCAATATCAGCCGTTACCGCGCGCTGGGTATCCCGGCGTTGCAGGCGGCGTTTTACGGCGAGCGCAAAGTCGCCGGTGAACACCGTGCAATGCTGCTGACCCGTGCCCTCGACGGCTGGAATGACCTGGATTCATTGCTGGAGCAGTGGCTGCAACTGAGCGACGCCCAGCACCACGCGATCCTGCTGGCGTGCGGCCAACTGGCGCGCCGGTTGCACAGCGTCGGCCAGGTGCATGGCTGCTTTTACCCCAAGCATATTTTCCTGCAGGCGACCGGCGACGGTTACGCCGCGCAGTTGATCGACCTGGAGAAAACCCGCCCGCTGCTGTTCGGCTGGCGTGATCGGGTCAAGGACCTGGAGCCATTGCTGCGCCGTGCACCGCAGTGGTCGGACGCGCAGGTGCGCCAACTGTTGGCGGCGTATCTCGATCAGCCTGAAGACAGCGCACTGGTCGCCACCTGGCTGCAACGCCTGACGGCCCGGCGTAGCCACAAGGAGAACCGCTGATGCGCCTGTCCGAACTGAAAAGCGCCGGCCGCACACCGAGCTTGCCCCTGACCCTTGACCTCGCGGATGCGGCAGGCCCCGGCCAACTGCAACTGCTGAGCCTGTTGCGCGTGTTGCCTGGCGAGCGTTACGTGGGCGCAGCCGTGTGGCGCGGGCGCCCGGTGCTGGCCAAGTTATTGGTGGGCGGCAAGGCCGCTCGGCACTTTCAGCGTGAACTGGCTGGCGTACGCCTGCTGGCCCAACAGGGCCTGACTACACCGTTGTTGCTCGCCGATGGCCTGCAGGAAGGCGAGGGCGGCTGGCTGTTATTCGAATTTATCGAAGGCGCCGAAAGCCTGGCCGATGCCTGGCATGCCGTTGAAGGCCTGCCACCGTTGGCCGACGAACAAACCGCCGTGCTTGCCGAAGCGCTGGGCGCGATTGCGCAAATGCATGCCAAAGGGTTGTGGCAGGAAGATCTGCACTTGGACAACCT
Organism: Pseudomonas sp. PB105; assembly: GCF_009764655.1. Lineage (NCBI taxonomy): Bacteria > Pseudomonadati > Pseudomonadota > Gammaproteobacteria > Pseudomonadales > Pseudomonadaceae > Pseudomonas > Pseudomonas sp. PB105. Next base: position 205,141 of record NZ_RWIO01000092.1, read on the forward strand.
GCTGCGTCAAAGCGGCAAGTTGTACCTGATCGACGGCGCCGGTATCCGCGTCGAAGAGGCCGGCAAGCCGTTGTCGCGGAACCGCGTGCTGGAGAACCTGGGCGTGTTTTTCGCCCAGTTGCCGAAAAGCCTTGAGCCGTTTACCGAAGAGCTGCTGGTGTATTACCTGCTGAGCAACGGCGAACACGCCTTGCCGCTGCAAGCCCTGGAAAAACAGGTGCGCAAGGTCAGCGCCTGGCGCTTGAAAGACTTTTTGAGCAAGGTGGGCCGCGAATGCACGTTATTCAGCGTGGAGCGAGGCGCCTTTGGCCTGCGCGCGATGCGTCGCGAAGAAGAGTCCGCGATGCTGCCGGTGCTGGAACAGGCCGATGCGCTGCTCGACCAGGGCCACCTGTACAAGACCGGTGGTGCTGCGAGCGTGGCCAAGGTAGAAGTGGCCGGTCGCCCGCTGGTGATCAAGCGCTACAACATCAAGGGGTTCGCCCACTGGCTCAAGCGCTTCTGGCGCCCGAGCCGCGCCTGGCATTCCTGGCGCGAAGGCAACCGCCTGGCGTTCCTCGGGATCGCTACGCCCAAGCCACTGGCGGTGTTGGAAAAGCGCTTTTTATGGCTGCGCAGCCGTGCCTACCTGATCACCGAATACTTGCCCGGCCCGGACATCATCGAGCGCTTCGCGCCTTACATCGAGCAAGGTGACGCACCGGAAAATGAGCTGGTGGCGCTGGATAAACTGTTTGCCGAACTGATCCGCGAACGCATCAGCCATGGCGATTTCAAGGGCCATAACCTGTTCTGGCACGAAGACCGCTGGGCCCTCATCGACCTCGATGCCATGCGCCAACACAACTCCGCTGCCAGCTTCGCCCCGGCCTTCGCCAGGGATCGCGCGCGGTTTATGCGTAACTGGCCGCAGGAAAGCGCGCTGTACAAACTGATTGATCAGCGACTGCCCAAAGAGATTCTGACTGGTGGCCCTCTGTAGCTGAGCGGGAGGGCACTATGCGCGTAGATGGACGCCTCCAAAAACGCGCATATATCCAGGATTTAACATCCCATGGCTGATGGAAAACCAACCTCCCCACAGTTTTTGCTCTTTGAAAGTGAAAGTGAAGCTGAGTGCGCTGCAGAAGTGGCGGCAGCGACACCACCCAACGGGCCGTTCAGTGATTTCATAGTGTATGTGGATGAAAGCGGCGATCACGGGATGCAGACACTCGATGTCAACTACCCCATGTTTGTTTTGGCTTTCTGTGTTTTCCATAAGCGGCACTACTGTGAAAAGGTCATCCCGGCGCTTCAGAAGTTCAAGTTCAATCATATGGGGCATGATCTTGTAGGCTTGCATGAACTGGAAATTCGCAAGGAAAAAGGCGCGTTCTCCAGCATGTTCGCCTCTCGCCAGCACAAACATCTTTTTCTTGAAGAGCTGACCAGCATCATCGAGTCGAGCAATTTCGTCTTGATCAGTTGTGTGATTGATAAAGCCACTCTTCGCGAGCAGCAAGGTCCAATACACAACCCTTACCATCTGGCATTGGGCTTCTGTCTCGAAACACTCTACGAGTTTTTACAAGAGAAAAATCAGCAGAGTGCGTTGACGCATGTGATTTTCGAGCGTCGGGGTCGTAAAGAAGATAACGAGCTTGAATTGGAGTTTCGTCGGATGTGTGACGGAGCCAATCGTCTGGGCATCCGCTTGCCGTTTGATGTGGTGTTTGCGACCAAGCAGGTCAATTCGACAGGATTGCAGCTTGCGGACCTTGTTGCCCGACCCGTCGGCATGAACGTTTTACGGCCGGGCCAGGAAAATCGAGCCTTTGACGTGCTTAAGCGCAAGTTTTACTGCAGCGGGGGGCGGAGCAGGGTGGGCGAGGGGTTTGAAAACTGGGGGCTTAAAATTTTCCCTGCCGCAGAAAGCGAAAAGCCCCGGTGAAACTCACCGAGGCTATAACGCCGACCGGGATCCCCCAGTCCATTTGCGGCAGATTCTATGCTTGCGATTTTTGAGTGTCAACGCGGGGTAGCTGAGTAGTCGCCAGGCCATGATCCTGTTCAGTCAACTGACACGCTCACTGTAGATAGCTGTTGCCTGAGCAACAGCTATCGGACATTTCCTAGCTGAGAGCGACAGTCTGCTTTCACTCAAATTTTTCAGCCTATTGGTTTTAAAGGATAAAAACCCTGGCACGGCCTCTGCAATGCCTCCTGGTGAACCCTTTCACCAGCCGCACGCGGAGCCTTGTATGCCTTTGAGTCTTTCCTCGCTTTCCCGTCTGATCTGCCTCGGCGCCGTTGTGCTGCTGGGTCACGCCGCCGTCGTCCAGGCTGGCGAAGGCGATGACGCCGTGCCGTCCCTGGCCGGTAAGCGCATTGCGGTGAGCATGACTGGCACCAGTCACTATTTCGATATCAAGGCGTTCCAGGCCCAGGTGGATGAAATCAAGCGCCTGGGCGGTACGCCGATCACTCTCGACGCTGGGCGCAATGACAAGAATCTGGTGACCCAGCTGCAAACCGTGGTTACCCAGAAGCCCGACGCGGTGATCCAGACCCTCGGCACCCTCAGCGTGATCGACCCGTGGCTCAAGCGCATCAGCAAGGCCGGGATTCCGCTGTTCACCATCGATGCGCCGTCGCAGTACAGCCTCAACAACACCACGTCCGACAACGTCGCCACCGGCAAGGCCCTGGCTGATCAACTGATCAAGGACGCCGGCGGCAAGGGCAAGATCCTGGTGTTCAATGGTTTCTATGGTGTGCCGGTGTGTGCGATTCGTTATGACCAGTTGAAGCTGGCGCTCAAGGACTACCCGCAGCTGGAAATCATCCAGCCTGAGCTGCGTGATGTGATCCCCAATACCGTGCAGGACGCCTACTCCCAGGTGTCGGCGTTGCTCAACAAATACCCGCAGGGCAGTGTTTCGGCGATCTGGTCGGCCTGGGATATTCCGCAACTGGGCGCGAGCAAGGCGTTGATCGATGCCAGGCGCACCGAGATCAAGACCTATGGCGTCGACGGCACCCCCGAGGTCCTGGCGCTGCTCGGCCAGGCGAACTCGCCGGTGGGTGCGGTAGTCGCGCAGCAACCGGCGTTGATCGGCAAGACGGCCGTGCAGAATGTGGCGCGCTACCTGGCCGGGCAACGTGATCTGCCCAAGGAAACCCTTGTCGTCACCTTGCTGACCACCGCCGGCAACCTGGCGCAGGTTCAACAGCTGCGGGGTGACTGATGGCCGCCTTGCACCTGCAACACCTGCGCAAGCGCTTTGGCGCTACCCAGGCGCTGGATGATGCGAGCCTCAAGGTCGAGCGCGGCAGCATCCATGGGCTGGTGGGCGAGAACGGCGCGGGCAAGTCGACCTTGATCAAGATCCTGGCCGGTATCCATACGGCCGACGCGGGGCAGGTGAGCATCGACGGCCAGGCCTATGCAACGCTGTCGCCGCGCAAGGTGGACGCATTGGGCGTGCAGTTCATCCATCAGGAGCGCCTGCTGCCCGCCAGTTTTACCGTGGGCGAAGCGCTGTATTTCGGGCATGAGTTGCGCCGGGGGCCGTTTGTGGATCGGCGGCGGCAGCAGCATGAGGCGCAGCGTCTGTTGGCGGAATACTTTGACCTGCAACTGCCTCCCGGCGCCTTGGTGGGCGAATTGAACAGCGCCGAGCGCCAGGTGCTGCAAATCACCCGGGCGCTGATTCGCCAACCGAAGATCCTGGTGTTCGACGAGCCCAGCGTGGCGCTGGTCAAGCGCGAGGTCGACCAGCTGCTGCGCATCGTCAAGCGCCTGCGCGACCAAGGGCTTTCGATCCTCTACATCTCTCATTACCTGCAGGAAATCGACAGCCTGTGCGACGACGTCACGGTGCTGCGCAACGGTCGGGATGTGGCGGTGGTGCAGCCACGGCACACGTCCAGCGCAGAGATTGCGCGGCTGATGGTCAACCGCGACGTGCAGGAGATGTACCCCAAGGCCAGGGTCGAGTTGGGCGCGCCGCTGTTGCAGGTGCGCGGGCTGAGTCTGGCGCGGCGTTATCGGCAGATTGACCTGCAGGTGCGGCGCGGTGAAATCGTTGGCCTCACCGGGCTGGTCGGCTCCGGCGCCAAGGAATTGTTCAAGACACTGTTCGGCGTCGAGCGGGCCGACAGCGGCAGTGTGCATCTGGACGGGCGCTTGCTGCGCCTGCGGTCACCCGGCCAGGCGATTGCCGACGGCATTGCGCTGGTGCCGGAGGAGCGGCGTAGCCAAGGCATCTCGCCGCTGCTGTCGGTGCTGGAAAACCTCACGCTGGCGGGGCTCGCGCGCTTCAGCCGCTGGGGCTTGCTGAACCGGGGCAACGAGCAGGCGGAAACTGCGCGCTTGATTGAGGAACTGGCGATCAAGACGCCGGGGCCTGACGCCGCCGTCAGCCAGTTGAGCGGCGGTAACCAGCAGAAGGTTGCCTTGGGTAAATGGCTCAGCCGTCGCTCGGCGGTGTACTTGCTGGACGAGCCCTGTGTGGGCGTGGATGTGGGCGCCAAGGTGGAAATCTATCGGCTGATTGGGCGCCTGGTGGAAGAGGGCGCAGCGGTGTTGGTGCTGTCATCGGACTTGCCGGAATTGCTGGGGATCAGTGATCGGATCCTGGTGCTGCATCGCGGCGAGATTGCCGGTGAGTTCCGTGCGGGGGAGGTCGACAGCGATCAGTTGCTCGCCTGTGCAACGGGCGCCGTGCCCACGGCAGCTGTGCGGGCGAGGGAGGTCGAGCATGCTTGAGGTCATACTGCGCCGGGGTTCGGCGGGCGTATTCCTGGTGATTCTGCTGGGGTTTGCCCTGGCGGCGCCGGGGTTTGTGTCGCCGGGCAACCTGGCCAATGTGTTCAGTCAATCGGCGATTCTCGGCGTGTTGGCCTTCGGGCTGACCTGCGTGATTATCGGCGGCGGCTCGAATGTGCTGGCCGGTGGGCTCGACCTGTCGCTGGCGGCCAATCTGGGGCTGTGCGCAGCGGTGTTCAGCCGCCTTAACAATGCCGGGCTGGAGCTGGGGCTCACCCTGCTGTTGACCTTGGGCTGTGGCCTGGCAGTCGGCCTGTTCAATGGCTTGGCCGTGGTGCTGCTGCGCCTGCCGCCGCTGCTGGCCACCCTGGCGAGCATGAATGTGCTGGCGGGGCTGGAGTTGGTGCTGACGGAAAATACCGTGGTTTCCACTGACTCACCGCTGCTGGACGTGCTCAGCGGCGGCAGTTGGCTGGCGGTGCCCGCCCTGGCCTGGGTGTTGCTGCTGACGGCGGGGTTGCTGACCTTGTTAATCCAGCATTCGGCCTACGGCCTGCGCCTGCACGCGGTGGGTGAATATCCCCAGGCGGCGCAGGCGGCGGGCATTCGCGTGCGCGCTTATGGGGTGTCGAGTTATGCGCTGTCGGGCCTGTGCACCGGGGTGGCTGCGTTGTGTTCGGCGGCGTTTTTCAGCGGCAGCACTACGGGCTCCGGCGACATGCTGCTGTCGGTGGTGGCGATTGCCTTTCTCGGCGTGGTGTTTTCCCGCCGGCTGGTGGCAAGTATTCCTGGGACGTTGTTGGCGGCGTTGCTGATCGGTTTTCTGATCAACGGCTTTCAGTTGCTCAACCTGTCGAACTTCTGGGTCAACGGTGTGCAAGGTGTGCTGATCCTGCTGGTGGTAGCCGCGTCCAGCGCATTGAATCGCGGAGCCGGCTCATGAACCCGCGCGCCTTGCTGCCGCTGACATTGCCGCTGGTATTTGCGGTGATCGTGCTGGTGTTTGCTGTTCAGGCACCGGGCTTCCTGAGCGGTGGCAACCTGAAAAGCCTGGTGCTGAATAACTTTGTACTGCTGGCCATTGTTGCCATCGGCATGACGTACGCGGTGGCGGCGGGTGGCATCGACCTGTCGGTGGGCACTGCGCTGGATTTCGCCAGTTTCAGTTTTGTGGTGCTGCTCAATGGCGGGCATGGCTGGGCCGTTGCCGCGACCGGTGCGTTGATCGCGGCGCTGTTGGTCGGCGTGCTGAATGCCGGGTTGATCGCCGGGCTGCGGATCAGTCCATTTCTTGCCACCTTGGGCACACTGTTTATCGGCACCAGCGCCCAGCAATTGCTCTCGGACGGCGGCCAGCCTATCTACATCAGCCAGGGGTTGAAGCCGGAACTGAGCGGCCTTGCGCCCTTGCTGATCGTGCTGGGGCTGGCGTTGTTCTACGGCTTGGCGTTGGCACGCGGACGCCTGGGTCGTGAACTCCTGGCCCAAGGCACCCAGCCGCTGCTGGCGTATTACTCAGGGTTGTCGGTGCAGCGGATTGTCAGCGTCGTGGCCCTGGCGACTGCCCTGGCCTGCGGGGTGGCGGGGGTGTTGCTCAGTTCGACGGTCAGCGCCTACGTGCCGTTGTCGGGCAATGCCTTTTTGCTCAATGCCATCGGCGCGGTCTTTATCGGCACCACCTTGAGCCGGCAGGGTCGGGCGAACATTCCAGGAACGCTGCTGGGCGTGCTGTTTATCAACGTCATCGCCAACGGCCTGCTGTTGATCGGCTGGAACTTCTACTGGCAGCAAGTGGCGACCGGCGTGCTGATCTTTATCGTGCTGAGCTTCAGTTTTGCCAGTCGGCGAATGTTGGAGCGCAACTAACCGGCGCTCAGCAGGGTGGTCGAGCTCCGCTAACCGCTCGTCGCTAACAGCTTCCTGCTGCTTTTACGCTATAATCCCGCCCTTTAGCTGTTTCCTGCCCAGGCAGGAAGCACACTTTTTTCAGGCGCCACCCGCCTGCATGCAGACTAAAAGAGGCTAGACCCCTGTGGCATTGACGATTCTTGGCCTGTCCGGCGCCCTTAGCCATGATCCTTCCGCAGCCTTGTATATCGACGGCAAGCTGATCGCGGCCGCCGAAGAAGAGCGTTTCGTACGCGACAAACATGCAAAGAACCGCATGCCCTACGAATCGGCGAAGTTCTGCCTGGAACAGGCCGGTATCAAGCCTTCCGATGTTGACGTGGTAGCGATTCCGTTCGCCCCGATCAGCCTGTTCGGCGAGGCGCGCTGGCACTATGCCAAGCGGTACTGGTACGCCCCGGACCGCGCACTTGACGCGATCCTGATGGGCAACCGTCGCTACAAGCGCTATCGCAACAAGATCGTCTGGTGCCTGGAGCAACTGGGCTTCGATCCGAAGAAAATCAAGATCGAACCGGTTGAACACCACCTGGCCCACGCTTCCAGCGCTTACCACTGCTCTGGTTTTCAAGAAAAAACCGCGATCCTGGGGATCGACGGCAAGGGTGAATACGCCACCACGTTCTTCGGCTACGGTGAAAACGGCAAGATCCACAAGATCAAGGAATTCTACGATCCGGATTCCCTCGGCGGCCTGTATGGCGCGATCACCGAGTTCCTCGGCTTCGAGATGCTCGACGGTGAGTTCAAGGTCATGGGCATGGCACCGTACGGCGATGCCAGCAAATACGACTTCTCGCGCCTGGCCTCCTTTGAGAACGGCGAGTTGGTGATCAATACCGACTACGCCAACGTCATCGGCCTGCGCCGGTATAAAGAGAAGGGCAAGGGCTTCTACTTCTCGCCAAAACTGATCGAGTGGCTGGGTCCCAAGCGCGAAGGCGACATCGCTGACGAACCTTACATCCACTACGCCGCGAGCATGCAAGCGCTGTTCGAAAAACTGGCCTTGCAGATGATTGACCATTACCTGGGCGACATTCTCAAGGACACCGGCAAGCTGGCCTTCGCCGGCGGCTGTGCGCTGAACGTCAAGCTGAACCAGAAGATCATTGCCCGCGACGACGTGAAAGAGTTGTTTGTGCAGCCGGCGTCCGGCGATGCCGGTACGGCAGTTGGCGCCGCCGCCTACGTGTCCCACGCCCGCGGTGTGCCGGTGGAGAAGATGGAACACGTCTACCTCGGCCCGTCCTACAGCAACGAAGACGTAATTGCGGCGTGTGCCAAGCACGAGAGCAAGCCGGTGTGGCGCAAGATCGACAACATGCCCCAGCGCATTGCCAAGATCATGGTCGACGGCAACCCGGTAGCCTGGTTCCAGGGCCGCATGGAGTTTGGCCCGCGTGCGTTGGGCGGTCGTTCGATCATCGGTTGCCCAAGTGCTACCGGCGTGGCTGACCGTATCAACCACCAGATCAAGTTCCGCGAGCGCTGGAGGCCTTTCTGCCCGTCGATGCTCGACACCGTGGCCCCGCAGATGATCAAGGTCGATCACCCGGCGCCGTTCATGACCTTCACCTTTGAAGTCTCGGAAGAGTGGAAAACCCGCGTGCCGGAAGTAGTCCATGAAGATGGCACCTCCCGCGCCCAGGTGCTCAAGCGCGAGTACAACCCGCGCTACTACGACATGATGAAAGAGCTCGAAGTGCTGACCGGCAACGGCGTGTCCCTGAACACCTCGCTCAACCGTCGTGGCGAAGCGATGATCTGCTCGCCGAAGGACGCGCTGGACATGTTCTTCGGCTCCGACCTGCAATACCTGATCATGGAAGACATCCTGGTCGTCAAAGACGGCGTGGACCCTTATGACGCGCTCGGCTGATCGCCACGTCCTGCAGTTCTGCCACGGCTACTACGGGCCGTTCCTGGATTGCGCGCGGCAGTACGCGAGCCTGTTCGCTGGCTCCGGCTACAAGGTGACCACGGTGTTTCTCACCGGGGTCGCCGATCCGCAGGTGGCTGCCGAGTGTGCGTCGGACGAAGTGTTGTTCATGGAATTCAGCTCCAGGGCCGTTCGCGGCCTGAAGCTGGGTGCGATCCGTGAACTGCGCAAGATCGCCGCGTCGCGCAACTTCAGCTTTTGTATCGCGCACCGCTTCAAGCCGACCTACATCGCCTTGCTCGGTACGCGGCTGCCGGTGATCGGCGTGCATCACGCCTTTGGTGATTATCAGCGTCAAAGCCGCTCACTGTTCGCCGGGTTCTTCCGCAAGCGCCTGAGTTTGCTGGGGGTTTCCGACGCCGTGCGTGACGACCTGCGCCGCAGTCTGCCGGGCTGGCCCGCAGCGCGTATCCAGACCTTGTACAACCGTATCGACGTCGACGCGTTGCAGGCCATTCAGGTGCCGGCCGATGAGGCACGCGATGCCCTGGGCTTGTCGCCGGATGAATGGGTGGTCGGCAATGTCGGCCGCCTGCACGCGGACAAAGACCAGGCCACGCTGCTCAAGGGCTTTGCCCTGGCGTTGCCGCACTTGCCGGCCCAGAGCCGTTTGGCGATTCTCGGCAGCGGCCGCCTGGAGCAAAGCCTCAAGGACCTGGCGCACGAGCTGGGGGTTGCCCAGCAGGTGCTGTTTCTCGGCCAGGTGCCGGATGCACGCCGGTATTTCCGTGCGTTCGACGTGTTTGCCCTGAGCTCCGATCACGAACCGTTCGGCATGGTGCTGCTGGAAGCCATGGCGGCCGGTGTACCGTTGCTGGCCACGGCCTGTGGCGGTGCGAAGGAAGTGGTCGAAGGCGTTGGTATTCTGTTCCCCTTCGGCGACGCTGAACACCTCGCCCAGGGGTTGCGCCATTTGGCCGCGATGGATCACCACCAGCAACGGCAGTGCGCCGAGATGATGCTGGAACGCCTGCGCACGCATTTCTCGGATCAGGCGGTACGCGATACCTTCTGGCAATTGCCGCACGTTATTGAACTGACCGCGGGGGCCTGATGCTCAATCGATTCCAAGGCTGGCGCGAGCGAGGCTGGTCCGTCGTCGACGCGCCTGCCTATAGCGAAGCCTGGCAACGTTTTGGCGGCAGCGTCGCGACGCATCCCCAAGTGATCGAGCGCCTGGCCGGGCTGGCCGATATTCCGGTGCGCTACCTGGCCTGGGAGCAGGGCGGTGAAACGCAGGCGTGCATCGCCACCTGGGGCCGCGACCTGGCGTTGTCCAAGGACGTACTCAAGCAAAAAGGCAAGAAAGGCCTGTTTGACTTGGGCAACGCCGAATTGATCCTGCCCGCCGCCGCGAATGCCCAGGCGCCGTTGCGCCACCGCGCGCGCTACCTGTCGGCCCTGAACGAAGGCCGTTTCAGCGGCCTCAAGCCTCAGGCCGAACAGTTGGCTATGGCCCGCACCCCGGAAGAACTGTCGAAGAAATTCCGCTACAACCAGCGCCGCGAACTGCGTTTGCTCGAAGAGGCGGGTGGTGTCGTGCGCCCGGTCAGTGAGTTTTCCAGCCAGGAACTGGCCGCGATCTACTGCGATCTGTTCCTGCGCCGCTGGGGGTTTGTCGCCACCGGTGCCGAGCGCATGGCTGAAGTGATCGAGCTGCTGCGCGAGTGGCTGATTGGCTCGGTGATTTTCCTCAACGATGCGCCCATCGCGGTCCAGTTGGTGTACCGCGTCGAGTCGCCCGAGTGGATCAGCGTGGAGTACGTCAACGGCGGTGTCGACCCTGAGACCCGTGCGTTCAGCCCGGGCAGCGTCCTGAGTTTCCTCAACACCCAGAGCGCCTGGGAGCAGGCCCGAGAAGTCGGCAAGCCGCTGCGCTTTTCCTTCGGGCGTGCCGACCGCGAGTACAAAGACCGTTGGTGTAACCCTGTGCCGGTGCTGACCGTATGACCCGCAAACAGCAATTGCTCAAGCGTCATCGGCGCAACAAGCGGGTTGCCCTGCTGATCGGCCTGTTGCTGCTGGTGCTGATCGGCGTCTGGGTCGCCTGGTGGTTGCCGTTGTTACTCGGCGTGCTGGCCTGGGTCGCCCATGAGGCCTGGTTTGCCGACCATCTGTTTTATGCTCCCGGCGAAGACTATCAATACCGGTTCTCGGCGGATGCCGAGGTGGCGGGAGTGCGCCTCGAAGGCGCGCAACTGCGGGTTGATTCGCCCCTGCAAGCCGATGCGACCCTGGTGTTGGCCATCAAGGTCAAGAGCAGTTGGCTGGGGCGTTTTCTGGATCCGGGTATTGAGATTTCGGGCGCTGACGGCGCTGATCGACAGGTTTTCGAGCGTGGTGTGAACGGGGTTCGTTATCTCAACCTCAGTGGCCTGGCGCCTGCCCTGGCGGCAGGTGAGCTGCGTCTGCGCGGGCATTTTTGCACCTTGCACGGCGCGCCCCGGTTGTGGGCCTGGGTCGATCCGGATTATTCAGAGCAGCGGGTGATGGTCATCGCGCCCCATGCCGATGACGCCGAGCTGGCTGCTTTTGGCTTGTATAGCCAGGCTGAAAAACCATGGATCGTAACCCTCACGGCCGGTGAAATCGAAGCCGAGCATTATCAGCAAATGGGCCTGGACCCGGTCGACGCCTCGCGCATCAAAGGCCGCCTGCGCGCCTGGGATAGCATCGCCGTGCCGCTTTGGGCGGGTGTGCCGCAGGCCCATTGCGTGCAGTTGGGCTACTTCTGCCTGCAATTGCCGGCGATGCGCGCGACGCCTGATCAGCCAGTGGCTTCGCGCGAAGCGCAGCTGTCGGATATCCGCCTGTTTCGCCAGTTCAATCCGTTCCCGTTACCGGCGGATGTCGACGGCCTGCCGACCTGGAACAACCTGTTGGCCGATCTGCGCCAGTTGCTGCTGACGGCGCGTCCCGAAGTGATCGTGTTGCCGCATCCGGTGCTCGACCCGCACCCAGACCATATTTGCGCGCAGCAGGCGGTGGTCGAGGCGTTGCAAGGCTTGGAATGGCAACCGACCATTATCCTGGGCTACGCCAACCATCTGCATGACAACGACCGCTGGCCCATGGGTGACGCGGGCGCCGGGATTGCCTTGCCGCCGCTGTTCGACGACACGCTTGAGCTGCGCCCATGTAGCTTGCCGCTGTCGTTGGCGCAGCAGCGCGACAAAGCCATGGCGCTTGGCATGATGCATGACCTGCAACCCGCACCGCCGTTCAAGCGTCGGGTGCGCCGCTGGCTCCAGCGGGTGCTGGCGGGCCGTGCGCGGTCGCCTTATGGCGAGAACGAGTTTTTCCGCAAGGCCGTACGACGGCATGAGTTGTTCTGGCGTTTGTGAAAGGAAAGGTCATGAAAGTTTTGTTTCTGGTACAGAAAGAACAGCGCGCGATTCTGGATCGCTTGTACGAAGGCATTGCCGAGCACTGCGAGTGTGATACCCGCTGGCTGAGCAGCGATGAGCAGCGCAACCTGCGCGGTTACTTCAAGCGCGAAGTCGACGTGACCCGCTATGACCGCATCGTCTTCTTCCTGCGCTTCAAGCAGGAAATCCGCCAGGCCGGGTTTATCCGTACGATCCCGAACCTGGTGATCCTCGAACACGACGCCTACCAGAACTACATCCCCTGCAAATACACCGGCAAGTTCAGTGCGCACTACCGCCGCTTGCCGTGGGCGCGCGTGATCAGCTCCGGCTACAGCGTGGCCGAGCGCTTGCGTGCCGAAGGCTTTGATGCGGTGTTCGTGCCCAAAGGCTACGACCAGGCCTTGTTGCAGCACCAGGGGCTGGAGCGCGACATCGAGCTGGCATTTGTCGGCAGCACCAACAGCGTGGCCTATAGCGGCCGTAAGGCGCTGCTTGATGAGTTGGCCCGCGTTGAGCCGCTGGTGGTCACCCGCACCAAATCGGGTGAGGAATACTGCGCGACGCTTAACCGAATTCGCTTTTTCGTCAGTGCCGATGTGGGCATGGGCGAGTACATGATCAAGAACTTCGAGGCCATGGCCTGTGGCTGTGTGCTGCTGGCGTTTGACCAAGGGGCTGCGGAAAACGAAGCCCTTGGGTTCAAGGACATGGTCAATGTGGTGTTCTACAAGGACATTCCACAGTTGCAGGAAAAGCTCTCGCAGCTGCGCGCCGACCCGCAACTGGCGGCAGAAATCGCGCGCAACGGGCAAGAGCTTGCCGTCAGCCAGTTCAGCTTTGCGCGCATCGGCCAGCGTATTGTCGAAGAACTCCAGCCGCCCTTGCGGCCTCGTGCGCCGTTGAACTGGCTGGAGCGGTTGCGCCTGAAACTCGGTGTTTGATCCGCGAAGCACAAAGAGCCACACCCACACCGCATAAGGTTTTTTCGATGAGCATTCTCAACATCATGTGGGCCGGTGGTTCTGCATTTGCCTCGGTGCAGAAGGTGCATCAGCAGATACTGTCCCATACCGACAGCGGCGCTCCCGTTCACCACTGGCTGCTTCAAGGCAGTGCGGCCGGCAGCGATGGCCTGGCCGAGCGTGCTGTGGAGTGGAATCTGTCTTCTGCAAAGCTCAAGGGCCGGCACCTGTGGAAGTGGTTGATGCCGTGGATGCATGCACGCTTTCGCAAGGCCTTGCCCGACGATCTGCAGGTGGTGCTCCTTGACGGGATCGGCGTCGCCCGTGTGTTCTTGCCCGTGCTCAAGCACTTGCCGCATGTGCGCGCCGTGGTGATTTTCCATGGTGTGACGCGTTTGCGCGGTGCGGATCAACAGTTGTTCGACTCGTTTCCTGCATCGCAACTCACGGTGACGGCAGTGTCGCAGACCCTCGCCGGTTCGCTGGAGCGTGACCTCAAGCGACCTGTGGTTGTGCTGCGCAGTGCTTTCGACCCTGTGGTTTTTCGTGCTGCGGTGCTTTCCCGTGAACAGGCTCGCTCCCGCCTGGGCCTGTCGTTAGAGGCCGCGCCGGCGATAGGTGCGGTCGGTCGACTGGTCGATGGCAAGGGGTTTGCCTGCTTGGTGGACGCCTTTGCTACTGCGACGGCTGATCAGCCGGATGCGCGCCTGGTGATTATCGGCGAAGGGCCAGCGAGACCTGGGCTTGAGGCGCGTATCGAGGCGCTTGGCGTGCGCGAAAAAGTGTCCTTGCCGGGGCATCTGCCCGAGGCGGCGAGCCTTTATCGGGCGTTTGACTGGGTGGCCATTCCTTCGAAGGAAGAGGGCTTGGGGCTGATCGTGCAAGAGGCGGTGATGGCCGGCGTGCCCGTGTTGACCAGCGAGTTGGCGGTGTTCCGCGAGCAGTTGGGGGATTGCGGTTGGTACGCGCCTGCAGACGATGCCGCGTCCTGGAGTGACCTCCTGACGCGTGCGCTCGCGAGTTCCGCTGAGGAGGTCGTCGAGGCTCAGTCGCGGGCACTGGCGCCGGAGCAAGCCTGGAGTGATTTCACTGAAACCACCCGGCGGCTGTTTTCATGCCGCTAGCAGGGCGTGCTCCAGTGCTTGCATTGGAAAGCGTTCGTTCAGGTTCTCACGCGCAATATAACGTGCGAAGTGTTGCAGGTTGCGCCGAGCCAGTTCCGGGTTCAACGGCGCGCGCAGGAAGCGCATATCGGCCACGTCGATCAGGCCCATTTCATTGTCGGGTGTGACGACAATATTGCCCAAATGTAACGAACGGAAGTAAATGCCCGCGTCATGCAGGCGACGAATAAGGGCCACCAGCGGGTCGAGGTTCGCTTGCCAATCAAAGCCTTCGCGGTTGGAGATCTGGCGCAGCGTCTCGCCCGGCAACGGACGGTACAGCACGGCAGTCATGCCGGGCGCCGTCAGTTGAAAGAACGCGAGTACGCTCAAGGTGGGGATACCACGCTGCTGCAGTTGCGCCACATTGTCGATAAACCGCTTGGAGTACGGGCGAAACAACGCAGAGGAGAACAGGCGTTTGCGGCGAAACAGTTTGAGGATATTCCCGTCGGTCAGCAGGTAGACTTTGGGGCCGTAGCTGTCCTCCTCCAGGATTTTGGCACCTTCAATCATCGCGGTTAAATCGGCCTGGGGGAGCCTTGAACATTGCATCGTCGGAAAGCCTTGTGGGAGTCGCGGGCACAGTGGTCGGTAATAATGCCGAAAGTTTTGGGTTTTAACCATGCCGGGTTGGCGGGTTGAACGTATTCAGGAGCGGGTGATGCAAGCAAGTCGTTGGGCGCAGGTATGGATGATTTTGGGGTTACTTTGGTTTTTGCTGGCAGTTGCCTTCGCGCCGACCAATAAGATTTATCAACAAGGCTTGACGCTGTTCCTGTGGTTGCCGGCAATGGTGTTTGCCTGGGCGGCGCGTGAGCGTCTCAAGGAGGTCTGGCACGAACAGCGCTGGATCTGCCTGATGATTGCCGCGCTTGCTGTCTGGGGCGCGATCAGCCTGTTGTGGACCAACGCCGAAGACCCGTCCCGCGAGGCCAAGCGCCTGCTGTATATCGGCGTATTCCTGCTGTTTTTCCCGGTGTTTGCGTGTGGTCAACCCGAGCGCGTCATTCGCGTGATGCAATGGGGTGGCTTCGGGCTGGCATTGTCGTCGCTGCTTGCAATCATCAAGTTCTATGGCATTGAGCATAATAGCTGGACGGCGCGTCTGGCCGGCTTGGGCCAATTGTCCCACCCCATCCTGGGCGCCTACGTGATCGGCTTGGCGGCCGTCTGGCTGTTGCACTGGGTTCCCCGTGGGCGCTGGATGCAAGTGGGTTGGGTGCTGGCGGTTGGGTTCCTCGGGCTGTTCGTGGTGTTGAGCCAAAGCCGTGGCGCCGCGCTGGCGTTGCTGCTGACAGTGGTGGCGATGCCTGCCTGGTGCCGTGACCGGCGTACCGCCGTGATTGCCATTGGCGCAGTGGTGGCGGCCCTGGCGGTGTTCTTCGCCATGCAATCGCTGATGCTGGCCCGTGGTGTGTCCTACCGTCCGCAGATCTTCATGGCGGCCGTGCAAATGATCAGCGAGCGCCCTTGGACCGGCCTCGGGCTGGGCGGCGACTACAAGATATTTGCCGATAACCTCTTTTTTGACCACTCCCATAACCTGTTCACCCATGTGAGCATCGAGTTGGGCCTGCCGGGCCTGCTGCTGTGGTGCGGCCTGTGGTTCGGTGTGCTGTGGCAAGCCTGGAAGGCCCGCGACACCCTCTACGGCAAGGGCGTCATCGGCATGTGGGTGTTTTCGTTCCTGGCCATGCAGTTCGACGCCGCCAGCCTGACGGGCACGCCGCGTGCCGAGTGGTTCATTTCCTGGCTGCCGATTGCGCTGGCCAGTGTTTTGGTCTGGGCTCGGGCCAAACCCGACGCGTGTGATAAAGTTCGCGTCCTACCCAATCAGTGAGCTCGACACATGAGTGACGCACCGCCCAAAGCGGACCAGGAATCCAGCCTGAAAATCTATTTCCGGCTGCTGGGCTATGTGAAACCGTACCTCGGCATGTTCCTGCTGAGTATCGTGGGCTTCGTGATTTTTGCTTCGACCCAGCCAATGCTCGCCGGGATTCTCAAGTACTTCGTGGATGGCTTGAGCAATCCCGATGTGGTGTTTTTGCCCAAGGTTCCGTTTTTCAAGGACCTGAAGTTGCTGATGGCCGTGCCGCTGCTGATCATCCTGATCGCCGCGTGGCAAGGCCTCGGCTCTTTCCTGGGTAACTACTACCTGGCCAAGGTTTCCCTGGGGCTGGTGCATGACCTGCGGGTCCAGCTGTTCAACAAGCTGTTGGTGCTGCCTAATCGCTATTTCGATACCCATAACTCGGGGCACCTGATTTCCCGCATCACCTTCAACGTGACCATGGTCACCGGCGCGGCCACGGATGCGATCAAGGTCGTGATCCGCGAAGGCCTGACGGTGGTGTTCCTGTTCGGCTACCTGCTGTGGATGAACTGGAAACTGACCCTGGTAATGTTGGCAATCCTGCCGTTGATCGCAATCATGGTCGGCAGCACCAGCAAGAAATTCCGCAAGCAGAGCAAGAAGATCCAGGTGGCGATGGGCGACGTGACCCACGTCGCCTCCGAGACCATCCAGGGTTACCGCGTGGTGCGCAGCTTCGGCGGCGAAGACTACGAGCAGCGCCGCTTTGCCGCCGCCAGCCAGGGCAACACCGACAAGCAACTGAGCATGAACAAGACCGGCGCGGTCTACACGCCGATGCTGCAACTGGTGATCTACACGGCCATGGCCGCGTTGATGTTCCTGGTGCTGCTGTTGCGCGGTGAGGCGACGGCAGGTGATCTCGTGGCCTACATCACGGCGGCGGGCCTGCTGCCCAAGCCGATCCGCCAGCTGTCGGAAGTCAGCTCGACGATCCAGAAAGGTGTGGCCGGCGCAGAAAGCATCTTTGAACAACTGGATGAAGTGCCTGAAGTCGACGGCGGTACCGTGGAGCGTGATCGCGTCAGCGGTCGCCTGGACGTGCGCAACCTGAGCTTCACTTATCCAGGCACCGAGCGTGAAGTGCTCAAGAACATCAGCTTCAGCGCAGCCCCTGGGCAGATGATCGCCCTGGTCGGACGCTCAGGCAGCGGCAAGTCGACACTGGCCGCCCTTATTCCGCGTTTCTACCATCATGAAACCGGGGAAATCCTGCTGGACGAAGTCGAGATCGAAGACTATCGCCTGCGCAACCTGCGCCGCCATGTGGCCCAGGTTACCCAGCATGTGACCCTGTTCAACGATACCGTGGCCAATAACATCGCCTACGGCGACCTGGCCGACGCGCCGCGTGCCGACATCGAAAAAGCAGCGGCCGATGCCTACGCCATGGACTTCATCGCGGAGCTGCCCAAAGGCCTGGACACCGAAGTCGGTGAAAACGGCGTGCTGCTTTCCGGTGGCCAGCGCCAGCGCCTGGCGATCGCCCGGGCCCTGCTGAAAAATGCCCCGCTGCTGATCCTGGATGAAGCGACCTCGGCGCTGGATACCGAGTCCGAGCGGCATATCCAAGCCGCACTGGATAAGGTCATGAAAGGCCGCACCACCCTGGTGATCGCACACCGTTTGTCGACCATCGAAAAGGCCGACCTGATTCTGGTAATGGACCACGGCGAAATTGTCGAGCGCGGTACGCATGTCGAACTGCTGGCCAAGGGCGGCTATTACTCGCGCCTGCACGCCATGGGGCTGGACGAGCCGGTCGCGAACAACATCACCTGAACCAACGGGGCGCGCAATGCGCCCCGCTGTTTGTATCAAGACCCTTACAGGGCTTGACCAAAGCCAAATAATTCACTGCCTGTCGTTTGTTATGTTGGCCTTCTCGATTCGAATGACGAACGAGAGGGCTAACCTTCTTGCGTGGGTAATGGAATGTTGCAACGTCTGTTGTGGAAACTGCTTCCCAAACCCCAGAGGGTGTTCTTGCTGGGGCGGTTGTCGGTGGTGGATCGCCAGGCCGTCAATAAATCCCTGTCGGGGGTGACCACCCTTAATCCGGCTTTCGAACAGCACAATTGTGTGTTTATCCATGTGCCCAAGTGCGCCGGCAGCAGCGTGTGCTCGGCACTTCTCGATGGGCGCTGGCCGGGGCACCTGCCGTATTACTGGTATGAGCAACAGTTTCCCGAACACTGCGAGCGTAGTTTCAAATTCGCCTTCGTGCGTGACCCGCTGGAGCGTGCCTACTCGGCCTACAACTACCTGCGCAGTAACCACATGGGCGCCCGCGATCTGCAAGCCCAGGCACTGGTCAGCCACTACCGCGACTTCGACCATTTTGTGGCCGGCTGGCTGCACCCGGACAACCTGCGCCGCCAACTGCATTTCGCACCCCAGACCGACTTTCTGGTCGATCACCTGGGCCAAATGGCCATGGATTTTCTCGGGCGCCAGGAATCCCTGGAGCAAGATTTCCAGCACCTGTGCGAGCGCCTTGGCGTGACCTCATCCCTGCCACATCTGAATGTTTCACTGGGGCGGCGAAGCGAGCCGGTGAGAGCGTTTTGCTCCGTGCGCACGCGCCGTTTGGTCAAGCGCGCCTATCAGCGTGATTACGAGGTGTTGGGTTATGAATAAGCAGTCGCTGGCCAGAGATGCCGCTGCCATCCGTCCCTTTGCCTTGTCGTTGTCGGCGACCGCACGGGCGGCGCTCAAGCATCAACAACCGTGCTGCCTGTGGTTGACGGGGTTGTCCGGGTCCGGCAAATCGACCCTGGCCAATGCCCTGGAGGTGCAACTCAATGAGCAGGGGCGGCACACTTTTGTGCTTGATGGCGACAATTTGCGCTCGGGCCTGTGCAATGACCTGGGCATGAGCGATGCGGCGCGCAAGGAAAATATCCGGCGCATCGGCGAAGTGGCGCGCTTGATGGTAGACGCGGGATTGATTGTGATTGTGTCAGCAATCTCGCCGTTCAGCGTCGACCGCGCGACCGCCAGGGCACTGTTCGGGCCGGGGCAGTTCTTTGAGGTTTACGTCAGCACGCCGTTCGACGTATGTGCACGGCGTGACCCCAAAGGGTTGTACCGTGCGGCGCTGGATGGGCGTATCAAAGCGTTCACCGGTCTGGACAGCCCCTACGAGGCGCCTCGGCAGGCCGACTGCGAAATCAACACCGATGAGGTCGAATTGGGCGAAGCCGTGGAGCGTATCCTCGCGATTTTGTTTAAAAAATAACCAGTTTTGGCGCGTGATGCCGTGCGGATAAAGCTCTCGAACTAGGCGGCGCTCACCCTGTGCTAATATCGCGCCCCTGTTCATTTTGTATGTGGGTTGCTCCATGAAGTTGTCCATGCCGCGATTCGATCAAGCCCCTGTCTTGGTGGTCGGCGATGTCATGCTCGACCGTTACTGGCATGGTGGTACCTCACGGATTTCCCCTGAGGCGCCGGTACCGGTAGTCAAGGTCGAGCAAATCGAAGACCGTCCAGGTGGCGCTGCCAACGTTGCCCTCAATATTGCCGCTCTCGGCGCCCCGGCCTCCCTGGTGGGTGTGACCGGCGACGACGAAGCCGCCGACAGCCTGGCCAACAGCCTGCGCGGTGCCGGCGTGCGTGCGCTGTTCCAGCGCATTGCCCATCAGCCGACCATCGTCAAGCTGCGGGTCATGAGCCGTCACCAGCAATTGCTGCGTATCGATTTTGAAGAACCCTTCGCCACCGACGCTTTGGCCCTCAGCGGCCAGGTCGACGAATTGCTCGAAGGCGTCAAAGTGCTGGTCTTGTCCGACTACGGCAAAGGCGCACTGAAGAACCATCAGGTACTGATCCAGGCCGCCAAGGCCAAGGGTATTCCGGTCCTGGCCGATCCCAAGGGCAAGGACTTCTCGATTTATCGGGGCGCCAGCCTGATCACGCCGAACCTCAGCGAGTTCGAAGCCATCGTCGGCGGTTGCGCCGACGAGCACGAACTGGTCACCAAAGGCGCGGCGCTCATGGCCGATCTCGACCTCGGCGCCTTGCTGGTGACCCGTGGCGAGCACGGCATGACCCTGCTGCGTCCCGGCCACCCGGCGATGCACCTGCCGGCGCGGGCCCGTGAAGTGTTCGACGTCACCGGCGCCGGCGACACGGTGATTTCCACCCTGGCCGCCTCCATCGCGGCCGGCGAAGAACTGCCCCACGCCGTGGCCCTGGCCAACCTGGCGGCGGGCATCGTGGTCGGCAAGTTGGGTACCGCTGCGATCAGCGCACCTGAACTGCGCCGTGCCATCCAGCGCTCCGAGGGCTCGGAGCGCGGTGTGCTGACCATCGAGCAATTGCTGCTGGCAATTGACGATGCGCGTGCGCACAACGAAAGCATTGTGTTCACCAACGGCTGCTTCGACATCCTGCACGCCGGCCACGTGACTTACCTGGAGCAGGCCCGCGCCCAAGGCGACCGCCTGATCGTGGCGGTCAACGACGACGCCTCGGTCAGCCGCCTGAAAGGCCCTGGCCGTCCGATCAACAGCGTCGACCGGCGCATGGCCGTACTGGCCGGGTTGGGCGCAGTTGACTGGGTGATCAGCTTCCCTGAAGCGACCCCGGAAAACCTGCTAGCCCAGGTCAAGCCGGACGTGCTGGTCAAGGGCGGCGATTATTCCGTCGACCAGGTGGTCGGTGCCGATATCGTCAGCGCTTACGGTGGCACGGTCAAAGTACTGGGCCTGGTCGAGAACAGCTCGACCACGGCGATTGTCGAGAAGATTCGCAACAATGAGTAAGGCTGATCCGATGGTCCTGATCACGGGGGGCGCGGGCTTTATTGGCTCGCATCTCGTCGATGCCTTGCTTGCCAAAGGCTACGCAGTGCGTGTGCTGGACAACCTGTCCACAGGCAAACGCAGCAACCTGCCGCTGGGCAACCCGCGTGTCGAGTTGCTCGAAGGGGATGTCGCCGATGCCGCGCTGGTGGCGCGTGCCGCGGTTGGCGCGACGGCGGTGGTGCACCTGGCGGCGGTGGCGTCCGTGCAGGCCTCGGTGGATGATCCGGTGAGTACGCACCAGAGCAATTTCGTCGGCACCCTGAATGTCTGCGAAGCCATGCGCCAGGCCGGGGTCAAGCGTGTGGTGTTTGCGTCCAGCGCGGCGGTGTATGGCAACAACGGCGAGGGTGCTTCGATTGACGAAGAGACCACCAAGGCGCCGTTGACGCCCTACGCGTCCGACAAGCTGGCTGGCGAGCAGTACTTTGATTTCTATCGCCGCCAGCATGGTCTGGAGCCGGTGATCTTCCGCTTCTTCAATATCTTCGGTCCGCGTCAGGACCCATCGTCGCCTTACTCCGGCGTGATCAGTATCTTCAGCGAGCGTGCCCAGCAGGGTTTGCCGATTGCCGTGTTTGGCGATGGCGAGCAGACCCGCGACTTCATGTACGTGGAAGACCTGGTGGATGTTTTGGTGCAGGCCATCGAAGCGCCGGACGCACCTTTGGGGGCCATTAACGTGGGTTGGAACCGTACCACCACCCTCAAGCAAGTGCTGCAGGCGCTGGAAGAGGCGGTGGGCAGTTTGCCGGCTGTGACCTACGGGCCTGCGCGGTCAGGGGATATCCGGCATTCGCGGGCGAATAACCAGCGGTTGTTGGCGAGTTTCAAATTGCCCGAGCCGACCCCGTTGAAAGTCGGCCTCCAGCGACTAATCAACGGCTAAATGCTATCAGCTGTGGGAGGGGACTTGCCCCCTCCCACAGTTGGATTGCAGCTCACTCAGCCCTTGGCTTTCTTCTTCGGCACGATCTTGCGCAGCACTCGCCGCGCCAATCCCTTCAGCTTCGATTCTTTCTCCGGCTCCGCCAGGCCTTGCTGCCTGAGCCAATCCTTCCAGCGAATGCGCTCTTCACGCACCAGCCAGCCTTCCTGCTGGGCGAAGCTTTCTGCCAGGTACAAGCCCCGTGTGCTCGCCGGGTACAGCTGGTCTTTTTTTACGGTGTACAGCTCGGGAAGGGGCTGGCCGTCTTTGAGGGGCATCAGGTACAGGTCCGGACGCTTGCGGTCCAGGCGTGCTACCAACTGGTCGCCTTCCAGGCGCTCATCCACGTGGAACAGGCTCAGGGACTTGGCTTCCTTTGGCACTTCCAGGCGCAGGTCGTAGATCAATTGCAGCGACGCCGTGGGCAAATGCACATAGGCCCGTGGGCGTTCGATCAACTGGGTGGTGGCGCAACGCACCGGGCGCGCCGCGCCGGACAGCGGGCTGAGGCGAAACGGCAGCGCTTCGCGGTAATGCAGGGCGGCGGAGTAGGGGGCGGGTAGCCAAGTATCGTTGAAGCGCCCGCCGAGCCAGCCTTCGGGCGTTTCCAGCAGGCATTCTTCGGCAATTTCCTGGATGGCCGTATGCAGCGGCAGGTTCAGTTCATGGGCCGGGACATAGCCGGAGATCAGCTTGAGCACCACGTCGCCACGGTCCTGGCGACGCTGGCGCACCAGCACCCAGTAATCGCGGTTTTGCCAGTGCAGGGTCAGGCGTACCGAGACGCCGAGGTTGGCCAGTTCCAGTGCGAAACGTTCCGGGTCTGCCACCTCCACCGGCTTGCGCCGTTGCAGGGTCTGGGCGAAGTTGAGCGGCATGCCCACGCTCTGGTAGCTCAGGCCTTCGGGGGTGGCTTCGACGTGCAGCGGCAGTGTTTTAAAGTTGCTGGGGTTTTTTCTTATGAGCGTTCGCGGCATGTCGGCTCCTTTTTGCGACGGGGTCGGCCGCGTGGGCGGCATCAGAGTTGACGAATGACCTTGGCAGCGGTCGCCACGTTATGGGCCAGGTGCAGCGGATTAATGGTCCCGACAATAGCACTGGCGACGCCGGTTTGCGCAAACAACAGCATGAAGCTCGCATGTATTGGATCCATTCCAGGCTCAAGGCAAACGTGGCCGCTGGCCAGCGCCTTTTTGACCAGAATGCCTTTGCCATGGGCCGCCGCATATTCAATGACGGCTTTCTCTGTCTGTTCGTTCAGATTGTAAGTGACCATCGCGCAATCACCTTGTTCCAAAGCCTTCACGCCGCCTTCGACGGTTTTGCCGGAGAAGCCGAAGCCGCGAATCTTGCCCTCTTTTTTCAGCTCCGCCAGGGTTTGGTAGACCTCGCAGTCGTTGAGGATGTGCAGGTCGTTGCCATCGGAGTGCACCAGCACCAGGTCGATAAAATCCGTTTCAAGTCGTTTCAAGCTGCGCTCAATGGACAGCCGGGTGTGGGCAGCACTGAAGTCGTGCTGCGAGACGCCGTTTTCGAACTCTTCGCCGACCTTGCTGACGATCACCCAATCCTTGCGCTGGCCGCGTAACAGCGGCCCCAAGCGTTCTTCGCTGCGCCCATAGGCCGGTGCGGTGTCGATCAGGTTGATGCCCAGCTGGCGGGCCTGGCGCAGGAGCATCCGCGCTTGATCGTCATCCGGAATCTGGAAGCCGTTGGGGTATTTCACACCCTGGTCGCGGCCCAGCTTGACGGTGCCCAGGCCCAGCGGCGAGACTAGAATGCCGGTGCTGCCCAAAGGGCGATGCAGGTCGTGCAAGGTGGGTAGGCTCATGGCAGCAGTTGCTCCCAGGCCGGTACGCCGAGGGCGGGTTTAGGCAGCTCCGGCAGTGGCTCGCAGGTGTTCGGGCGGATACCGTCACGTTCCAGGCTGTTGATCACCCGATCGGCGAAGTCTGGCGCCAACGCCAGTTTGGTTGGCCATCCCACCAGCAGGCGACCTTCTTCTGCGACAAAGGCGTTGTCGGGACGGCTCAGGCCTGATTGCAGCGGCTCGGCACGGTCCACGCGCAGAGTGGCCCAGCGGGTCTGGCTCATGTCGATCCAGGGCAGCAATTGTGCGAGTTCTTTCTGGGCGGTGGCGATTTGCTCTTCGGGCGTGCGCGCCACGCCATCGGCCTCGGCAATATCACCGCCCATGTACCACACCCAGTTGCCATCGGCAGCCGGATGGGTGGTCACGGTGATACGCGGCTTGGTGCCGCCGCCCAGGCAATGGGCGTACAGCGGCTTCAGGCCGGGGCCTTTGGCAATGATCATGTGCAACGGGCGCTTTTGCATGGCCGGGTTGCTCAGGCCCAGTGTTGCCAGGAGTTCAGCGGTGCCGCCGCCGGCACTCAGGACGATGCGCTGGGCGCGGATCTCGCGGCCATCGACCTTCAAACCCACCAGTTTGTTGCCTTCATAAAGCGGTTCGATCTGTTGCCCTGCAAGCAAGCCGTCACCGGCCAAGTGCGCGAGGCGGTCGATCAGGCTTGGCACATCCACCACCAACTCGGCCAGGCGATACACCTTGCCTTTGAAACGGCGGTCTTGCAGTGCCGCTGGCAGGTCGTCGCCCTTGACCTGATCGACACGGCCACGCACGGCCTTGCTGGCAAAAAAGCTGGTGAGGTTGCCGGCGATCGTGCCGGGGGACCACAGGTAATGGGCTTCGGACAGCAAGCGCACGCCGGACAGGTCCAGCTCGCCGTTGCCCGCGAGGGCTTCACGCCAGCGGCGCGGCATATCGGCTATCGCTTCGGAGGCGCCGGTAAGGGCGCCGTGCAGGGCGTATTTCGCACCGCCGTGAATGATCCCCTGGGACTTCAGACTTTGCCCGCCACCCAACGTGGCACTTTCCACCACCACCGTGGAAAACCCCTGGCGGCGCAGGCGCGCATTCAGCCAGAGGCCGGCAACTCCGGCGCCGACAATCAGAACGTCGGTGGACATAACGGATGGCATGGGCGACCTCATTTCTAAACAAGGCCGCAAGTATACATTCTCAAACCGTGCACACCGTAGGCGCTGTCGAGCTTTAGCGAGGCTGCGAATGTTGCGCGCTTAATGCCCGGCGGTTTTCGAGAACAACTGGATAACCACCACGCCCAGCACAATCAGGCCCATCCCCAGCATCGCCGGGACATCCAGCTTCTGCCCGTAGATAAACAGCGCCGCGATACTGACCATCACGATGCCCATCCCGGCCCACACGGCGTAGGCCACACCCACCGGCACCGTGCGCACCACCAGCGTCAGCATCCAGAAGGCCACGCCGTAGCCGACGATCACCAGCAGTAACGGGATTGGCGTGCTCCAACCCTTGATGGCTTTCATCGAGACAGTAGCAATCACTTCCGAGCAAATGGCGATAGCCAGGTAATAGTAGGCAGGGTTCATGGCGTCAATCCTCGGTGTGCAGCGCATTGGATAAGGTCGGTATTCTAGAGCTTTGCCAGATGGGGTAAAGTCATTACCTATCCGATTGGGAGATGGGTTGACCATGCAGTGGAATCTGGAACAGATGCGCCTGTTTGTCGACGTCGCCGAGCAGCGTTCGTTTTCGGCCGTGGCGCGTGGGCAGCGCAAGGCGCAATCGGCGGTGAGCAATGCAGTTGCGCTGCTGGAGGCAGACCTGGGCGTGAGCCTGTTTGAGCGTAGCAGTGGCCGCCAGCCGCGCCTGACGGAAGCCGGCAGCGTATTGCTGGAAGAGGCGCGCGAAGTGCTGCGTCAATGTGAGCGGCTCAACGGCCGGGCGTTGTCGCTGACCCGTGGTGAAGAAGCCTGCCTGCGCCTGGCTCAGGACGAGGCGATGCTGTTCCAGCCGGTGCTCGACAGCCTTGAGGCGCTGGCGGTGCAATACCCTTTGCTGGAAGTGCAGCTGTCCAGTGCCGCCCAAGGCGACGTGGCGCGCAAATTGGTGGAGCGCAAGGCGGACCTGGGCCTGTTGTTCTATCACGACCAGATTCCCGAGGCCCTTGAGCGGCGCGTGGTGGGCAGTGTGGAAATGGTCACGGTCTGCGGTGTGAACCACCCGCTGGCCAAGGACGGGTACGTGACGTGCCAGCGCCTGGCCCAGTACCGGCAGCTGCTGATGTCGACGCAGACCAGTGTCTATCCCGGCAGCGAAGCCGCCAGCCCGCTGGTGTGGCGCGCCGACAGTTTCTACGTATTGGCCGAATGGCTGATGAGTGGCCTGGGCTGGGCCTGGCTGCCGCGGCACATCGTGCAATATCCGACTTATCAGCAACAAATGGTTGAGTTGGGCAGCGAGTGGACGCCGCCGGCCCTGGTGGTAGAGCTGGTATGGCGCCGCGATGAGCACCTCGGGCCCGCGGCACGTTTCCTTGCCGAACGTTTTGCCGAGTGCCTGCGGGCGATTGATTGAAAAAGTGGATAAACTCCGCCGCCATGAATAGAACTCTCTACAGCTGTCTGTTTTACCTGGCGCTGCCGTTGGTGGCTTTACGTCTGTGGCTGCGCGCCCGCAAGGCGCCGGCCTACGCCGAGCGCGTGGGCGAGCGCTTCTCTTATGGCTTGCCGGTGATGAAGCCGGGCGGGATCTGGGTGCATGCCGTGTCAGTGGGCGAAAGCATTGCCGCCGCGCCGATGATCCGCGGGCTACTGCAGCGTTATCCAGAGCTGCCGATCACCGTCACCTGCATGACGCCCACCGGCTCCGAGCGGATCCAGGCGTTGTTCGCCAACGAGCCGCGCATCCAGCACTGCTATTTGCCCTACGACTTGCCGTGCGCGGCCAAGCGTTTTCTCGACCGCGTGCAGCCCAGGCTCGCGGTGATCATGGAAACCGAGCTGTGGCCCAACCATATCCACGCCTGCGCTCGGCGCGGCATTCCGGTGGCGTTGGCCAATGCGCGGCTGTCGGCCCGTTCGGCCAAGGGTTATGGACGTTTCGCCAAGCTGACGGCGCCGATGCTGGCGCAAATGAGTTTGTTCGCTGTGCAGACGCACACCGAGGCCCAGCGCTTCTTGAGCCTTGGCGCGCGGCCGGAGACTGTAGAGGTGACCGGTTCAATCAAGTTCGACCTGACCATCGACCCGCAACTGCTGGAGCGAGCGGCCGCATTGCGCGAGCAATGGGGCGCCAGCGAGCGTCCGGTGTGGATCGCCGCCAGTACTCACGAAGGTGAAGATGAAGTGGTGTTGGCCGCGCATCGTCAGTTGCTCGCCAGCTATCCCAATGCATTACTGATTCTGGTGCCGCGTCATCAAGAGCGTTTTGGTCCGATGTTCGAGCTGTGCAAGCAGCAAGGGTTTGCCACGGTGCGCCGTTCCACCGGCGAGCCCGTCAGTGCACACACCTCAGTGTTGCTCGGCGACACCATGGGCGAGTTGCTGTTTCTCTACGCCCTGGCCGACAGCGCCTTCGTCGGCGGCAGCCTGGTGGCGACCGGCGGGCACAATCCGCTGGAGCCGGCGGCGCTGGCGAAGCCGGTGATCATGGGGCCGCATGTATTCAACTTCCTCGAAATCACCGCGATGATGCGCGAAGCGGGTGCGTTGCGTGAGGTGGATGACGCGCAAGGGTTGGCCGAAGCCGTGCGGCAGCTGTTCGAACTGCCGCAGGATGCGCACCGGATGGCGCAGGCGGGGCTCAAGGTGATGCAGGCCAACCAGGGCGCGCTGAAGCGCTTGCTGGATGGGTTGGCCAGACTGATCACTCACTGACTCAACAATGATCCAAGTGTGTTTAATAACCCGGTCGGGCCTTGAGTTGCTCGGCGGCTGCCTTGGCCAGGTCCGGCGGCAGGAAGTCTTTATCCGGGTTGTAGTCCGCCTTCAGGTAACGCGCCAGGTCCTGCAAATCCCCTGGGTTCAAGGTCCCCGCCGCCTGCTTCAGGCGCAGGTTGTCGAGGATGTAGTCGTAGCGGCTGTTGTTGTAGTTGCGCACCGACGAGTAGAGCTGGCGCTGTGAATCGAGCACGTCGACGATATTGCGCGTACCCACCTGGTAACCGATTTCCGTGGCTTCCACCGCGCTCTGGTTGGAGATGATCGACTGGCGGCGCGCCTGTACCTGTTCCACATCGGTGTTCACGGCGCGGTGCAGGTTGCGCGTATTTTCCACTACCTGTCGGCGCAAGCCTTCGCGTTGCTGCTCGGTCTGGCCCAGGCGCGAGTACGACTCACGCACTTGCGAGCTGGTCAGGCCGCCGCTGTACAGCGGGATGCTCAGGCGCAGGCCGATGGTGCGCTGCTCGACATCACCGCGATACGGCGTACCGAAGGCATTTGGGTTGCTGAAGCCGAGGGCGTCGTTATCGCCTTTTTCGTACTGCGCCACCGCATCCAGGGTCGGCGCGTGGCCAGCCTTGCGCTGCTTGAGGGTTTCTTCGGCAGCGGTGACGGCGTAGTTGCTGGCCAGCAGGTTCAGGTTCTGGCGGCCGGCGGTTTCGACCCACGCCTTGGCGTCGTTCGGCAGCGGCGGCAACACCGGCAACGTGTGCACGATGCCCTGGATCGAGTTGTACTGGCGGTTGGTCAAGGTGATCAGCGCTTCAAAGGCGTCATCCACCTGGCGCTGGGCCAGGATGCGGTTGGCGCGAGCGGTATCGTAGCTGGCTTGGGATTGCAGCACGTCGGTCTTGTCCGACAGGCCCACATCGAAGCGCTCGTTGGACTGGTCCAGTTGGCGCTTGAAGGCGTTCTCTTCGGCCTTGGTGGAGGCCAGGTTGTCCTGGGCGCGCAGCACGGCGAAATAGCTCTCTGCGCTTTGCAGGATCAGGTTCTGTTCCGTGGCTGACAGTTGCAATGCGGCCTGCTCGTTGACGGCCTCGGCGGCTTGCAGCTGGAACCAGCGGTCGGCGCGGAACAGCGGCTGGCTCAGGGTTGCGCGCCAGGAATGGGCGTCGCGGTTGGCGGTGGCCGCTGGCGTGTCGATCTGGGTGCGCACGTTGTTGATATCGGCACCGGCCGACAAGTTCGGCAGCAACCCGGCGCGTGCCTGGGGCACCACTTCTTTTTGCGCGCCGTATTGGGCGCGGGCGGCAGCCAGGTCGGCGTTGTTATCCACCGCTTCCTGATAGACGCTGACCAGATCGGTTCTGGCAGACAAGGGCGCTTCTGCTGCCCAGACCATTGCGTTGGTCGCACAAGACACGGCAACAGCCAGTGAAAGTTTGCGCAGCATGAGGCGATCCCTAGTGTGAATATTACGGTGATAATTTAGCGCCCAAGGCTACGGCTGGCCATTCCTGGCGTCAAGCCTTGAGGCAGCACCCGAGTGTAGTGGTGCGACCCCGGCACAACAATCCTGCAATTGCGCCATTCATCACGCTGAATGCTCCACTGTTGGCAATTTGCCCACGGCATGGTCTAGACTGGCCGCGTTCTTGTCGGGGTGCCTTGTTGGAAGGCTGAGATCGGTAAATACCGGATCCCGTTGAACCTGATCAGGTTAGCGCCTGCGTAGGGAACAAGATTTCTCGTCACCCGGCGAGTCCTCTTGTGCTTCGTCCGGGATGCTGTTCGACAATCGAACAGTCCTCGTGCGCCAAGCACAGCACTGGTTTCAGTGCGTCCATCCGTCACAGGTTCGCTCCGACAAAAATCCACCGCCTGGATAGTTGGAGAGCCCGTGATGACGACAAAACTAAAAAACACTGTGCATTTAAGTGAATCGGCCAAGGTCGACTCCGGCTCTGTGCAGCCGTTTACCCGCTCGCAAAAAATCTACGTGCAGGGCACTCGCCCGGACATTCGTGTGCCGATGCGTGAGATCAGCCTGGACGTGACCCCCACCGATTTCGGCGGTGAAATCAACGCCCCCGTGGTGGTCTATGACACCTCCGGGCCGTACACCGACCCCAATGTGATCATCGACGTGCGCAAAGGCCTGGGCGATGTGCGCTCGCCGTGGATTGAAGTGCGCGGCGACACCGAGCGCCTGTCCGGCCTGAGCTCGCACTTCGGCCAGCAACGGCTCAGCGACGCCGAACTGACCGCATTGCGCTTTGCCCACGTGAAGAACCCGCGCCGCGCCAAGGCCGGTGCCAACGTCACCCAGATGCACTACGCACGCAAAGGCATCATCACCGCCGAGATGGAATACGTCGCCATCCGCGAAAACATGAAGCTTGAAGAGGCCCGCGCCAGTGGCCTGCTGGACCAGCAACACGCTGGCCACAGCTTCGGCGCCAGCGTGCCGAAAATCATTACCCCCGAGTTTGTGCGCGAAGAAATCGCCCGTGGCCGCGCAATCATCCCGGCCAACATCAATCACACCGAGTTGGAGCCGATGATCATCGGTCGCAACTTCCTGGTGAAGATCAACGGCAACATCGGCAACAGCGCCCTGGGTTCGTCCATCGAAGAAGAAGTGGCGAAACTCACCTGGGGCATTCGCTGGGGGTCGGACACCGTGATGGACCTGTCCACCGGCAAGCACATCCACGAAACCCGCGAGTGGATCATCCGCAACTCGCCCGTGCCCATCGGCACCGTGCCGATCTACCAGGCCCTGGAAAAAGTCGGTGGCGCCGCCGAAGACCTGACCTGGGAGCTGTTCCGCGACACCCTGATCGAACAGGCCGAGCAGGGCGTCGACTACTTCACCATCCACGCCGGCGTTTTGCTGCGCTACGTGCCGCTGACTGCCAAGCGCGTCACCGGCATCGTGTCCCGTGGCGGTTCGATCATGGCCAAGTGGTGCCTGGCGCACCATAAAGAGAACTTCACCTACACGCATTTCGACGAAATCTGCGAAATCATGAAGGCCTATGACGTCAGCTTCTCCCTCGGCGACGGCCTGCGCCCTGGCTCGATTGCCGACGCCAATGACGCCGCGCAGTTCGGCGAACTGGAAACCCTCGGTGAACTGACCAAGACCGCCTGGAAGCACGACGTGCAAACCATGATCGAAGGCCCCGGCCACGTGCCGATGCAGTTGATCAAGGAGAACATGGACAAGCAGCTTGAATGCTGCGACGAGGCGCCGTTCTACACCCTCGGCCCGTTGACCACCGACATCGCGCCGGGTTACGACCACATCACCTCCGGTATCGGTGCGGCGATGATCGGCTGGTTCGGCTGCGCCATGCTGTGCTACGTCACGCCCAAGGAGCACCTGGGCCTGCCGAACAAGGATGACGTGAAGACCGGGATCATCACCTACAAGATCGCGGCCCACGCGGCAGACTTGGCAAAAGGTCATCCGGGCGCGCAGATCCGCGACAACGCCTTGAGCAAGGCGCGCTTCGAGTTCCGCTGGGAAGACCAGTTCAACCTCGGCCTGGACCCGGACACCGCACGTTCCTATCACGACGAAACCCTGCCGAAGGACTCGGCCAAGGTCGCGCATTTCTGCTCGATGTGCGGGCCGAAATTCTGCTCGATGAAAATCACCCAGGAAGTGCGTGAATACGCGGCCAACCAGCGCATTGACGCGGTGGATGTGGATGTGGCCAAGGGGCTGGCGGAGCAGGCGGAGCGGTTCAAGCAGGAGGGGAGTCAGCTGTACAAGAAGGTCTGAACCGGGGTTGGCGGTAACTGTGCCGGCCTCATCGGGGGCAAGCCCCCTCCCACATTTGAAGTGTGAACACTTTCAAAACTGTGGGAGGGGGCTTGCCCCCGATTGCTATCTCCCAAACAACAAATGTTCTTCAGAGATAAAACCCTTGAGCATTCAACCCAGCACCTATTCCCCCGACATCGCGGTGCCTGCTGACAAAAGAGTCTTCGGCGCCCGCGACCTGTTCTCCCTGTGGTTCTCCCTTGGCAT
The DNA here is from genome assembly GCF_009764655.1 of Pseudomonas sp. PB105. Taxonomy (NCBI): domain Bacteria; kingdom Pseudomonadati; phylum Pseudomonadota; class Gammaproteobacteria; order Pseudomonadales; family Pseudomonadaceae; genus Pseudomonas; species Pseudomonas sp. PB105. The sequence continues at coordinate 236,633 of NZ_RWIO01000092.1, forward strand.
CGGCCTGATGGTCCTGCAAACCGGCGCGTTGCTCGCTCCGGGCCTGGGCCTTAGCGGTTCATTGTTGGCCATCTTTCTCGGCACCCTGGTCGGCGTGCTCTTGCTGGCCGCCGTCGGCGTGATCGGCAGCGATACCGGCCTGTCCGCCATGGCCGCGCTCAAGCTCAGCCTCGGCGCCAAGGGCGCAAGCCTGCCGGCGTTGCTGAACCTGCTGCAACTGATCGGCTGGGGCTCGTTCGAAATCATCGTGATGCGCGATGCCGCCAGCCTGCTGGGCACGCGGGCATTCAGCGAGGGCAGCCTGTTAGCCAGTCCTGTGTTGTGGACGCTGTTTTTTGGCGGCCTGGCGACCTTGCTGGCAGTCAGCGGTCCATTGACCTTTGTGCGCCAGATCCTGCGCAAATGGGGCATCTGGCTGCTGCTCGCCGCCTGCGTGTGGCTGACCTGGAACCTGTTTGCCAAGGCCGACCTGGCCGCGTTATGGGCTCAGGCCGGTGACGGTTCGCTGCCATTTGCGGTGGGCTTTGATATTGCCATCGCCATGCCGCTGTCGTGGCTGCCGCTGATTGCCGATTACTCCCGTTTCGGCAAGCGCGCCAAAAGTGTCTTCGGCGGCACCGCGCTGGGATTCTTTATCGGTAATTTCTGGCTGATGAGCCTGGGCGTGGCCTATACCCTGGCGTTCGCGCCAAGCGGCGAAGTGAACGCGCTGCTCCTGGCGTTGGCGGGTGCGGGCCTGGGGATTCCGCTGTTGCTGATCCTGTTGGATGAGTCGGAAAACGCCTTTGCCGATATTCACTCGGCGGCGGTGTCCAGCGGGATTTTGTTGCGCTTGAAAGTCGAGCACCTGGCATTGGCTATCGGGGTGATCTGCACCTTGATCGCCTGTTTTGCGCCGTTGGCCCAGTACCAGAACTTCTTGCTGTTGATCGGCTCGGTGTTCGCGCCGTTGTTCGGCGTGGTGTTGGTGGATCATTTCCTCCTGCGCCGTCGTGGCCAGGGTGTGGTCACCAGCCTGCGTTGGTCGGCGTTGCTGGCCTGGCTGGGTGGCATCGCCACTTACCACCTGTTGGCGAATCTGTACCCGGATGTCGGCGCAACCCTGCCGGCGCTGGTGCTGGCAGGGTTGCTGCAGTTCATCCTGGGTCGCGCCTTCAGCGGCGCGCAGGCACCAGCTCAGGCTTGAGGATGCCTTCCAGGCGCGAGTAGGGAATCTGCAACTCGACATGGCCCAAGGCATACGGCGCGATGGTGGTGGTGGGGTACTTGAGGACCACGCCACCATAGGTCAGCGCCACGTTCGGGGTTTTCTGGAAGGGGTAGGTTTTCACGAACTCCGGTTCCAGGCTCAGGCGGGTGCTGATCAGCCAACTGTTGTGCGCCACCTGGGCGGCTTTCCAGAAGCCGTCTTCCTTGCCCGGCAGTAGCATATCGGTGAGCGACAGCGCTTTTTGCTGCTGGCGCGAATAGTTGATGAACGCACGGCCCGGCTCGCCATGGGTGGCGCCCTGATCCAGGTAGCTGGACAGTTCGATAATCACCAAGCCGTCATGCTGCTCCCGTACCTTGGCCTGCAAATACATGCTGTTGCTGGGCGCCGCGGTTTTCAGGAATTGCTCGCGATAGCTCTCAAGGCTGGTCGGCAGCGGGTTGGCGCCGGTCATTTCCAGCAGGCGCTGTTCAATCAAGGCGTCGAGCTTGGGGTCTTTGGCAAAGTGCACGGTGTCGATATTCACCAACGCGCAATCGGCGCTGGCACAGCCCGGCCGGGTTTGTTCGGTGGTGTCGCGGGTGGCTTCCAGCGGGGTGCGCCAGTTGGGTTGGAACAGGCTTTGGCAGGCGCCGAGGGTCAAGGCGATGCAGGCCACGGAGGCGATTTTTAAAAGCGACATGGATGTCCTTCGTCTATCGATAGGAGCGAAATTGTGCAGCTTCGACTACCTGCAAGGCAGTCAGTTCGCCACTAAGCTGATTAGAGTGAGTTTGACCGCCGCCGTCTATCCCGGCAACCGGAAAGGGGCTGCATCCTAGGGCGCGAGCGCGTTAGGATGGCGCGAATTGCTCAGGCATAACGAGGAAAGGATATGACGGACACAGCAAAATCGACGCCGAGCACCATCGAAATTGTTCAGCGCGACATTGCCTACAAGGGCTTCTATCAGCTTGATCGTGTGCAACTGCGCCACGAAAAGTTCGATGGCGGCATGAGTCGTGTAATCAACCGCGAAGTTTTCGTCCGTCACGACGCGGTGTGTGTCCTGCCGTACGACCCGCAGCGCGATGAAGTGGTATTGATCGAGCAGTTCCGAGTAGGCGCCATGGGCCGCAGCAACAACCCTTGGCTGGTGGAAATGGTCGCGGGGCTGATCGACAAGGATGAAGAGCCAGAGGAGGTTGCACACCGCGAAGCCGAGGAGGAAGCTGGGCTGACGTTCTCCGCGCTGTGGCCGATCACCAAGTATTTCCCGTCGCCCGGTGGCAGTACCGAGTTTGTGCATTTGTACCTGGGCCGTTGCGAGAGCGTCGGTGCCGGTGGTGTCCATGGACTGGAAGAAGAGGCAGAAGATATCCGCGTCACCGTCTGGGCCTTCGAAGATGCCCTGCAAGCGGTACGCGACGGTAAGATTTCCAACGCAGCCAGCATTATCGCCCTGCAATGGCTTGCGCTTAATCGCGCGGAAGTGAGGGGGTTATGGCAGTAAAGGCGCGGGAACGTTATCGAGTCGACCTGATCGGGCTGCAAGCCGCCTGCGAAGCCAACTATGCGCGGCTGATGCGCCTGTTGCCCGACATGCGCCACGCCCCCGAGGCGCGGCGTATCGGCGTTACCCATGGCGACCAGATGCTCGGCGTGCTGGCCCTGGAAGTCATCGTCAACTGCCCATACACCACCACCCTGCGCGTGCGCCAGGAGCACAGCCTGCCTTGGCTGCCGGTGCCGCAACTGGAAGTGCAGGTCTACCACGACGCCCGTATGGCGGAAGTGATCAGCGCCGAACATGCACGACGCTTTCGCAGCATCTATCCTTACCCCAACGTGTTCATGCACCAGCCCGATGAGAAAGCGCAGCTCAATGTGTTCCTCGGTGAGTGGTTGAGCCATTGCCTGGCCCTGGGCCATGAGTTTGAGGTTGTGCGGTAGATGTGAACTGCGTCTGCTTCCCCGGGTTTCCTCTTTGCGTTCTGCCCCAGCATAATCGCCCCAATTGTCCATTCCTGTGATTGCCTTGGGAGAGCGCCTTGCCGAGCGTATCCACCGTGAACCCCGATGCACCGGTATTGCTGGTGCAACTGTCCGACAGTCATTTGTTTGCCGAGGCCGACGCTGTGCTGTTGGGCATGAATACCCGTGACAGCCTGCAAGGCGTCATCGAATTGGTGCGCGCGCAGCAGCCGCACATCGATTTGGTGTTGGCCACGGGGGACCTGTCACAGGACGGCACGCTGGAGTCGTACCAGCAGTTTCGTGACATGACCCGGCAGATCGATGCCCCGGCGCGCTGGATTCCCGGTAATCATGACGAACCGCAAATCATGGCCCACGCCGCCGTGCACAGCGATTTATTGGAGCCGGTGGTGGATGTGGGCAACTGGCGGGTCATCCTGCTGGACTCCGCCGTACCCGGTTCCGTGCCGGGTTACCTGCAAGACCAACAACTGCAACTACTGGCTCAGGCTCTGAGCGAAGCGCCAAACCGTCACCATCTGGTGTGCTTTCACCATCACCCGGTGTCCATCGGCTGTGCCTGGATGGAGCCCATCGGCCTGCGCAACCCCGAGGCGCTGTTTGCCGTGCTGGACCGCTTCCCCCAGGTCAAGGCCGTGCTCTGGGGTCATGTGCATCAGGAAATCGACCGTGAGCGCAACGGCGTGCGCCTGCTGGCGTCGCCATCCACTTGCATCCAGTTCGCACCGGGCAGCGAGGACTTCAAAGTCAGTGAGCAGGCGCCGGGCTATCGTTGGCTGCGCTTGCATGCCGACGGACGGTTGGAAACTGGTGTAGAGCGGCTGGCCGGCTTCGCGTTTATGGTGGATTACGGTAGCAACGGCTACTGAGATTTACCTGTAAACTGCGCCCTTTTGGCGCAAGCGCGGAGAGCCCGGTATGTCTGCTTCGATCCTGTATATCCACGGTTTCAACAGTGCGCCGGCGTCCAACAAGGCCAGCCAGCTCATCACCGTGATGGACAGCCTCGGCCTGGCCGACCAACTGCGTGTGCCGGCCCTGCATCACCACCCGCGTCAGGCCATTCCTCAGTTGGAGGAGGCCATTGTCCAACTGGGGCGGCCACTGCTGGTCGGCAGCTCACTCGGCGGCTACTATGCAACCCATCTTGCCGAGCGCCATGGCCTCAAGGCGCTGCTGGTCAACCCGGCGGTGAGCCCCCATCGGATGTTCGACGGTTACCTGGGCACCCAGAAGAACCTCTACACCGATGAAACCTGGGAATTGACCCACGACCACGTCACGGCGCTGGCCGAGCTGGAAGTGCCGGCGCCCCAGAACGCGGCGCGTTACCAGGTGTGGTTGCAGACCGGGGATGAAACCCTGGATTATCGCCTCGCCCAGCAGTATTACCGGGCCTGTGCCTTGCGCATCCAGGCCGGTGGCGACCATGGTTACCAAGGGTTCGCCCAGCAATTGCCGGCGCTGCTCAGCTTTGCCGGCATTGGCGCAGATCAGTATCAATCCTTCGATTTTTCGGCACTGTAATTGCCTTGGAAACCGCAGGTTACTTTTTAATCGAACGACTCACGACGAGACCCCATGGCCACTCCCAGCGCTAGCTCTTATAACGCCGACGCCATCGAAGTCCTCTCGGGCCTCGACCCGGTGCGCAAACGCCCCGGCATGTACACCGACACCAGTCGGCCGAACCACCTTGCCCAGGAAGTCATCGACAACAGCGTCGACGAAGCCTTGGCCGGGCACGCCAAGTCGGTGCACGTCATTCTCCACGCTGACCATTCCCTGGAAGTGTCCGACGATGGTCGCGGCATGCCGGTGGACATTCACCCGGAAGAGGGCGTGTCGGGCGTCGAGCTGATCCTCACCAAGCTGCACGCAGGCGGCAAGTTCTCCAACAAGAACTACCAGTTCTCCGGTGGCTTGCACGGTGTGGGTATTTCCGTGGTCAACGCCCTGTCGACGCTGGTGCGGGTCAAGGTCAAGCGCGATGGCAACGAGTACCAGATGACCTTCGCCGATGGCTACAAAGCCACCGACCTGGAAGTGATCGGCACCGTGGGCAAACGCAACACCGGCACCAGCGTGTACTTTGCGCCGGACCCGAAATACTTCGATTCGCCGAAGTTCTCCATCAGCCGCCTCAAGCATGTGCTCAAGGCCAAGGCCGTGTTGTGCCCGGGCCTGCTGGTGATCTTTGAAGACAAAGGCACCGGCGAGAAGGTCGAATGGCACTTTGAGGACGGCCTGCGCTCCTACCTGGAAGATTCCGTCAGCGACTTCGAACGCCTGCCAAACGAGCCGTTCTGCGGCAGCCTGGCCGGTAATAAAGAAGCGGTCGACTGGGCGCTGCTGTGGTTGCCCGAGGGCGGCGACAGTGTGCAGGAAAGCTACGTCAACCTGATCCCCACCGCCCAGGGCGGCACCCACGTCAATGGTTTGCGCCAGGGGCTGCTGGATGCCATGCGCGAATTCTGCGAATACCGCAGCCTGCTGCCGCGTGGTGTGAAGCTGGCGCCGGAAGACGTGTGGGAGCGCATCGCGTTCGTGCTGTCGATGAAGATGCAGGAGCCACAGTTCTCCGGGCAGACCAAAGAGCGTCTGTCGTCCCGTGAGGCGGCAGCATTTGTCTCCGGTGTGGTCAAGGACGCCTTTAGCCTGTGGCTCAACGAGCATCCTGAGCTGGGCCTGGCCCTGGCCGAACTGGCGATCAACAACGCCGGCCGTCGCCTCAAGGCCAGCAAGAAGGTCGAGCGCAAGCGCATCACCCAGGGTCCGGCATTGCCCGGCAAACTGGCCGATTGCGCCGGGCAGGATCCGATGCGTTCCGAGCTGTTCCTGGTGGAAGGTGATTCCGCCGGCGGTTCCGCCAAGCAAGCGCGGGACAAGGAATTCCAGGCGATCCTGCCGTTGCGCGGCAAGATCCTCAACACCTGGGAAGTCGACGGCAGTGAAGTCCTGGCCAGCCAGGAAGTGCACAACATCGCCGTGGCCATTGGTGTCGATCCAGGTTCGGCGGATATCGCCCAACTGCGCTACGGCAAGATCTGCATCCTCGCCGACGCCGACTCCGACGGCCTGCACATCGCTACATTGCTCTGTGCGCTGTTCGTACAGCACTTCCGCCCGCTGGTGGATGCCGGTCACGTCTACGTCGCCATGCCGCCGCTGTATCGCATTGACCTGGGCAAGGAGATTTTCTATGCCCTGGACGAAGCCGAGCGCGACGGCATCCTCGACCGCCTGGTTGCCGAGAAGAAGCGCGGCAAGCCACAGGTCACGCGATTCAAGGGCCTGGGCGAAATGAACCCGCCGCAATTGCGTGAAACCACCATGGATCCGAACACCCGACGCCTGGTGCAGTTGACCCTGGAAGACTACGCCGGCACTTCGGAAATGATGGATATGCTGCTGGCGAAGAAGCGTGCGCCGGATCGTAAGGCGTGGCTGGAATCCAAAGGCAACCTGGCCGAGGTGCTGGGCTGATGCGCACAGGCGTCGCCCTGGCGATCCTGATGTTGAGCGGGCTGGCGGCCACCCCGGTGGTGGCTGCGCCCGTGGCAGAGCTCAAGCTCGTGTCCGAGCACCCGGTGGACGGCATGCGCGGCGGCAACCTGTCGGGGCTGGCTATGTGCGGCAAGGAGTTGTGGACGGTTTCCGACCGTGACGACGACCAGATCTACCGCCTGGATATCAGCGCGCCGACCTGGCAGGCCGAAACGCTGAAAATCGATGTCCCGCCTGTGCCGGAATCCGGCCTGCCGTGGGGGCTGCGTTCGCGCACCAAGGCTGCTTCGTTCATTCGCGGTGGCGACCTGGATTTTGAAGGAATCAGCTGCGATGCCGCCGGTAATCGCTACATCGTCAGTGAAGCCCATGCGGCGGTGCTGCAGGTGCCGGTCACGGGCGCGCCTGAATGGCTGAAGATTGCCCCAGGCATGGTGCGTGAAGCGCGGGCCAGTGGCATGTTGCTGCACTTCAATGCCTTGTTCGAAGGCTTGGCGGTGAACCCGCAAGGCAATCAGATCTGGTTGGCGGCGGAGCGCGAGCGGCGCGGCTTGATTTCCATCAAGCGCCCGCAAAGCCTGTGGGATTGTGACGGCGCGTGCGTGTTGTTGAGTGAGGCCGGCCAGGAAGTACAGCCGGCCAAGTTCACCGACGCCAAGGCTGTGTCCAAGGATTTCGCTGATCTTTCCCTGTTCAACGGCAAGCTGTTCACCCTGGAGCGCAACGCGTTCCAGATTTGCCGCCGCGATGCGGTCACGGCCAAGGTTGAGCTGTGCTGGTCGTTTGCCGACGAAACCCTGACGCCCGAGCGGCGTTACGCCCAGCCCTATGGCCTGGCTGAAGCCCTGGTGGTGGACGCTGAGGGCGCATGGCTGGGTATCGACAACAACTTCGGCCCCCGCGCCGATGGTGAAAAACGCCCGGTGGTCTATCGTTTTGCCGCCCCGGTCGGCGGCTGGAGTGCCCAGCCGTGAATGATCAAACACTTGAATTGACCCGGCGCAGCGGCATTTCCGCTGCGCCTTACCAAACAATGATGAGGCCCGCATGAGTGACATCCTCGCAGACAGCTTAGACGGCGTAGAGCGCCGGTCGCTGGCTGACTTCACCGAAAATGCCTACCTCAACTACTCCATGTACGTGATCATGGACCGTGCCTTGCCGCATATCGGCGACGGCCTCAAGCCTGTGCAGCGGCGCATCATCTACGCCATGAGCGAGCTGGGCCTGGATGCCGATTCCAAGCACAAGAAGTCGGCGCGTACCGTCGGTGACGTGCTGGGTAAGTTCCACCCCCACGGCGACTCGGCCTGCTATGAAGCCATGGTGCTGATGGCGCAGCCGTTCAGCTACCGCTACACGCTGGTAGATGGCCAGGGTAACTGGGGTGCGCCGGATGATCCCAAGTCCTTCGCCGCCATGCGTTACACCGAAGCGCGTTTGTCGCGTTACTCGGAAGTGCTGCTCAGCGAACTCGGCCAGGGCACTGCGGATTGGGGCCCGAACTTTGACGGCACTCTGGACGAGCCTCTGGTGTTGCCTGCACGTTTGCCGAATATCCTGCTCAATGGCACCACCGGTATTGCGGTTGGCATGGCCACCGACGTACCGCCGCACAACCTGCGGGAAGTCGCCACGGCTTGCGTGCGCTTGCTGGATGAGCCAAAAGCTACGGTCGAGCAGCTCTGCGAGCATATCCAGGGTCCGGATTACCCGACCGAAGCGGAAATCATCACGCCGCGTGCCGACCTGCTGAAGATGTACGAAACCGGCAAGGGCTCGGTGCGCATGCGCGCCGTCTACCACATCGAGGACGGCGACATTATTGTCACCGCGCTGCCGCACCAGGTGTCCGGCGCCAAGGTGCTGGAGCAGATCGCCGCGCTGATGCAGGCCAAACCGTCGAAACTGCCTCAGGTCGCCGACCTGCGTGATGAGTCCGACCACGAAAACCCATGCCGCATCGTGATCATTCCGACCAACAGCCGGGTCGATCACGAAGTGCTGATGCAGCACCTGTTCGCCAGCACGGACCTTGAGTCCAGCTACCGGGTCAACGTCAACATCATTGGCCTGGACGGCAAGCCACAGCTGAAAAACCTGCGCAACCTGCTGGTGGAGTGGCTGGAGTTCCGGGTACAGACCGTTCGTCGCCGCCTGCAATTCCGCCTGGACAAGGTCGAACGCCGCCTGCACCTGTTGGATGGCTTGCTGATCGCCTATCTCAACCTGGATGAAGTGATCCACATCATCCGTACCGCCGAGCACCCGAAAGCCGAGTTGATTGCGCGCTTCGAGCTGAGCGAGATCCAGGCTGACTACATCCTCGACACCCGCTTGCGTCAATTGGCGCGACTGGAAGAGATGAAGCTACGTGACGAACAGGACGCGTTGCTCAAGGAACAAGCCAAGCTGCAAGCCCTGCTGGGCAGCGAAGCCAAGCTGAAAAAGCTGGTGCGCAGCGAGCTGATCAAAGACGCCGAAACCTATGGCGATGACCGTCGTTCGCCAATCGTGCAGCGCGCTGAAGCCAAGGCGCTGACAGAAACCGAACTGCTGCCTAACGAGAAAATTACCGTCGTTCTGTCGGAAAAGGGTTGGGTTCGTTCAGCCAAAGGGCATGATATTGACGCCACTGGCCTGTCTTACAAAGCGGGTGATGGCTTTAAAACCGCCGCGGCCGGGCGTTCCAACCAGTTTGCGGTGTTTATCGACTCCACGGGGCGCAGCTATTCGGTGCCGGCGCACACCTTGCCGTCCGCGCGGGGGCAGGGCGAGCCGTTGACCGGGCGTCTGACGCCGCCGCCAGGGGCGAATTTTGAATGCGTGCTGCTGCCGGATGATGACTCGCTGTATGTCATCGCCTCCGACGCCGGTTACGGGTTTGTGGTCAAGGGTGAAGACCTGCAGGCCAAGAACAAGGCGGGCAAGGCGCTGTTGAGCCTGCCGAACAACGCCAAGGTGATCTTGCCGCGACCGGTGGATGACCGTGAGAGCAATTGGCTGGCGTCGGTGACTACCGAAGGGCGCTTGCTGGTGTTCAAGATCAGCGATCTGCCGCAGTTGGGCAAAGGCAAGGGCAACAAGATTATTGGTATTCCAGGGGAGCGGGTGGCCAGTCGCGAAGAGTACGTGACCGACATCGCAGTGATCCCGGAGGGCGCTACTTTGGTACTTCAGGCCGGTAAACGCACGCTGTCGCTGCGTCCCGATGACCTTGAGCACTACAAGGGCGAGCGTGGTCGGCGTGGTAATAAACTGCCGCGAGGTTTCCAGCGGGTAGACGCATTGCTGGTGGAAACGCCCGTTTAAGGCGTACTAGAGCCCTCGATCTACGATTTAAAGCGTAGATCGACGCTTTGGCGCTGGAGTCACGGCGCATATTCACGGATGATATGGCCTTTCCAGCGCCGGCGTGGCCGAGCGTGTTTAGGTTATTTTTAGTATTACATTGTGGTTCGCCTTTTGGCAGCCACCTGGATGGGATGATGACTGCTCCACGCCTTCCTCTATTTTTGATGCTCGCTGGCCTTTTGGGGCTGGCGGGTTGCAGCACACACCAACCGGTGTCGCTGTACCAGCTGGACAGCGGAAGTCCGGCGCAACCCGCACAAAGTGCGGGTATGGCGGTTCTGCTGGGCCCGGTGGTTGTCGCCGACTACCTGCAACGCGAAACCCTGCTGCAACGTCAGAACGACGGCAGCCTGCAAGGTTCCACCGATGGCCGTTGGGCGGGCAGTTTGTCGTCCGACATCAACCAGTTGATGCTGCGCCAGGTAGCCGGTCATCTGGACAGCCAGCGTGTGGTCCTCTCACCTGCGCCCGCCGGTTTTTCGCCGGATGTGCAGGTTTTACTGACCATTACGCGGCTGGATTCAGGGACTTCGCAACCGGCGATCCTCGATGCGCAGTGGCGCTTGATCGACCGTCGTGGCCAGGTGCGCGACAGCCGCATCGTGCATTTGCAGGAGCAGCACGCCGGTACTACCGCGTCGCAGGTCCAGGCCCAGGGCGTGTTGTTGCAGAACCTGGCGCAGCAGTTGTCGGTGGCCCTCAAGCCATTGGCCAACCAGCCGCCGATTGCCGAGGCGCCGCGCAAGCAAGCCCCGGCGGTGCAGGCCAGGCCAGCAGAACCGCAGAAGCCTAAAATGCCGATGGCTACGCCGATCCGTACGGATATGGAAGTGTTCAGGTTCTGATCTGAATCGCACAAATAAAAAGGCCCGCTCATTCAGCGGGCCTTTTTATTTGTGTGCGATTAAATGTGGGAGGGGGCTTGCCCCCGATGGCTGAGTATCAGTTGGCACATCATTAACTGAACCACCGCTATCGGGGCAAGCCCCCTCCCACATTAGCCCAGCAGTGTTCTTCAGGGCTTGCGGGTCTCGTGCATCCGCGCCAATTGGCGCTCCAGCATCGACGGGTACGGCTCCATCAGCCGCTCCACACAGCTTGCGCCTTCAGGGCTGGCAATCGGGCGGATGCGGGCGCGTTGGCGGATCAGCGTGTCCTCACTGATCTTGCGCTCCACCAGCAGCAGGTTGCGGCTGTGTTGCGACAGGGCCAGGGCGTCCTGGGCGATCTCGGTCAGCAGCAGGTCGATCTGGCTCATGCCGAACAGGTCGTCACCTACCGTCAAGCCAAGTTGCAGTTGCAGGGTGATGCCACTGTCCGCCACTTCGATCTGCAGGGCATGGCCCAGGGCGCGCAGCAACTCGCCGCAGCAGATGGCGTTGGTCAGGTAGTCTTCGCCGCTGTCTTCGCTGTGGAACAGCATCAGCGTACTGCCATCGTTCAGGGTGTGCAGTTCGCTCTGGTACAGCGAGGCGGCCTGGTCGAGGCAATCGCGATAACGTTCCAGCAATTCGGTCAGGCGTGCGCGGGGCAGGCGGCGCAGTTGGTCCTGGGCACCGAGTTGCACGGCCAGTACGGCGCTGTGCTGGGGCTCGGTGTTCCTTGCCGGTACCGGCTTGGGCGCGATGGCCGGGCTGCTGACCGAGGTGTCGCGCAGGTCGGCGAAGGGGTCTTCGTCGTCCAGCTCGTCTTCTTCGGCCTGGATTACCTTGCGTGTAGCGGGTTTGAGACCTGCCGCCGGCGCGCTTTCATCGAAGCCTGGATCTCGCAGGTTGCGCACTTCAAACTCTGGCTCGTCGTCGTAATCGGTGTCGTCGAACTCAGGTTCCGGCTCAGCCTTGGGCGCTGGCTCCGGCGCGAAGCTGGCGTGCAATTGGCGGGCGAGGTCACCTATCTCATCCTGGCGGTCGGTGGCCGGGGTGTGTTCGTCGATATCCCGCAGCCAGATGCGCAGTTGCATCAAGGGCGTGGAGATATGCCGGCCCAGGCGCAGGCTCAAGGCCAGTGCCAGTGCCAGCAGGATCGCGCTGAGGATGCCCATGCTTTGCAGGCTGATGGTCATCGGCTGCTGGAATTGCTGCATGTCCAGGCTGATGCGCAGTTGGCCGGCTTTCACATCCTGGAATGTAATGTTGCTCTGGTACAGACCTTCGGCTTCACCCAGCAGGCCGTTTTTCGGGCGCTGCCCGGCTTCGGCCATGATGCGGTTGTCCACGCTGTAGATCGCGGCGTGGGCCACCAGCGGGTTTTTGGTCAGGTTGTTGAGCAGCACGTTGAGGCTGAGGATGTCGTTGGACACCAACAGCTCAGTCGCCGAGGTGGCGGTCTGGGTGGTCAGGCTCTCGCCCAGGGCGTCGGCTTGCTCGTGCATGGCCTGTTTGAACTGCAAACCCATCACACAGGCATAGATCACCAGGGCCAGGGCGACCAGGATCACGTTATGGCTGGCGATGCGTAATGCGATCGGTACACGGCGGTGGCGCAGTGCCCGGAAGATCAGCAGGAAGAAGTTATCGGTTTTTACTGGCGTGGGCCGGTTCACTTGCGCTCGGCTCTCGGTCCGTGAAGTTGACGCGCAGTATAGCGACAGGCCCAAGACCGGCAAAGCGCTGGCTGTGCCCGATGGTCACTGAAAGTGGGTAGAATGCGGTTTTTTTCCAGCCTGGGGGTGCGCCTTGCGCGAAATTGTCCTGATTAACATCACTGGCGAAGACCGTCCGGGTCTTACCGCTGCCATTACCGGTGTGCTGGCCCAGGGTGGTGTGAACATTCTCGACATCGGCCAGGCGGTGATCCACGACACCCTGTCGTTCGGCATCCTGGTGGAAATCCCTAGCACCGAGCAGGCCTCGTCAGTGCTCAAGGACATCCTCTTTACCGCGTACAAGCTCGACCAACAGGTGCGTTTCACCCCGGTATCCGAAGAGGATTACCAGCACTGGGTGGCCGGCCAGGGCAAGAAGCGCCATATCGTCACGTTGCTGACCCGTAAGGTCACCGCCGAACAACTGCAGCGCGTCAGCTCGATCACGGCGCAGTACGGCCTTAATATCGACCATATCGACCGTCTGTCGGGCCGCATGCCCCTGGACACGCCTGCTGACCAGGGCAAGGGCTGCATCGAGTTCTCCGTGCGCGGCGAACCGGCCGATCCGCAGGCCCTGCGCGCCGAATTCCTCAGTGTGGCCCAGGAGCTGAATGTCGACATCGCCTTCCAGGAAGACTCGCTATTCCGTCGCAACCGTCGCCTGGCGGTGTTCGACATGGACTCCACGCTGATCGAAGCGGAAGTCATCGACGAGCTGGCCAAGGCCGCGGGCGTGGGTGAGCAGGTTTCGGCGATCACCGAGCGCGCCATGGCCGGCGAGCTGGACTTTCGCGCCAGTTTCAAAGAACGTCTGGCGCTGCTCAAAGGCCTGGATGTCAGCGTGCTGGACTCTATCGGTGCCTCGCTACGCCTGACTGAAGGCGCCGAAACCCTGTTCGCCGAACTCAAGCGCCTGGGCTACAAGACTGCAATCCTGTCCGGCGGCTTCACCTACTTCGCCAAGCAATTGCAGGCCAAGCTGGGCATCGACTATGTGTTCGCCAATGAGTTGGAAGTGGTGGATGGCAAGGTGACGGGCGTGGCGGTGGAGCCGATTGTCGACGCACAGCGCAAAGCGGATCTGCTGAAGGAGTTGGCCCACAAGGAAGGCTTGCGTCTGGAGCAGACCATTGCGGTCGGCGACGGCGCGAATGACTTGCCGATGCTGGCGATTGCCGGCTTGGGTGTGGCGTTCCGTGCCAAGCCGTTGGTCAAGCAATCGGCCAAGCAGGCGATTTCGACGTTGGGGTTGGATGGCGTGCTGTATCTGCTGGGCTTTCGCGACCGCGACGGTCAGCTGTAACTGAGTGTGGGAGGGGGATTGCCCCCTCCCACATTGGATCTTTACAGCTCTGGAATTACGCTTTCGGCAGTGCGATGCCTTGACCCATCTGCACAGGCGAACCCGCCAGCAGTTCTTCAGACCACTTAACCTGATCCGGCCCGAACAGCACAATCGCGGTCGAACCCAGCTTGAAGCGGCCCAGCTCCGCGCCTTTCTCCAGGTGAATCGGCGCACGTGCGGCTTCGTCGTAGCGGAAGGTTTTCAGCTCGCGCTTTGGTGGTGTTACCAGGCCAGCCCATACGGTTTCAATCGACGCGACGATCATCGCACCCACCAACACCACGGCCATCGGACCACGCTCGGTGTCGAAGATGCAGGCAACGCGCTCGTTACGCGCAAACAGCTCCGGCACATTTTCGGCGGTGGTCTGGTTGACCGAGAAGATGCGGCCCGGAATATAGACCATTTCCCGCAGGGTGCCGGCCAGTGGCATGTGCACGCGGTGGTAGTCCTTGGGTGATAGATAAACTGTCGCAAAATCCCCGCCCATGAACGGTGCTGCTACAGCCGCATCACCACCCAGCAACTCCAGCACGCTGAAGCTATGGCCTTTAGCCTGGAACACACGACCATGTTCAATCGGTCCGAGCTGGCTGACCGCACCGTCGGCCGGGCTGAGCACCGCGCCTGGAGTTGGGTCCAGTGGGCGCGCGCCATCCTTGAGGGCGCGGGTGAAGAAGGCGTTGAAGTGCTCGTAGGCGGTCACGTCTTCAACCAACGCTTGAGACATATCCACTTGGTAGCGCTTGGCGAACCAGGTAGTGAATGCATTCTTGAACCAACGCACGCGGCACTCGGCAATGCAGCCCGCCAGGCGCGACAGCAGGTGGTGCGGCAGCAAGTACTGGCTGAGGATAAACAACTGCTTTTTCATAACTGTCCTTAAACCTTAAATCTCAACGGGGGTGTCGGGGTGGTTGCCCCATTCGCCCCAGGAACCGGCATAACCTTTGACTCGCGGATAACCGAGCGCCTTGGCCACCAGGTAGGTGAAGCCAGAGCGGTGGTGAGTCTGGCAGTGGGTGATGATTTCTTTATCTTTCGTCAGCCCGAGGTTTTCAAGGATTTGCGGCATGTCGCGGCGGATACGCAGGTTGCGTGCCTTGTCCATGCCGGCGGTCCACTCGAAATTCACCGCGCCGGGGATGTGCCCGCCTTTGGCGGCAAGCACCTTTTCACCGGAGTACTCCAGCGGGCCGCGTGCGTCCCAGATGCCCAGGTCGACCGCGCCGAGGCGGCTTTGCAGGTATTCGCGGGTCGCGGTGGGGCCGTCGTGCAACGTGAGGCTGACCGGGCCGCCGACTGGAGCTGGGACATCAGTGGAAACAGGGTGCTTATCTTCCAGCCACGCCAGCAGGCCGCCATCGAGGTAGTGATATTTCTGGTGGCCGATCACGTCGAGCAGCCAGATAAAACGCCCGGCCCAGCCGCCGCCTTCGTCGTCGTACACCACGTAGGTGGCGTCGGGCGTGTGGCCCAGTTCGCCGAAGAGCTTTTCCAGGTCGGCTTTATTGGGCAGCAGGCCGGGTGCCGGCGGCTGGCCCAGTTGGGTGCGCTTGGGGTCAACGAAATGCGCGCCGGGGATATGCCCTTCGGCGTAGCGGGCGGCGCTGGTGAGGTCCACCAGAATCAGGTGCTCGGCATCCAGTCTGCCGAGCAGGTCGCTGGATTCGATCACCAGCGGCAAGCCAGAGAAGTCAGGCATGTGAGGTCTCCTGGGCACAAATGTTGGCGATAAAGGACGGCGATTGTAGCGCAAGCATCAGGCGCTGCGGTTGGTAAAGCTGTGCAGGGCTTTCTCAATGCATTGGGCGGTTTTGCCGAAGGCCTGCACGGTGGTTTCCGAGAACGGCCCGCCGCCCTGGTCGGCGACCATCACCATCACCACGCGGCCATTGCAGCTCATCGAGCGCAACAGCAGGTGTTCACCGGTGAACAGGCGGCGCAGGATCGGCGGCAGCAAGGCCGAGAACTGCGCGTGGTTGTCCGGCGTCAGGCGCACTTGGGCGGATTTTTCCAGCAGGCGTTGCAGCAGCGTGCTGTTGACCACGTCCAGGCTCAGGTTGGCCGCGTCTTTGGGCAGGCCGTCGGCCTGGTGTACACGCAAGGTGCTCAGGGCGCGATCGGCCATGAACAACAGGACACGCTGCATGCCACTGGCCACCAGGGCTTCCTTGGCGCAGGTGGTCAAATGCATGGCATTGGCAAAGCGGCTCGGCTCTACGAGCAGTTCGGTGCAGCGGTTGCGCCAAACGGCCAGGGCCTCGGCAGTCGGTGGCGGCGCCGGCAGCAGGCCGCGATGGATCTTCTGTACGTGCCACGGCCAGATCAGCGACAGCGCCGGGTGCCAGAGGTCGGGCATCAGGGCGGTGCGGGCGCTGGTCACGGCTTGTTGGTGAGAGTGTTGCTGCACCTCTGCCAAGGGCTGTTGCAGGTACAGGGCGGTGAGGTATTGCCAGCGTTGGGTGTGCGGGCAGGTCCAGGACTCCTGGGCCGACATCGCCAGGCCATTGGCCAGCAGCACGGTATTGGCCGGCTGGTTCAGCCAGCGGCGCAGATTGGGTTCGGCGTCGAGCAATTGCTGGTGGCGCAACGGGTCGTCTTCGCGGGCGATATGCAGCGCCTTGACCAGCAAACGTTGTTCGCGCAGCAACAGGGTATAGCCCTGGGATACCCAGATCGGCAGGTGCCAGGCTTCGGTCAGGCCCAGGCACAGGTCCAGCAGGCGCACGCCGAACAGTTCCTGCTCGACCTTGCGTGCAGGCTCGCCTTTGTGGATGACGCGCAGTTCCCACTCTTCAAGCAGCTTGGGGTAGGCAACGGCCATCGGCCACAGCGGCGACAGAAACAGCAGGCTGCCCCAGTGAATGTCCTGCCAGAGCCGCGCCAGACGGCTGCCGAACAAGCCGTTGGCCTGCTGCGACGCGTGCTGGCTCACCAGCAGCAGCTGGCGCAATGCCACGGGAATCTCTTGAGCGGGCAACGAGGGCAGGCGTGCGAGCAGTTCTTCGGCGCGCTTGAGGCCCAGGCGGTTAAGCGCCACTTCAAGGTTTTCCGCCGGTTCCGCCAGGCTGCCATGGGTGTGGCTGTTGGCCTCGCGCATCACGCTGAGCACCAGGGCGGGGCTGTTCTGCATCAGTTCGGCAATATCTCGCAACGAACTGCGGCTGTCGCGGATGGCTTTGCACACTCGGTCATGGCTGGCCTGAGGAACGGGCAGCAGTACGTCGTCCAGACGCTTGATCCAAGCGGCGAGAGAGGAAGGTCTTACAGATGGGACTGTCGTTTCATTAGCCATGATTGGGGCGCGATCATCACTTGCGGTCAACACGCCCGGAGCGGGCCGAACTGGCTTTTCGCCTTAACGGGCTATAGTCTGGCGCAGTTTTGCCGATAAGAGGAACAAGAGTTTTCCAGTTCCCCCAAATATGTCCATGAACCCGACGGCGCAAGTACTCATCTCCTATGGCTAAAATTATCGGCATCATCGTCGTCTTCGCGAGCGTGCTCGGCGGGTACGTCCTGTCCCACGGTAAAATTGCGGCACTGATCCAGCCTTTCGAAGTGCTGATCATTGGTGGTGCGGCACTGGGCGCCTTCCTGCAGGCCAACCCCGGCTACATGACCATGCACGTGGTCAAGAAATCGCTGGCCATGTTCGGTTCGCGCTTTACCCACACCTTCTACCTGGAAGTGCTGGGCCTGGTGTACGAGATCCTCAACAAGAGTCGCCGCGAAGGCATGATGGCCATCGAGGCCGACATCGAGGACGCCGCCGCCAGCCCGATTTTCGCCAAATACCCGGCCGTGCTCAAAGATGAGCGCATGACCGCCTATATCTGCGACTACCTGCGCATCATGTCCTCCGGCAACATGGCCCCCCACGAGCTGGAAGGCCTGTTCGACATGGAATTGTTCAGCCTTAAAGAAGAGCTGGAACACCCTTCCCACGCGGTGACCGGCATCGCCGACGGCATGCCTGGCTTCGGTATTGTTGCGGCGGTGCTCGGTATCGTGGTGACCATGGCATCCCTGGGCGAAGGTGACCAAGCGGCCATCGGCATGCACGTAGGTGCGGCGCTGGTGGGTACGTTCTTCGGTATTCTCGCGGCTTATGGTTTCTTCGGCCCGCTGGCCACCTCCCTGGCTCACGATGCCAAGGAAGAAATCAATCTGTACGAATCGATCAAGGCCAGCCTGGTAGCGTCCGCGTCCGGCATGCCGCCATCGCTGGCGGTCGAGTTCGGTCGCAAGGTGTTGTACCCGAAGCATCGCCCAAGCTTCGCCGAGCTGGAACAAGCGGTTCGCGGTCGCTAAGCCATGGAAAACAACCAGCCGATAATCATCAAGCGCGTCAAGCGCTTCGCTGCGGGGCACCATGGTGGCGCCTGGAAAATCGCCTTCGCCGACTTTGCGACGGCGATGATGGCGTTCTTCCTGGTGCTGTGGCTGATGTCTACCGCCACGCCCGAACAGAAGATCGCCATCGCCGGTTACTTCAAAGACCCGATTGGCTTCTCGGAAAGTGGTACGCCGTTTGTGATCGACCTGGGCGGCTCGCCGCAGTTGGCGCCTGAGCGCACCATCAACCCAGAGGTCAAGACCGAGGCCCCGCAGGAAAAAATCCCGATCGAGCGTGACACGGTCGAGAGCATGGCCGAGCAGGTCGAGCAGGAACGCCTGGAGTTGTTGCTGCAAGAGTTGCAGACCAAGGTGGATGAAAATCCGCAGCTGCTCAAATTCAAGGATCAGATCTCGTTCGAGATCACGCCCGAAGGCCTGCGCATCCAGATTACCGATGCCGCCAACCGGCCGATGTTCGATTCCGGCAGCGCGCGGCTCAAGCCTTACTTCGAAGACATCCTGCTGGCCATGGCTGACACCATCAAGGCGGTGCCGAACAAGATCAGCATCAGCGGCCACACCGACGCCAAGCCGTATGCCGGCCAGGGTGATTTCGGCAACTGGGAACTCTCGGCCAACCGCGCCAACGCCGCCCGCCGTGCGTTGGTGGCAGGCAGCTACCCCGACCCGCAAGTGGCGCGCGTGGTGGGTTTTGCTTCCTCGCAGCTATTCGAGCCCAAGGATCCGTTCAATCCGATCAACCGGCGTATCGACATCGTGGTGCTGACCAAAAAGGCCCAGCGTGCGATTGAAGGTGATCAGCCGCCCGTTGTGCCAACCCCAGGCGCGGGCGCACCCGGCGAAGTGCCGACTGACCCGAACGCCATCCCGCCGGGGCAGGAGCCGTTGCCGGCCCACGAACTGCGGCAGAAGCTGAATCTGTTTGATGATGGTGGGATGAAGGATCCTACGGTGCCTAAGGCGGGCTCCTAAGGTTCATGCCGTGCGCCGCACCAATGAAAACGCCCCGATGAACGGGGCGTTTTCATTGGTGCTCAGAGTGGCAGGTACGCTTTAACACCGCTGATCACACCCCGCATATCGTCGGAGCACAATCGAGGTACGAAGTACTCTCGCCCTTTGGACCGAGTCTTTCTGTGGAGTTTGTCGAGCCGTTCGAAGCTGACTGTGTAAATCATGTCGCACTTCACCCACAGCTCTTTGTAGCCGTCGGATTGAAGCGGATTGCTGCGTAGCAAATGATGCCAGTCGTGTTGAATTTCTGGTGCGGTAGATGAGATCGGCACGACGGTGCACAGTTTTCGATTGTGAGTGGCGGTAGGAGATATCACGACGACTTTACGGATTTTCAGCATTTCCGGTGCCACGAAGCCTCGGGTGAAATCGCACAGAAGAACATCGCCTTGTTTCGGGTGATAGTAGAGAGCCACTCGTGAATGTCCCACAAAAAGCAAAGCCGCCCGAAGGCGGCTTCATTCGACACGCAGTGGAGCTTGCTTCGCCCCTTCTGCGCCGCTGGATCAACCCGAAAGGATCCAGACTCCTGCCAGCTTTCGCTGGTGACGGAGCGATTATGGGCATCAGAAATTCCGAATTCAAGCTGGCTTGTGTCGACGAGCCACCCAGTTATGTTGAATTCTTGATGCCAACTCCCATTAAATCAATGGAATAGGGCGCTCTGCATTGGCATTTATATGTATCAAGGCATGCCTGCTCAGTAACTGCTCTCCGGGAGGCTCGCAATAATCGACCGATAGCTGTTCATCCGCTGCTGCTGCACGCGCCCATCTTCCAAGGCCTTGAGCAACGCACAGCCCGGCTCGCGATCGTGCTTGCAATCGCGAAAACGGCAGGTACCGATCAGGTCGTTGAACTCGATGAAGCCCGCTTCCACATCGCTGCGGCTGACGTGGCCCAAGCCGAATTCACGGATGCCAGGGGAGTCGATCAGCTCACCGCCGCCGGGGAAGTGAAACAGTCGCGCGGTGGTGGTGGTGTGGGTGCCCTGGCCGGACAGTTCCGACAGCGGGCCGACACGGGTGTCGACTTCCGGCAGCAAGCTGTTGACCAGCGATGACTTGCCCACGCCGGACTGGCCGACAAACACACTGATGCGCCCGTCCAACTGCTGTTGCAGCTGTTCCATGCCGTTACCGTGGTGAGCCGAGACTTCCAGCACCGGGTAACCCAGGGTTCGGTAGACCGCCAGCAAGGCATTGAGCGCCGGAGCGTTCTGCTCGTCGATCAGGTCGAATTTGTTCAGCAGCAACAGCGGGCGAATGCCGGCGTGCTCGGCGGCTACAAGGTAGCGATCGATCAGGTTGGCATGGGGCTCGGGCAGCGGCGCGAACACGATCACGATCATGTCGACGTTGGCCGCTACCGGCTTGAGCTGGCCGCGGCTGTCGGGCCGGCGCAGTTCGGTGGTGCGCGGCAGCTGGGCGACGATCACGCCGATGCCCTGGTTGCCTGCACGCCACACGACCTTGTCGCCGGTGACCAGCGCCGGCAGGTTTGCGCGCAAATGGCAGCGGGACACAGAGCCTGCCAGTTCGCCTTCCAGCGCCTCGACTTCGACCTGCACACCAAAGTGCGCGATCACCAGGCCCGTTTGCTCGGGGCCCAGGTCGCCGCCCTCAAGCGCTTCCACGGCGGAGGATTCACGTTTGGCGGCGCGAGCGGCGCGTTCGCCTTGAATCTTTTCGATGCGCCAGTTTTGGCGACGGTTGAGCTGGCGTTTGGCCATTGGTGTTCCGTGTTGATAATGCAAAGGTTGGGTAAAACGGTCGCGAGTCTAGCACGGCCCCGCCTGCTAAACTGCGCAGCTACGCCAAGGTGCCAAGAGAATCAAGCCATGCAAAACCCACAGAACCTGATTTGGATCGATCTGGAAATGACCGGTCTGAACCCCGACACCGACGTCATCATCGAGATGGCGACCATTGTCACCGACAGTAACCTCAACACCTTGGCCGAAGGTCCGGTGATCGCCATCCACCACAGCGACGCCGTTCTCGCCACCATGGACGAGTGGAACACCCGCACCCACGGCAACTCCGGCCTGACCCAGCGTGTGCGCGACAGCCGCATCAGCATGGCCGAGGCCGAAGCCGAAACCATCGCCTTCCTGGAAAAGTGGGTGCCCAAGGGCAAATCGCCGATCTGCGGCAACAGCATCTGCCAGGACCGCCGCTTTCTTTATACCCACATGAAGGAGCTGGAAAGCTACTTCCACTACCGCAACCTGGATGTGTCGACCTTGAAGGAACTGGCCGCGCGTTGGGCGCCGGAAGTCAAAGACGGCTTCCACAAAGGCAGCACCCATTTGGCGCTGGACGATATTCGCGAGTCGATCGCCGAGTTGCAGCATTACCGCAAGCACTTCATCAAGGCTTGAAACGGTTTCTTACCGTGTCCGGGCTTCCTGTGGTGAGCGGGCTTGTCCCGCGTTGGGCTGCGTAGCGGCCCCACTACCGTCGCCGCATTCCTCCCGATAAATATCATCGCCAACTATTTGGGGCTGCTGCGCAGCCCAGCGCGGGGCAAGCCCGCTCACTACAATTTTACAAGGATCGCCATCATGCTGCTGATGCTTTACCTGATCGCCATCACCGCCGAAGCCATGACCGGTGCCCTCTCTGCGGGGCGTCGCGGCATGGATTGGTTCGGCGTGGTGCTGATTGCCTGTGTAACGGCGCTGGGTGGCGGTTCGGTGCGGGATGTGTTGCTGGGGCATTACCCGCTGACATGGGTCAAACACCCGGAGTACCTGGTGCTGACCTCGGTGGCGGCGCTGGTGACAATCTTTATCGCGCCCCTGATGCGCCGCCTGCGCTCGTTGTTCCTGGCGTTGGACGCCTTGGGCCTGGTGGCCTTCACGCTGATCGGTTGCATGACTGCCCTGGAAATGGGGCACGGTATGTTGGTGGCGTCAGTGAGCGGCGTGATCACCGGGGTTTTTGGCGGCATCCTGCGGGATATTTTCTGCAACGACATTCCGCTGATCTTCCGCCGCGAGCTCTACGCCAGCGTGTCGTTCCTAGCCGCGTGGTTCTATTTGCTCTGTTTGTATCTGCAATTGCCCAGCGAGCAAGCGATCCTGCTGACCCTGTTCAGCGGCTTTCTATTGCGCCTGTTGGCGATCCGTTTTCACTGGGAAATGCCCAAGTTCGTCTACAACGACGACGTGCACTAGCGCGTAGCGTGCTGGTTCAGCGCCCATTCCACATGTTCGCGCACCAGCTCCGAGGGGTAATCCCGGCGCGCCTTCAAGGCTTCCAGCACCGGGATGCTCGACGGCGCATTGCCCAGGCCCACCGCCAGGTTGCGCAGCCAGCGCTCGTAGCCGGCGCGGCGCAGGGGCGAGCCCTCGGTGCTGCTGAGGAATTTATCCTCGTCCCACATAAACAGTTCGGCCAGTTCTGCGTTATCCAAGTTATGCCGAGGCTTGAAATCGCCCTCGGTGGTGGCGCGGGCGAAACGATTCCACGGGCAAACGATCTGACAGTCATCGCAGCCGAACACGCGGTTGCCAATCAGCGGGCGCAGGTCTTCAGGAATGGCGCTCTTGAGTTCGATGGTCAGATAGGAAATACAGCGCCGGGCGTCCAGCACGTAGGGGCCGACAAAGGCGTTGGTCGGGCAAATATCCAGGCACGCCGTGCAACGGCCGCAGTGTTCGGTGCTATGGGGCTCATCCACCGGCAGCGGTAAATCGACAAACAGCTCGCTGAGGAAGAAATAACTGCCAGCCTTGCGGTTGAGTACCAAGGTGTTTTTACCGATCCAGCCCAGGCCGGCCTTTTCGGCGATGGCTTTTTCAAGTACGGGCGCGCTGTCGACAAAGGCGCGGAAGCCAAACGGGCCGATCTGCGCCTGAATCCGGTCGGCCAGTTGCTGTACGCGCTTGCGGATCAGCTTGTGGTAGTCACGGCCCAGGGCGTAGCGCGAGATGTAGGCTTTTTCCGGCTGGGCCAGTAGTTGCGCCATTTGAGTGTCGCCGGGTAGATAGTCCATGCGCAGCGAGACCACGCGCAAGGTGCCGGGAACCAGCTCGTCAGGGTGCGAGCGTTTGCTGCCATGGGCGCCCATGTAGTCCATTTCGCCGTGGTAGCCCGCGTCGAGCCAGCGTTGCAGGTGCTGTTCATGCTCAGCCAGGTCCAGGCCGCTGATGCCGACTTGTTGAAAGCCCAGCTCGCGGCCCCAGTCTTTGATCGATTGGGCGAGGGCGGGCAGATCGGAGGTAATAGCGGGCATGAGACACGGGAAACCACAGGTTAGATGCGTATAATTCTGCCAGACATCGGAGCTTGAAGACGCATGCCGCAGACAAAACACGAAATAACCGACGTTCAGTCCTTGTTGCACGGCCATTTGTCGCAACTGGCTGCGCGTTCCCCGGACGCCCATAAAGGCCAGTTCGGCCACTTGCTGGTCATTGGTGGCGATCGCGGCTTTGGCGGCGCAGCGCTGTTGAGTGCGCAAAGTGCCTTGCGCAGCGGGGCAGGCATGGTGTCACTGGCGACTCGCCTTGAGCACGTGCCTGCCGCGTTGGCTCGCATGCCGGAAGTCATGACCGTAGGCGTGAGCTCAGCCAACCAGCTTATGAGCCTGCTGGAAAAAATCTCGGTCATCGTCATTGGTCCGGGCCTGGGTGAGGCGTCCTGGGGTAAAAGCCTGATATCGGTTGCCGCCAACGCACAGCTGCCTCAGGTGTGGGACGCAGACGCATTGAATCAGTTGGCTGCTGGTACTGTGAGTCTTCCGAGCGGCAGTGTGATTACGCCGCATCCGGGCGAGGCTGCGCGCTTGTTGGGTATTTCGACAGCCGAGGTACAGGCCGACCGTCTTAAGGTAGCGCGCGCGTTGAGCCAGAAATTCAAGGCAGTGGCTATCCTCAAGGGTGCTGGCAGTTTGATTGCCAGCCCCGATGGCCGTGTTTCCCGTTGTGATCAGGGCCATCCGGCAATGGCGACGGCAGGTTTGGGCGATGTATTGGCCGGCCTGGTGGGTGCGCTGATGGCCCAAGGCATGCCGGCTTATGAAGCAAGCTGCCTGGCCGTGTGGTTGCACGCCACGGCGGGGGATCGCCAGGGCAGCCTGGGGCGTGGCCTGGCGGCCAGCGACCTGATACCGGCCATTCGTCAATTGTTGGAGGAGCAGTCGCCGTGCCTGAAGTAATCCTTTTCCTGGCCGATGAAGACGCCATGGTCGCGTTCGGTTATCGCATTGCGCAGGTCACGGGCGGCGCGGGATTGATCTTTCTCGAAGGCGATCTGGGGGCGGGCAAGACCACGCTGTCACGGGGCATCATTCGTGGGTTGGGCCACGTGGGGGCGGTAAAAAGTCCTACGTTTACCTTGGTCGAGCCCTATGAGATCGATGCGGCGCGTGCTTTCCACTTCGACCTCTATCGCCTGGTCGATCCTGAAGAGCTGGAGTACATGGGCATCCGTGATTACTTCGATGAAGACGCACTGTGCCTGATCGAGTGGCCAGATAAAGGCACAGGCTTTTTGCCAAAGCCGGACCTGACCATTACCATTACGCCGCATGAATCAGGACGTCAGCTGAAGTTGTTGCCCCAGAGCCCACGCGGTGAATCGTGGTGTGCTGCTCTGGTATTGGAATTCAAATAATTGGTGGGGTTAGGTATGCGCTTTCGCGCGTTGGTTGCTGTCGTAGGGGTGTTGCTTGCGGCAATGACTGTCAATGCTCTGGCTGCTTCACAGGTGAAGAGTGTTCGCCTGTGGCGAGCGCCGGATAACACGCGACTGGTGTTCGACCTGTCTGGCCCGGTCCAGCACAGCGTCTTTACCCTCACGGCGCCTGATCGCCTGGTGATCGACATCAACGGCGCGACCCTGGCCGCGCCGCTGAAGGTGTCCACCGCCAACACCCCGATTACCGCCATGCGCTCGGCCCAGCGCACGCCGACCGACTTGCGTGTGGTCATCGACCTGAAAAAAGTCGTGACCCCGAAAAGCTTCTCCCTGGCGCCGAATGCCCAGTATGGCAACCGCCTGGTGGTCGACCTGTTCGACAACGCCGCCGATGCCGCACCGCCGCCTGCGCCGACACCGGCCGTGGCGACTGTGCCTGCCGTGCCGGTCAACCCGTCGCAGCCCCAAGTCAAGTTGCCGCCACCGCCGCCTGCCCCGGCGGGCAAACGCGACATTATCGTAGTGATCGACGCCGGCCACGGCGGTGAAGACCCCGGTGCATCCGGCTCGCGGGGCCAGCATGAAAAAGACGTGGTGCTGGCCATCGCCCGTGAACTGCAACGCCAGGTCAACGGCATGAAAGGCTATCGCGCCGAGCTGACCCGTACTGGCGACTACTTCATTCCGCTGCGCGGCCGTACCGAAATCGCCCGCAAGAAGGGGGCTGACCTGTTCGTGTCGATCCACGCTGATGCGGCGCCCTCGACCGCTGCGTTCGGTGCCTCGGTGTTTGCGTTGTCGGATCGCGGCGCTACGTCCGAGACCGCTCGTTGGCTGGCCGACAGCGAAAACCGTTCCGACTTGATCGGCGGTGCCGGCAACGTATCCCTGGATGACAAGGACAAGATGCTCGCGGGTGTATTGCTCGATCTGTCGATGACGGCCTCGCTGACCTCCAGCCTGAACGTCGGCCAGAAGGTCCTGAGCAACATCGGTCGCGTGACTTCGCTGCACAAACAGCGTGTTGAACAGGCCGGGTTCATGGTGCTGAAGTCACCGGACATCCCGTCGATCCTCGTGGAAACCGGGTTTATCTCCAACGCCAACGAAGCGTCCAAGCTCGCCAGTGCCAGCCACCAACAGGCCTTGGCGCGCTCCATCAGCGCCGGTGTGCGTCAGTTCTTCCAGCAAAACCCGCCGCCTGGCACCTACATCGCCTGGCTGCGGGACTCCGGCAAGATCGCCCAAGGCCCGCGTGACCATCGTGTGCAGCCCGGCGATACCCTGGCGATGCTGGCAGTGCGCTTCCAGGTCTCGGCCGCCACGTTGCGCAGTGCCAACAACCTGAAGACCGATGAGTTGAAAGTTGGCCAGGTGTTGACCATCCCAGGCACTGAATTGGCGGCGCAGTAATGAGCGAATCTACCTTGAACAGCGGGTCGCGCATTGAGTTGCTCAGCCCGCGCCTGGCTAACCAGATTGCAGCGGGCGAGGTTGTTGAGCGCCCTGCATCGGTGATCAAGGAACTGCTGGAAAACAGCATCGACTCCGGTGCCAAGCGCATTGATGTCGACGTGGAGCAGGGTGGCGTCAAGTTACTGCGGGTACGTGACGACGGCAGCGGCATTTCTTCCGATGACCTGCCGCTGGCCCTGGCTCGTCACGCCACCAGCAAAATCCGCGACCTGGAAGACCTCGAACGGGTCATGAGCCTGGGCTTTCGCGGTGAGGCCTTGGCTTCGATCAGTTCAGTGGCCCGCCTGACCCTGACTTCCCGCACCCGTAATGCCGAGCAGGCCTGGCAAGTGGAAACCGAAGGCCGTGACATGGCGCCGCGGGTCCAGCCGGCGGCACACCCGGTGGGTACCTCGGTGGAAGTGCGCGACCTGTTTTTC
The DNA here is from genome assembly GCF_009764655.1 of Pseudomonas sp. PB105. Classification (NCBI taxonomy): domain Bacteria; kingdom Pseudomonadati; phylum Pseudomonadota; class Gammaproteobacteria; order Pseudomonadales; family Pseudomonadaceae; genus Pseudomonas; species Pseudomonas sp. PB105. The sequence continues at coordinate 263,535 of NZ_RWIO01000092.1, forward strand.
AACACCCCGGCGCGGCGCAAATTCCTCAAGGCCGAGAAAACCGAATTCGATCACCTGCAAGAAGTCATCAAGCGCCTGGCCTTGGCCCGCTTCGACGTGGCATTCCACCTGCGGCACAACGGCAAGACCATCCTCAGCCTGCACGAAGCCCATGACGACGCCGCGCGCGCTCGGCGAGTGTCGGCGATTTGCGGCGGTGGGTTCCTGGAGCAGGCGCTGCCGATCGAGATCGAGCGCAATGGCTTGCGGCTCTGGGGCTGGGTTGGCTTGCCGACTTTCTCTCGTAGCCAGGCGGACTTGCAGTACTTCTTTGTGAATGGCCGTGCGGTGCGCGACAAGCTGGTGGCCCACGCGGTGCGCCAGGCGTATCGCGATGTGCTGTTCAACGGGCGGCATCCGACATTTGTCTTGTTCTTTGAGGTTGACCCTTCGGTGGTCGACGTCAACGTGCACCCGACCAAGCACGAAGTACGCTTCCGTGACGGGCGCATGGTGCATGACTTCCTCTATGGCACCCTGCACCGCGCGCTGGGCGACGTGCGCCCGGATGATCAATTGTCGGCGCCGATAGTGACGGCGGTGGTGCGTCCGAGCGGTCCCGAAGCTGGCGAGTTTGGGCCTCAGGGCGAAATGAGCCTGGCGGCCAACCTGCTGCAATCGCCGCAGTCGCAACCGGCGTATACCGCGCCGGGCTCCGGTGCGGGCGCGGGCTATCAATACCAATACACACCGCGACCGCAGTCGACTGTGCCTGTGGCCGAGGCCCAGGCGGCCTACCGCGAATTTTTCGCGCCGCTGCCGGGTGCCGAGCCGGGCGCAGTGGCCTTGCCGGAAGGTGGCGGTGATATTCCGCCGCTGGGTTATGCACTGGCGCAGCTCAAAGGTATCTATATCCTCGCGGAAAACGCCCACGGCCTGGTGCTGGTGGATATGCACGCCGCACACGAGCGGATCATGTACGAGCGCCTGAAGATCGCCATGGCCAGCGAAGGCCTCAGCGGCCAGCCGCTGCTGGTGCCGGAGTCCCTGGCCGTCAGTCAGCGTGAAGCCGATTGCGCCGAAGAGCACCACAGCGTGTTCCAGAAACTGGGCTTCGAGCTGCAACGCCTGGGGCCGGAAACCCTGGCAATCCGCCAGATTCCGGCGCTGCTCAAGCAAGCCGAAGCCAACCGGCTGGTGGCCGACGTGCTGGCAGACCTGATGGAGTACGGCACCAGTGACCGTATCCAGGCGCACATCAACGAGCTGCTCGGCACCATGGCCTGCCACGGCGCCATCCGCGCCAACCGCCGTCTGGCCCTGCCGGAAATGAATGGCCTGCTGCGTGACATGGAAAACACCGAGCGCAGCGGCCAATGCAACCATGGCCGACCGACCTGGACCCAAATGGGCCTGGACGATCTGGACAAACTGTTCTTGCGCGGCCGTTGATGAGTATCTTGCCCCCCGCGATTTTTCTGATGGGCCCAACGGCCGCCGGCAAGACCGACCTGGCCATCGAGCTGACCAAGGTGTTGCCATGCGAGCTGATCAGTGTCGACTCTGCCCTGGTTTACCGGGACATGGACATCGGTACGGCCAAGCCGTCTAAAGCGCTATTGGCTGAGCATCCGCACCGTTTGATCGACATCATCGACCCGGCCGAGAGCTATTCGGCCGCGGATTTTCGCACCGACGCCCTGGCCGCCATGGCCGAGATCACCGCACGGGGCAACATTCCGCTGCTGGTGGGCGGCACGATGCTCTACTACAAGGCTTTGCAGGAAGGTCTGGCGGATATGCCGCCGGCTGATGCCCAGGTGCGTGCCGAACTCGAAGAAGAGGCTGCACGCCTTGGTTGGCAAGCCTTGCACGACCAGTTGGCGGCGGTGGATCCGGTCTCGGCCGCGCGCATTCACCCCAACGACCCCCAGCGTCTCAGTCGTGCTCTGGAAGTCTGGCGTGTCAGCGGCCAGACCATGACTGAACTACGCCTGAAACAAAGTGCGCAAAGTGCTGACGCAGGCGCTTCTGGACAGTCACAATTGCCCTATACTGTGGCGAATCTGGCCATCGCTCCGGCAAATCGTCAGGTGCTGCATGAACGAATTGCACAAAGATTCACAATTATGTTGGAACAGGGGTTTATCGACGAGGTCGTAGCACTGCGTTCCAGAGGTGACCTGCATCCAGGGTTACCTTCGATACGCGCTGTAGGCTATCGCCAAGTCTGGGATCATCTGGATGGCAAGCTGACGTCAGCCGAAATGCAGGAGCGCGGCATCATTGCCACGCGCCAATTGGCGAAACGCCAGTTCACCTGGCTGCGCAGCTGGAGCGATTTGCACTGGTTGGACAGCCTGGACAGCGACAATCTGTCACGCGCCTTGAAATACTTGGGAACGGTCTCCATATTGAGCTGAGTCCTTGCAATTGCCGTCTATCCTTGGGGGTGTGACGGCCATGAGCTATCTATTTTCCGATTTTTTATTATTGATCCTTAAAGGAGTGCGGCACATGTCAAAAGGGCATTCGCTACAAGACCCTTACTTGAATACTTTACGTAAAGAGAAAGTGGGGGTTTCCATCTATCTGGTCAACGGTATCAAGCTGCAAGGCACGATCGAGTCGTTCGACCAGTTCGTGATCCTGCTGAAAAACACCGTCAGCCAGATGGTTTACAAGCACGCTATCTCGACAGTCGTTCCAGTTCGTCCAATCCGTCTGCCTAGCGCAGCAGGTGACGAAGTCGGTGACGCTGAGCCAGGTAACGCCTGATAGGAGTCTCCTTTGTTCTTTGAGCGCCACGGTGGTGGTGAGCGGGTAATCCTCGTTCACTTGGATGGACAGGACCCTGAGGCGCGCGAAGATCCGCAGGAGTTTCAGGAGTTGGCAAATTCGGCCGGCGCCGAGACCGTTGCGTTTTTTAACGTGCCGCGTCATCGGCCAACCGCCAAATTTCTGATTGGCAGCGGCAAGGTCGAGGAACTGCGCGACCTGGTCCACGCCGAAGAAGCCGATCTGGTGATCTTCAATCACACCCTCACGCCCAGTCAGGAACGTAACCTCGAACGTGTTTTCGAGTGTCGCGTGATCGACCGTACCGGCCTGATCCTCGATATTTTCGCCCAACGCGCCCGTACCCATGAGGGCAAGCTCCAGGTAGAACTGGCCCAGCTTGACCACATGAGCACCCGGCTGGTTCGCGGCTGGACTCACCTTGAGCGTCAGGGTGGTGGCATCGGCATGCGTGGCCCGGGTGAAACCCAGCTCGAAACCGACCGGCGCCTGCTGCGGGTTCGCCTGCGCCAGATCAAGGGCCGCCTCGAAAAAGTACGCAGCCAGCGCGAGCAATCGCGACGTGGGCGTTCTCGCGCGGATATCCCTACCGTGTCCCTGGTGGGCTATACCAACGCCGGCAAGTCAACGCTGTTCAACAACGTGACCCAATCCGACGTGTACGCCGCCGATCAACTCTTCGCCACGCTCGACCCGACCCTGCGCCGCCTGGACATTGGCGACCTCGGGCCGATCGTCCTGGCCGACACCGTGGGTTTCATTCGTCACTTGCCCCACAAGCTGGTCGAGGCATTTCGGTCTACGCTCGAAGAGTCGAGCAATTCCGACCTGCTGTTGCACGTGATCGATGCGGCTGAACCGGATCGCATGTTGCAGATTGAACAGGTGATGGTGGTGCTGGGCGAGATTGGCGCCCAGGACTTGCCGATCCTTGAGGTCTATAACAAACTCGATTTGCTTGAAGGCGTTGAGCCACAAATCCAGCGCGACGAGAACGGCAAACCCCAGCGGGTATGGCTGTCGGCGCGAGATGGCAGTGGCTTGGAGCTGCTTGAACAAGCCATCGCCGAGTTGCTCGGCAGCGATTTGTTTGTCGGCACCTTGCGCTTGCCTCAGCGTTTTGCTCGACTGCGTGCACAGTTTTTCGAGCTGGGCGCGGTACAGAAAGAAGAACACGACGAAGAAGGTGTCAGCTTGCTGGCCGTTCGGTTGCCGCGCTCGGAGCTCAATCGGCTGGTCAGCCGTGAGGGTGTAGTCCCGACAGAGTTCATCGAACAACACACTTTGCAATAAAAGCCTCCGAAAGCGGTTGTGCCGCAGTAGCAGGCATTCTGTAGCATTGGTCGGCGCGCCGTGGGTGCGTCTTTGCTTTATCAGATGGAGAGCGCTATGGCTTGGAATGAGCCGGGTGGCAACTCGAATAATCAGGATCCTTGGGGTGGTAAGCGCCGCAATAATGGCGACCGCAAGGGGCCACCAGATCTCGACGAGGCCTTCCGAAAGCTGCAGGAAAGCCTGAATGGGTTGTTCGGTGGTGGAAAAAAACGTGGTGGTGACGACGGTGGTCGTACCAGCAAGGGCGGTGGCTATGGCCTGCTGGGCTTGGGTCTTGTCGTGCTGGCGTCGGTATGGCTGTACAGCGCCGTCTACGTCGTGGATGAGCAGGAGCAGGCCGTGGTGCTGCGCTTCGGCAAGTACTACGAGACTGTCGGCCCGGGCCTGAATATCTACTTCCCGCCGATCGACAAGAAGTACATGGAGAACGTCACGCGTGAGCGTGCCTACACCAAGCAGGGCCAGATGCTGACCGAAGACGAGAACATCGTCGAAGTGCCGCTGACCGTGCAGTACAAGATCAGCAACCTGCAGGACTTCGTGCTGAACGTTGATCAGCCGGAAATCAGCCTGCAGCACGCGACCGAAAGCGCCCTGCGCCATGTGGTGGGTTCCACTGCGATGGACCAGGTGCTGACCGAAGGTCGTGAATTGATGGCCAGCGAAATCAAGGAGCGCCTGCAACGGTTCCTCGATACCTATCGCACCGGTATCACCGTTACCCAGGTGAACGTACAAAGCGCAGCGGCACCGCGTGAAGTGCAGGAAGCCTTCGATGACGTGATCCGCGCCCGTGAAGACGAGCAGCGTTCGCGCAACCAGGCTGAAACCTATGCTAACGGCGTCGTGCCGGAAGCCCGTGGTCAGGCCCAGCGCATCATCGAAGATGCCAACGGTTACCGCGATGAAGTGGTCTCCCGCGCCAAGGGTGAGGCAGATCGCTTTACCAAGCTGGTCGCCGAGTACCGCAAGGCCCCTGAAGTCACCCGCGAGCGTCTGTACCTGGACACCATGCAGGAAGTCTTCAGCAACACCAGCAAGGTCCTCGTGACCGGCAGCAAGGGTGGGCAGAACAACCTGCTGTACCTGCCGCTGGACAAGATGATCGAAGGTGGTCGTAGCAGCACCAGCGCCCCGGCCTCCGGCTCCAATGCCGCTGCCAACGAAGCGAGCGCTCGTGCAGCCGCTGACTTGCTGCAACAGCAATCACGTACCAGGGAGAGTCGTTGATGAGCAATAAATCGCTGACCGCCCTGATTGTGGGCGTCGTCGTGGTCATCGCTGCCTGGAACTGCTTCTACATCGTGGCTCAGACCGAGCGTGCGGTGCTGCTGCAATTCGGTCGCGTGGTCCAGGCAGATGTCCAGCCGGGCCTGCATGTGAAAGTCCCCTACGTCAACCAGGTGCGCAAGTTCGACGCCCGCCTGATGACCCTGGATGCACCGACACAACGCTTCCTGACCCTGGAAAAGAAAGCCGTGATGGTTGACGCCTACGCCAAGTGGCGCGTCAAGGATGCCGAGCGCTTCTACACCGCGACCTCCGGCCTCAAGCAGATTGCCGACGAGCGTTTGTCGCGCCGTCTGGAATCGGGCCTGCGTGACCAGTTTGGTAAGCGCACCCTGCACGAGGTGGTATCCGGTGAGCGTGACGCACTGATGGCTGACATCACGCGTTCGCTGAACACGATGGCGGAAAAAGAGCTGGGCATCGAAGTTGTCGATGTGCGGGTCAAGGCCATCGACCTGCCGAAGGAAGTGAACCGCAGCGTGTTCGAGCGCATGAGCACCGAGCGTGAGCGTGAAGCCCGTGAGCACCGCGCCAAGGGTAACGAGCTGGCTGAAGGTATCCGTGCGGATGCAGACCGTCAGCGTCGCGTACTGCTGGCTGAAGCCTATCGCGAGTCTGAAGAGGCGCGTGGTGATGGTGATGCCCAGGCTGCGGCGATCTACGCCAAGGCTTACGGCCAGGACCAGGAGTTCTATGCGTTTTACCGCAGCCTGCGTGCCTACCGTGAGAGCTTCGCGAACAAAACCGACGTCATGGTGCTGGACCCAAGCAGCGACTTCTTCCGCTACCTGGAAAAGTCCAAGTAGCCAGCCTGTGAATCTGTAGGGCGCACTCCGTCGGGCGGCTAAAATGCCTGGCGGGGTGATCCTTTCAGAAAACGGGTGTATGATGCGGCAGCCGGGAAATTCCCGGCTTTTTTGCGTCTGCATGTTTGATTCGGCAGGCGTGACAGGTTTTTCGAGGAAAGTGCCCGACGAGGCCGTTTGCAGGCCGTTCGTCACGTCGCTCTTGCGCGTGGTTTATGCAGAGGGCGGGTGTTTTCTGCTTCACTCAAGGCTCGGCCGAGGGCTGGCCGCCCGGATCAAAGGGGAATGGCGTAATGGCAACGGTAGACCGCTGGCTGCTGCCAGATGGCATCGAAGAAGTACTGCCACCAGAAGCTGCGCGCATTGAAGTAGCGCGTCGCCAGGTGTTGGATCTGTTCCAGAGCTGGGGTTACGAGTTTGTCGTAACGCCTCATATCGAGTACCTGGAATCCCTGCTGACCGGCGCGGGCCAGGACCTGGATCTGCGCACCTTCAAGGTCATCGACCCGCAATCGGGTCGGCAAATGGGCTTCAGGGCAGACATCACGCCACAAGTGGCACGCATCGATGCGCACACCCTGCGCCGCGAAGGTCCGAGCCGCCTGTGCTACGCCGGCAGCGTGCTGCACGCTCAGCCGCGGGCCTTGTCGTCCTCTCGTAGCCCGATCCAGTTGGGCGCCGAGTTGTACGGTGATGCCAGTCCGAGCAGTGACGTTGAAGTGATCAGCTTGATGCTGGCCATGCTGCAACTGGCTGACGTGCCCGATGTCCACATGGACCTGGGCCACGTTGGTATCTACCGTGGCCTGGCCCGTGCGGCCGGTTTGTCCGGTGAAGTAGAGCAGCAGTTGTTCGATGCCCTGCAGCGCAAGGCTATCGATGAAGTCATCGCGTTGACCGACGGCGTGCCTGCGGATCTCGCCGGCATGCTGCGCGCGCTGGTGAACCTGTGCGGCGGTCGTGAAGTGCTGACGGCTGCGCGTGAGCGCCTGGCCAATGCGCCAGCGCCGGTATTGGCTGCGCTGGGTGACGTGCTGGCGATTGCCGAGCAGTTGTCGGCGCGCTTCCCCGATTTGCCGCTGTACTTTGATCTGGGTGAGCTGCGCGGTTACCACTATCACACCGGTGTGGTGTTCGCGGTGTTTGTCCCGGGTGTTGGACAGGCCATCGCCCAAGGCGGTCGTTACGACGATATCGGCGCCGACTTCGGTCGCGCCCGTCCGGCGACTGGCTTCTCCACCGATTTGAAAACCCTGGTGACCCTGGGGCGTGCTGAGGTCGAGCTGCCGTCTGGTGGCATCTGGATGCCCGACAGTACGGACGCAGCACTCTGGCAGCAGGTATGCCAGTTGCGCAGTGAGGGTCAGCGTGTTGTCCAGGCTTTGCCTGGCCAGCCATTGGCCGCCGCCCGTGATGCGGACTGCGACCGGCAATTGATTCTGCAGAACGGGCTTTGGCAAGTATCGCCACTGGCTTCTTGAGTTTTCCTGCCGGCCATCGCCGGCACCAAGTTTGCGCGAATGAGGACAAGTGTTATGGGTAAGAATGTCGTAGTCCTGGGCACCCAATGGGGTGATGAGGGCAAAGGCAAGATCGTTGATCTGCTGACCGAACATGCTGCCGCCGTAGTGCGCTACCAAGGTGGCCACAACGCTGGCCATACCCTGGTCATCGATGGCGAAAAAACCGTCTTGCACCTGATCCCGTCGGGCGTCCTGCGCGAAGGCGTGCAGTGCCTGATCGGCAACGGCGTGGTGGTTGCACCGGATGCCCTGCTGCGCGAGATCATCAAGCTGGAAGAGAAAGGCGTACCGGTGCGCGAGCGCCTGCGTATCAGCCCGTCCTGCCCGCTGATCCTGTCCTTCCACGTTGCGCTGGACCAGGCCCGTGAAAAGGCCCGTGGCGAGCTGAAGATCGGTACGACCGGTCGCGGCATCGGCCCAGCCTACGAAGACAAGGTTGCGCGTCGTGGCCTGCGTGTGGGCGACCTGCTCAACATGCCGCGCTTTGAAGACAAACTGCGTGAGTTGGTGGATTACCACAACTTCATGCTGGTCGGTTATTACAAAGAGCCAGCCATCGAGTTCGACAAGACCCTGGCCGAGTGCAAGGAATACGCCGAGCTGCTCAAGCCGCTGATGCTGGACGTGACGGCCGAGCTGCACGACCTGCGTCGCGCTGGCAAAGACATCATGTTCGAAGGCGCCCAAGGTTCGTTGCTGGACATCGACCACGGCACCTACCCGTACGTGACCAGCTCCAATACCACCGCTGGCGGCGTTGCGACCGGTTCGGGCGTTGGCCCGATGTTCCTGGACTACATCCTGGGCATCACCAAGGCTTACACCACCCGCGTAGGTTCGGGTCCCTTCCCGACTGAACTGTTCGACGAAGTCGGTGCGCACCTGGCCAAGCAAGGTCACGAGTTCGGTGCTACCACCGGCCGTGCCCGTCGTTGCGGCTGGTTCGACGCCGTTATCCTGCGTCGCGCTATCGATGTGAACAGCATCTCGGGCATCTGCTTCACCAAGCTGGATGTGCTCGACGGTCTGGAAACCATCAACATCTGCGTCGGCTACAAAGATGCAGAAGGCAACGATGTTGCTCCGACTGACGCTGACAGCTACGTAGGCCTGCAGCCTGTGTACGAAGAAGTACCGGGCTGGACCGAATCGACCGTGGGCGCCAAGACCCTGGAAGAACTGCCGGCCAACGCCCGTGCCTACATCAAGCGTGTCGAAGCACTGATCGGTGCGCCGATTGACATTATTTCGACGGGTCCTGACCGCAACGAAACCATCGTTCTGCGTCATCCGTTCGCTTAATAAGCTGTTGATGTAAAAAGAAAAGGGCTCCTTCGGGAGCCCTTTTTCGTTTCTGTTCGCCAAGCGGCACGACCCTTGCTGTGTTTCTTTCTTTCGCGGTGCTATCAAATTAATGGCACCCGTGGTGGAGGGATTCTTGATGTCTGCCGTTCTTTCGTTGTTACAAAGTCGTCTGTTGCGACCGGTGTTCGTTACCTTGGGTATCGCCCTTTTGGTGCAAGTGCTGGTGGCCGTCGCTCTAACCCGGAGCACTGTCACTGCGCTGGAGGCTGATTTGGGCAGTCGCCTGGGGATCGATAGCCAGAAGCTGTCTGGTGAGTTGGCCCAGGCAGGCAAGGAAGTCACTTCAAGCCTCGACAGTTTGTCTGCCAGCACCCGCCAGCGCCTGACGGCAGGCCTTTCCACACGCCTGCAGGAAGAACAGAAGCAGCTGCGTGCGACCCTGGAAAAAGACCTGAAGGACTCCGCCAATGACATGGCGCAACTGCTGGCCTCGGTGGCGCCCCGCGCCATGTGGGACAGCGATGTGCCCACATTGTCCGAATTTGCTCGGCGCGCCCAGCGCAATCCCAACGTGCTGTTTGTGGTCTACGACGATGCGGCGGGTGAGCATCTGACCCGTTACCTGAACCGCGAAAATCCGATCAACAAGGCGCTGCTGGAAAAAGGCCAGGGCGACCGCGCCTTGGACAAAGTCCTGAATGCCGCGAAGAACGATCCTTCGGTGTTCTACGTTGAGGCCTCCATCAGCCCCAATGGCGTAGAAATCGGCAAGGTGCTCATGGGCGTATCGACTGCGTCGGTCGAAGCTGACCTGCAAGCACTGGACAAGCGTTTTGCCGCGCTGATTGCCAGCGGTGATCAGTTGGTCGGCGACAGTCTCAAAGGCGCAGCTGCGGACAGCGCTGCGGCAATGGGCGCGCGCCTGCAGTCGGCGCAAGCCACCGCAACCGAAATGACCGCCAACACCACTGGCGCCGTGCAGGAGGCTGCGGGCACGCTGCGCTGGCGTATCGGCATGGGACTGGCGCTGGTTGGTTTCGGCGTATTGGCATTGATCGCGGTCGTGCTCGGTCGCCGTGTGGTCAATCGCCTGAAGCTGCTGATTGCGGCCATGGACGACCTGGCTGCGGGGGAGGGCGACCTCACCAAGCGTGTGCAGATCAGTAGCAAGGACGAGATTGGCGACATGGCCTCGGCGGTCAATCGCTTTGTGGATAAGTTGCAGCCCATCGTGCGCGAGGCCGGGGACGTGGCCCAGCGTACCGGCGTGGAAATCGGCGCCATGACCTTGCGCAATGCCGGTGCCGATGCGGCCGCTGGCTTGCAGCGCGATGAAGTGGCCGAGAGCTTGCGTGCGCTGTCGCAAATGGCCGACGAGGCCCAGGCCGAAAGCCATGCCATGCAAGCGGCATTGCAACAGGTCGTTGATATTCGCCAGGCCACCGATGAAAACTCGCGAACGTCGGCCGAAGTCGGCAGTTTGATTGAGGCGCTGGCGGGGCAAGTCCAGGCCGGCTCCCAGGTGATCGAGCGGCTGGCTCAGCAAAGCGAGCAGATCGAGGTGGTGTTGACGGTGATTCATGGTATCGCCGAGCAAACCAACCTGTTGGCCCTCAACGCGGCCATCGAGGCGGCGCGTGCCGGCGAGACCGGGCGCGGCTTTGCCGTGGTGGCGGACGAAGTACGTGCGCTGGCCAGTAAAACTCAAAGCTCCACCGGGGACATCCAGGCGCACATCGTGGCGTTGCAGCAGGGCGCGCGTGAGGCGGTGGAAACCATCGGCAAGGCCGGGCGCCAGGCGAATGAAGGGTTGCTGGTGCTGCGTGACAGCGTGCGCTTGCAGCAGACGGTCCAGGCTTCGGTTGAGCAAGTGCACGCAGCGATTGGCCTGGCCACCCGTGCCGCTGAGCATCAGGCCCAGGGCGCCCATGCAGTGCGCGGGCGGGTGGAGGTGATTCATGCCCAGGCGGAGCGTGCCGCGCAGGCGGTGGTTGAAACGACCGCCAGTGGCAAGGTGCTGGATGGGTTGGCGGCGCAGTTGAAGGCGAGTTTGGGGCAGTTTCGGGCCTAGTGTCGACTGTTCGGGCCTCATCGGGGGCAAGCCCCCTCCCACCTGTTGACTGTATTTCAACCTGTGGGGGGGGGCGATAGCGATCTCAGCGGCTCAAGTACATCCGAGTGGTTAACAGATAGACCGGCAGCCCCGACACCAGAATCAACAACGCCGCATAAGGCGCCGCGGCCGCGAATTCCACATTCGACGTATGCGACCACACTGCCGTGGCCAGTGTGTTCAGTCCCGTCGGACTGAGTAGCAGGGTCGCCGTCAATTCCTTCATCGCATCCAGGAACACCAGCGCAAACGCGGCCCCCAGTGCCGGGAAGATAATCGGCAAGGTCACCCGGCAAAACGCGCTGAACGACGAAGCCCCCAGCGTGCGCGCAGCCTCTTCCAATTGCGGCGCGGCCTTGTTCAATGCGGTGCGGATCGGCGCCTGGGCCAGCGGCAAAAACAGCAACGCATAGGCGATCAGCAGCAGGGCCGACGTCTGGTACAGCGCAGGCACGTAATGCAGGGCGAAATACACCAGCGTCAGCGCAATTACCAGGCCGGGCAGGGCGTGCAGCAGATACGGCAGGCGCTCAGCCCAGATCGCCAATTGACCTTTGTAGCGCACCACCAGCAACCCGACCGGTACGGCCAGTACCAGACACAATGCTGCGCCGCCGAGCGACAGGGCCAGGGAGGACAGTAGCGCCTCAGTGATCTCGGCCACCGGAAACGCTGCTGACGAACCGACGGCCAACCAATAAGCGAGCATTCCCAGGGGGATGCCGCTGCCAATGATTGCCAGCGCCAGGCAATACACCTGGCCCAGCGGTGCCCATTTACCCAGTTTGACCTGCTCGGCATGCCGCGCCGCGCCCTGGCCGATACGTACGTGTCGGCCCTTGCCGCGCACGCGCAGCTCCAGCCACAGCAGGGTCAGGCACATCACCAGCAGCACTGCTGAAAGCATCGCGGCGTTGGCGTTACTGAATTCCAGCTCGAACTGCTGGTAAATCGCGGTGGTGAAGGTTTGCAGGCCGATGATCGACAAGGCGCCGAATTCCACCAGCATATGCAGCGCAATCAGCAATGCCCCCGCCAGCAGCGATGGCCACAGCAGCGGCAGCGTGACGCGCAAAAACACACCCCAGCGATTGAGTCCCAGCGTGCGAGCGGACTCTTCCAGGGAAGGGTCAAGGTTGCGCAATGTCGCCGCCACAGGCAGAAACACCAGCGGGTATTTGGACAGGCTCATCACCAGGATCGCTCCGCCCAGCCCTTCGAAGTTGGCGCTCAGCGACACCCAGGTAAAGCTGCTGACAAATGCAGGCACCGCAAACGGCAGGCACAGGATCACGCCCCAGATGCGTCGCCCAGGCAGGTTGCTGCGTTCCAGCAGCCAGGCCAGGGACAGGCCGATCACGCCGCAGGTCACCGTCACCCCAACCATCAGCGCCAGGGTGTTGCGCAGCAGCCCGAACACATAAGGCCGCCACAGCAGATGCACAGCCTCCGCCCACCCGGCCTGCCAGGCTTTCAGGCCGACATAGGCCAGCGGCAACAGGCTCAGGCCAACCAGCAACAGTACCGGCAGCAGCAGCCAGATCGACGGGCGTTTGCGGCGGGGGCTGAACCCCGCAGCGGAGAGCGATGGGGTCATCAGTTCAAGCCAACGTCACGTTCCAGCTCCAGGGCTTCTTCGGCGTTGCCCAGGTCCGCAGGGGTGACTTTCGGCGGTTGCAGCTCGCTGAAAGGCTTTAGGCCGCGATTGGATTCCATGCCTTTGCGCAACGGATATTCCGCCGACGTATTGGTGATGACTCGCTGGCCTTCTTCACTGGCCATGAACGCCAGCAGTTGCTGGGCTTCCTTGGGGTGCTTGCTGGATTTCAGCGCGGCAGCGGACGACACGGTAATCAGGCCGCCAGCGTCGCCGTCGGTGAAATAGTGCAGTTGGGAGTCCAGGTTGGTTTTTTCTTTCTTCAGGGCGAACCAGTAGTAGTTGTTCACCAGGACGGTGGCGACTTCGCCGTTTTCCACGGCCTTCAGGGCGACCATGTTATTGCTGTACACCTTGCCGAACGCGCGCAGGCCGGTGAGCCATTCTTCAGCCGCTTCACGGCCGTGCAGCTTGATGATTGCCACGGCCTGTTCCTGGAACGCGCCGCTGGTCGGCACGAAACCGACTTTGCCTTGCCACTCGGGGCCGGCGAAATCCAGTACGGATTTGGGCAGGTCTTTCTCGGCAATCAATTTGGGGTTGAAGGCTACGACACGAGTGCGCGCAGTCACGCCCATCCAGTCGCCATTGCTGCCGACGTAATCCTTGGGCAGTACGTCGAGGGTGCTGGCATCGATCTTGGTCAGCAGGCCTTGCTCGCCGAGTTTGTTCAGTGGCGGAGATTCTTCGGTATAGATCACATCGGCGGGGGAGCGGTCGCCTTCTTCCACCACCTGGCTGGCCAGCTGGTTGCTGCTGCCTTTGCGCACATTGACGTGGATGCCGGTCTTGGCTTCGAAGGCCTTGGCGAGCTCATCGCCAACTTCTTTGTGCTGGCCGTTGTACAAGGTCAGGGAAACTTTGTCGGCAGAGTAGGCGACGGGCGAGAGCAGGGCCAGGCCGAGCAGAGTGATGGTCAGGCCACGCAGAAGGGATGTCTTGGGACGGGTATCGCGGATCATCATCCGGGGTTTTCCTCACTTGAGATGCAACAAATCATTGCAAGGATAAACGATAAAGTTTCTCAGGTGCGGCGTAGCAGCAAACGCTGGCAGAGTTTTTAAACCCCAGAAACGAAAAAACCCGCTTTCGCGGGTTTGATCTGAATTTGGTGCCCAGGAGAAGACTCGAACTTCCACGACCTTGCGATCACCAGCACCTGAAGCTGGCGTGTCTACCAATTTCACCACCTGGGCAGCATCAACAACGTTGCCGTCGTCGATGGCGCGCACTATACGGAGAGGCTTGTAGGCTGTAAACCCCTGCCATGAAAAAAGCCTGGAAAATTTCGCCAATGGTCGTGCAAGGTGCGCACCGAGGGCCATAAAGGGCTTTTAAACGCTTGTTGATGCCTGAAATTTCCCGTTTCAATACGCGTATGCCAAACTAACCCGCATATAGACAAGGTGAAAACTCTCTAATGGCCGATTGGCAGTCCCTCGATCCCGAGGCCGCTCGTGAAGCGGAAAAATATGAAAACCCTATTCCTAGCCGCGAACTGATCCTGGCGCACCTCGCCGATCGGGGTTCGCCTGCTAGCCGCGAGCAGTTGGTTGAAGAATTCGGTCTGACCACCGAAGACCAGCTCGAAGCCCTGCGCCGCCGTTTGCGTGCCATGGAACGCGACGCTCAGCTGATCTACACCCGCCGTGGCACTTATGCGCCTGTGGACAAGCTCGACCTGATCCTCGGCCGCATTGCAGGCCACCGTGATGGTTTCGGCTTCCTGATCCCGGATGACGGCAGTGACGACCTGTTCATGAGCCCAGCGCAAATGCGCCTGGTGTTCGATGGCGACCGTGCCCTGGCGCGCGTTTCCGGCCTGGACCGTCGCGGTCGCCGTGAAGGCGTGATCGTCGAAGTGGTGTCCCGTGCCCACGAGTCCATCGTCGGCCGTTACTTCGAAGAAGGCGGTATCGGCTTTGTGGTGCCGGATAACCCGAAGGTCCAGCAGGAAGTGCTGATCACCCCGGGCCGCAATGGCGCTGCCAAGGTCGGCCAGTTCGTCGAGGTGAAAATCACCCACTGGCCAACTGCGCGCTTCCAGCCTCAGGGCGATATCGTTGAAGTGGTCGGCAACTACATGGCGCCGGGCATGGAAATCGACGTCGCGCTGCGCACCTACGATATTCCTCACGTCTGGCCTGAGGCCGTGCTCAAGGAAGCCGCCAAGCTCAAGCCTGAAGTGGAAGAGAAAGACAAAGAAAAACGCATCGACCTGCGTCATCTGCCGTTCGTCACCATCGACGGCGAAGATGCCCGCGACTTCGACGATGCGGTCTACTGCGAAGCCAGGCCTGGCAAGCTGCGCCTGTTCTCCGGCGGCTGGAAGTTGTTCGTCGCGATTGCCGACGTGTCCAGCTACGTGAAGATCGGTTCGGCCCTGGATAACGAAGCCCAGGTGCGCGGCAACTCCGTGTACTTCCCTGAGCGCGTGATCCCGATGCTGCCCGAGCAGCTGTCCAACGGCCTGTGCTCCCTGAACCCGAAAGTCGACCGTTTGGCCATGGTATGCGAGATGACCATCTCGAAAACCGGTGAAATGACCGATTACCAGTTCTACGAGGCGGTGATTCACTCCCAGGCGCGCCTGACCTACAACAAGGTCAGCACCATCCTGGAAACGCCGAAGACCAGCGAAGCCAAGGCCCTGCGTACCGAATACGCTGGCGTCGTGCCGCACCTCAAGCAGCTCTACTCGCTGTACAAGGTGCTGTTGGGTGCTCGTCACGTGCGTGGCGCGATCGATTTTGAAACCCAGGAAACCCGGATTGTCTTTGGTTCCGAGCGCAAGATCGCCGCAATCACCCCGACCACACGTAACGATGCACACAAGCTGATCGAGGAATGCATGCTGGCGGCCAACGTGGCCACTGCTGAGTTCCTGAAAAAGCATGAGATTCCTGCGTTGTACCGCGTGCACGATGGTCCGCCGCCGGAGCGTCTGGAAAAACTGCGTGCCTTCCTCGGCGAGCTCGGCCTGTCCCTGCACAAAGGCAAGGACGGCCCGACGCCGAAGGACTACCAGGCCTTGCTGGCCAGCATCAAGGACCGTCCGGATTACCACGTGATCCAGACCGTGATGCTGCGCTCCCTGAGCCAGGCGGTGTACAGCGCTGACAACCAAGGCCACTTCGGCCTGAATTACGAGGCGTACACCCACTTCACCTCGCCGATCCGTCGTTACCCGGACCTGCTCACGCACCGCGCAATCCGCAGCGTGATCCATTCCAAGCAGAACACCCCGCACGTCAAACGCGCCGGTGCCATGACGATTCCGAAGGCACGGATCTATCCGTACGACGAAGCGGCCCTGGAACAGTTGGGCGAGCAGTGCTCCATGAGCGAGCGCCGCGCCGACGAAGCCACGCGTGACGTAGTGAACTGGCTCAAGTGCGAGTTCATGAAAGACCGCGTGGGCGAGACCTTCCCGGGTGTGATCACCGCCGTGACCGGCTTTGGCCTGTTCGTCGAGTTGACCGACATCTACGTCGAAGGCCTGGTGCATGTCACTGCCTTGCCGGGTGACTACTACCACTTCGATCCTGTGCATCACCGCCTGGCGGGCGAGCGCACCGGTCGCAGCTTCCGTCTGGGCGATACCGTGGAAGTGCAGGTCATGCGCGTCGATCTCGACGAGCGCAAGATCGACTTCGGTATGCCAGACAAGCCAGCCGAACCAGTCGGTCGTAAAAAACGTGGCAGCGAAACCGCCGCGCCGGCTACCAAGGGTAAAGGCGCTCCTGCGAAAGCAGCGACCGCCGAGCCTGCGCCGGCCAAGGCCGGTCGCCGTTCCTCCGTCAAGGAAAAGGCCCCCGAAGCCTACCGCCCAAGCGACGCAGCGGCGAAAAACGCCGAGCTGCGCAAGAGCCGCGAGTTGAAGCAGCAGTTGCTCAACGAAGCCAAAAGCGGTGGTAAAGCGGCGTCTGGGGGAAAGTCCCACGGGGCGGAAAAGCCGTCGAGCAAGCCAAGTAAACACCGTAAAGGCCCGCCAAAAGCGGGTTCGGCCCCTGCGAAAAGCGGCGGGTCGCGCAAACCTAAGGCCAAGTCATGAGTCTGGAAAAAATCTACGGCGTCCATGCCGTAGAAGCACTGCTGCGTCATCACCCTAAGCGTGTCAAGCAAGTGTGGTTGGCAGAAGGTCGCAGCGAGCCGCGCGTACAAGCGCTGGTCGAGTTGGCGACCCAGAACAAGGTCGCCATCGGCCAGGCCGAGCGTCGTGAAATGGACGTTTGGGTTGAAGGCGTTCACCAAGGCGTGGTCGCGGACGTAAGTCCGAGCCAGGTCTGGGGCGAAGCCATGCTCGACGAGCTGCTCGACCGCACCGAAGGCGCGCCGCTGTTGCTGGTCCTGGACGGCGTAACCGACCCGCACAACCTCGGCGCTTGCCTGCGTTCGGCCGACGCTGCCGGTGCGCTGGCGGTGATCGTGCCTAAAGACAAGTCCGCTACCCTGACGCCCGTCGTGCGTAAGGTCGCCTGCGGGGCGGCGGAAGTGATTCCGCTGGTGGCCGTGACCAACCTGGCGCGCACCCTGGAGAAACTCCAGCAGCGTGGCCTGTGGGTCGTAGGTACGGCGGGAGAGGCCGAGGTCAGTATTTATGACCAGGATCTCACCGGCCCGACTATCTTGATCATGGGTGCTGAAGGCAAGGGCATGCGTCGCTTGACCCGCGAGCATTGCGACTATTTGGTACACCTGCCGATGGCCGGTAGCGTCAGCAGCCTGAACGTGTCGGTGGCGACGGGCGTATGCCTGTTCGAAGCCCGGCGTCAGCGTGGCGTCAAGGTCAAGGCCAAGAAGTAATTCTGAGCCTGGCATAGATGCAAAATGTGGGAGGGGGCTTGCCCCCGATAGCGGTGGTTAAGTTACAGATGATGTCACTGACCATCAGCTATCGGGTGCAAGCCCCTTCCCACATTTGGTTTGTGGTGTTTGGAAGGTTGTTCAAATAATCACCAATCACCTTGCGCCCGTTCTTCCCCTTCTCTACAATTGCGCCCCTTGCCCACCTGGCAGGCACGCATGTGCCTCCCCTGCGGCAAGATCCATAAGTGTCATTCACTCCTTGTCTGACCGTTTTTGAGCGGCAGGCTACAACCCGTAAGGAGCATTCATGCGTCATTACGAAATCATCTTTTTGGTCCACCCGGATCAAAGCGAGCAAGTCGGCGGCATGGTTGAGCGTTACACCAAGCTGATCGAAGAAGACGGCGGCAAAATCCACCGTCTGGAAGATTGGGGCCGTCGTCAACTGGCCTACGCAATCAACAATGTTCACAAGGCTCACTACGTGATGCTGAACGTTGAGTGCACTGGCAAGGCCCTGGCCGAGCTGGAAGACAACTTCCGCTACAACGATGCAGTGATCCGTAACCTGGTCATCCGTCGCGAAGAAGCCGTTAC
The DNA here is from genome assembly GCF_009764655.1 of Pseudomonas sp. PB105. Lineage (NCBI taxonomy): Bacteria > Pseudomonadati > Pseudomonadota > Gammaproteobacteria > Pseudomonadales > Pseudomonadaceae > Pseudomonas > Pseudomonas sp. PB105. The sequence continues at coordinate 281,748 of NZ_RWIO01000092.1, forward strand.
CGGCCAATCCGAGATGCTCAAGGCTGAAGAAAACCGCAGTGAGCGCCGTGAGCGTCGCGACCGTCCTGAGCACGAAGGCGCTGATAGCGCTGACAGTGATGACAGCGACAGCAGCGATAACGCTGACGAGTAATCCACGGACCTTATTAAGGAGCCTATCAAATGGCACGTTTCTTCCGTCGTCGTAAGTTTTGCCGCTTCACCGCTGAAGAAGTGAAGGAGATCGATTACAAAGATCTCAACACTCTGAAAGCCTACGTATCCGAGACCGGCAAAATCGTTCCAAGCCGTATCACCGGTACCAAAGCACGTTATCAGCGTCAGCTGGCCACCGCTATCAAGCGCGCCCGCTTCCTGGCCCTGCTGGCCTACACCGACAGCCACGGCCGCTGAGACCGGGCAGTCGACAAGTAGTAAGGGATTGAATGCATGCGCGCCTTAGCTGAGTTCATCATGCGCGGTCGTGTGCAGGCCACTCTGGTAGTGGCTGGATGTGCGGCATTGCCGTTGCTTTATTGGTTGGGTGCTGCCGCAGGTTGCCTTGTGCTGCTGCGGCGCGGTTTGAAGGACGCTCTTGGCGTTCTTGCCCTGGGTTTGTTGCCTGCCTTGATCTGGTGGCTGCAAATGGGTGATCCACGGGTACTTCTGGTACTGCTGGGGTCATCGAGCCTTGCGTTGGTTTTACGCGCAAGTGAGTCCTGGGTCCGCACGCTGCTGGTCAGCGTGGCATTGGGGTTGGTGTACTCAGTGATGCTTGGCGCGGCTTTCCGCCCGCAAATCGAGGCGCTGGCGCAGGAGATCGTCAAGATCCTGCCGCTGGCCCTCGGGGATCTCTACCAGCAATTGTCGGTAGATGAGCGAGCGCGGTTTGCATCACTGATTGCCCCGGTCCTGACCGGCCTGATTGCGGCTTTGTTGCAGGTCGTCAGCGTGCTGAGCCTGATTATTGGGCGTTATTGGCAGGCGTTGTTGTACAACCCAGGTGGTTTTGGTCGCGAGTTTCGCAGTATCAGAATCCCCGCGGGACCAGCGATGTTGCTGCTGGCGTGCATGGTTATCGGACCGAACTTCGGGACCCAGATGGCCTTGTTAGCGCCGATTTGCAGCGTACCGCTGGTGTTTGCCGGGCTGGCCCTGATTCATGGGCTTGTTGCGCGCAAGCGCCTGGCCAGGTTCTGGCTGGTGGGGTTGTACGTCACGCTGTTGCTGTTCATGCAGCTGATCTATCCGTTACTCGTGGTCTTGGCCATTGTCGACGGCCTGATTGATTTTCGCGGTCGTCTGGCGCCGAAAGACGCCGATAACGCGAACGGTGAAGGTTAAAAGTTAGAGGATTTTCACATGCAACTGATCCTTCTGGAAAAAGTCGCCAACCTGGGCAACCTGGGCGACAAAGTGAACGTTAAGGCCGGTTACGGTCGTAACTACCTGCTGCCATACGGCAAAGCCACCGCTGCAACCGCTGCCAACCTGGCTGCGTTTGAAGAGCGTCGTGCTGAGCTGGAAAAAGCAGCAGCAGACAAAAAAGCTTCGGCCGAAACTCGCGCTGCCCAACTGGCTGAGCTGGAAGTGACTATCACTGCCACCGCCGGTGACGAAGGCAAGCTGTTCGGTTCGATCGGCACCCACGACATCGCTGATGCACTGACCGCCTCCGGCGTTGAAGTGCAGAAGAGCGAAGTTCGTCTGCCGAACGGCACCATCCGCAACGTAGGCGAATTCGACGTAGCCGTGCACCTGCACGCTGAAGTTGAAGCCACCGTACGCGTTGTAGTGGTAGCAGCTTAAGCAGCACCTAACTGACTGGCACCTCGCGTGTCAGCCAGTTAACATCGGGCACGATCCTGTTTACAGGTCGTGCCTTTTGTTTTTTTACGATCCCCAAATTCCAAGTGGCCATGAACGATATCTCCGCTCCTGAGCAATACGATCTGCAAACCGCTGCCCTGAAGGTGCCGCCGCATTCCATCGAGGCCGAACAGGCCGTGCTCGGTGGTTTGATGCTGGACAACAACGCCTGGGAACGCGTGCTGGATCAAGTCTCGGATGGCGATTTCTACCGTCATGACCACCGCCTGATCTTCCGCGCCATCGCCAAGCTGGCCGACCAGAACTCGCCGATCGACGTGGTGACCCTGGCCGAGCAGTTGGACAAGGAGGGTCAGACCTCCCAAGTGGGTGGCCTGGGTTACCTCGGTGAGCTAGCGAAGAACACGCCATCGGTCGCCAACATCAAGGCCTATGCGCAGATCGTCCGTGCGCGGGCCACGTTGCGCCAGTTAATCGGCATCGCCACCGAAATCGCCGACAGCGCCTTCAACCCGGAAGGTCGTACCGCTGAAGAAATTCTCGACGAAGCCGAACGGCAGATCTTCCAGATCGCCGAGGCACGGCCGAAAACCGGTGGCCCGGTCAGCGTCAACGACCTGCTGACCAAGGCGATCGACCGTATCGATACCTTGTTCAACACCGACAACGCGATCACTGGTCTGTCCACCGGCTACACCGACCTGGATGGCATGACCAGCGGCCTGCAGCCGTCTGACTTGATCATCGTCGCCGGCCGTCCGTCCATGGGTAAAACCACATTCGCCATGAACCTCGTGGAAAACGCCGTGTTGCGCAGCGACAAGGCAGTGTTGGTTTACTCCCTGGAGATGCCAGGCGAATCGCTGATCATGCGTATGTTGTCGTCCCTCGGTCGCATCGACCAGACCAAGGTACGTGCCGGTCGCCTGGAAGACGACGATTGGCCGCGCCTGACCTCGGCGGTCAACCTGCTCAACGACCGCAAGCTGTTTATCGATGACACGGCGGGCATCAGCCCGTCGGAAATGCGCGCACGGACCCGACGCTTGGTGCGTGAGCACGGCGATATCGCCCTGATCATGATCGACTACCTGCAACTGATGCAGATCCCAGGTTCCAGCGGCGACAGCCGTACCAACGAGATTTCCGAGATTTCCCGCTCGTTGAAAGCCCTGGCCAAGGAATTCAACTGCCCGGTGGTTGCCCTGTCGCAGCTCAACCGTTCCCTGGAGCAGCGGCCGAACAAGCGCCCGATCAACTCCGACTTGCGCGAATCCGGAGCGATCGAGCAGGATGCTGACGTAATCATGTTCGTTTACCGGGACGAGGTGTATCACCCGGAAACTGAGCATAAAGGCATCGCTGAAATCATTATCGGTAAGCAGCGTAACGGCCCGATCGGTACCACGCGCCTAGCGTTTATCGGCAAGTACACCCGCTTCGAAAACCTGGCGCCGGGCAGTTACAACTTCGACGACGAGTAAAAACGTCGTCGCCAATTCCGACTGCAAAGGTCGGAATTGGTCAAAATTTGTGCTATATTCCGCGCCCGCGATTTTTCATCTCAACACCGGTCACCGTCATGCAAACAGCCAAGCCGTTATTTGACTATCCCAAGTACTGGGCCGAATGTTTCGGTCCTGCGCCATTCCTGCCGATGAGCAGGGAGGAGATGGATCAGCTTGGCTGGGATTCATGCGACATCATCATCGTCACCGGTGATGCCTACGTTGACCATCCGTCGTTCGGCATGGCGATCATCGGCCGGCTGCTGGAGTCCCAAGGCTTCCGCGTCGGGATCATTGCCCAGCCGAACTGGCAGTCCAAAGACGACTTCATGAAGCTCGGCGAGCCGAACCTGTTCTTCGGCGTCGCGGCCGGCAACATGGACTCCATGATCAACCGCTACACCGCCGACAAGAAAATCCGTTCCGACGACGCCTACACCCCTGGCGGCATGGCGGGCAAACGCCCGGACCGTGCGAGCCTGGTGTACAGCCAGCGTTGCAAGGAAGCCTACAAGAACGTGCCGATCGTGCTGGGCGGCATCGAAGCCTCCCTGCGCCGCATCGCCCACTACGACTACTGGCAGGACCGCGTGCGCAACTCGATCCTGATCGACGCCACCGCCGATATCCTGCTGTACGGCAATGCCGAACGGGCCATCGTCGAGGTTGCCCAGCGCCTGTCGTGGGGCCACAAGATCGAAGACATCACCGACGTGCGCGGCACCGCGTTCATTCGCCGTGACACGCCTGCCGGCTGGTACGAAGTGGACTCCACGCGCATCGACCGGCCGGGCAAGATCGACAAGATCATCAACCCGTACGTGAATACCCAGGACACCCAGGCCTGCGCCATCGAGCAGGAAAAAGGCCCGGTGGATGACCCGGAAGAAGCCAAGGTCGTACAGATCCTGGCCAGCCCGCGCATGACCCGCGACAAGACCGTGATCCGCCTGCCGTCGGTGGAAAAAGTCCGTGGCGATGCGGTGCTCTATGCCCACGCCAACCGCGTGCTGCACCTGGAAACCAACCCGGGCAACGCTCGTGCCCTGGTGCAGAAACACGGCGAAGTGGACGTGTGGTTCAACCCGCCGCCCATTCCGATGACCACCGAAGAAATGGACTACGTGTTCGGCATGCCTTACGCACGCGTTCCGCATCCTGTTTACGGCAAGGAAAAGATCCCGGCCTACGACATGATCCGCTTCTCGGTGAACATCATGCGTGGCTGCTTCGGCGGTTGCACCTTCTGCTCGATCACCGAGCACGAAGGCCGCATCATCCAGAACCGTTCCGAAGAGTCGATCATTCGCGAAATCGAAGAGATCCGCGACAAAGTCCCTGGCTTTACCGGCGTCATCTCCGACCTCGGTGGCCCGACCGCGAACATGTACCGCATCGCCTGCAAGAGCCCGGAAATCGAATCCGCGTGCCGTAAGCCATCGTGCGTGTTCCCGGGCATCTGCCCGAACCTGAACACCGACCATTCGTCGTTGATCCAGCTGTACCGCAGCGCCCGTGCGTTGCCGGGTGTGAAGAAGATCCTGATCGCTTCCGGCCTGCGCTACGACCTGGCTGTCGAGTCGCCGGAATACGTCAAAGAGCTGGTAACGCACCACGTCGGTGGTTACCTGAAGATCGCCCCGGAACACACCGAGGAAGGTCCGCTCAACCAGATGATGAAGCCGGGCATTGGCAGCTATGACAAGTTCAAGCGCATGTTCGAGAAGTACACCAAAGAAGCGGGTAAGGAGCAGTACCTGATTCCGTACTTCATCGCCGCCCACCCTGGCACCACCGATGAAGACATGATGAACCTGGCCCTGTGGCTCAAGGGCAACGGTTTCCGTGCCGACCAGGTGCAGGCGTTCTACCCGTCGCCGATGGCCACCGCCACCGCGATGTACCACTCGGGCAAGAACCCGCTGCGTAAGGTCACCTACAAGAGCGACGCGGTAACCATCGTCAAGAGCGAGGAGCAACGCCGTCTGCACAAGGCGTTCCTGCGTTACCACGACCCGAAAGGCTGGCCGATGCTGCGTGAAGCGCTGACCCGCATGGGCCGTGCCGACCTGATCGGGTCGGGCAAGGACCAACTGATCCCGCTGCACCAGCCGTCCACCGACAGCTACCAGAGTGCCCGGCGCAAGAACTCGACGCCGGCCGGCAGCCACAAGGTCGCCAAGGAAACCACCACCAAGATTCTCACCCAGCACACCGGCCTGCCGCCCCGTGGCAGCGACGGCAGCAACCCGTGGGACAAGCGTGAGCAGGCCAAGGCTGCGGCCCAGGCGCGTAACAAGCAGGCGGCCAAAGAGCGCACCGATGCGGCCAAGGGCAAGGGCGGCAAGCCTGCGCGCAAGCCGGTTGTGCCGCGTTGATCGCTGCTTGAATATGCAGAACGCCAGCCTTGTGCTGGCGTTTTGCTTTCTGGTCGGGGGTGAGCCTGTTTGGTAAGGTGGCGCCCATTAGATCGCTATCGGGGGCAAGCCCCCTCCCACACTGACGGTGTTCACAGACCCAAATGTGGGAGGGGGTTTGCCCCCGACGAGGCCCGATCTGCCACCCTCACTTTCAAGGACGAACAACCATGGGCAACCCCCTGGCCGGCATCGGCATGGACTCCAACCGCTCCCAGTTCATGGCGCGCCAGCGCATCGAAAGCCAGATCAACCTGCCGCGCCTGTTCGCCGCCATCGACGCCGACCCCGGCATCGTCGGCGCGGGCGTGGTGTACATCGACGCCGATTTCAACATCATCACCCTGCGCGAGTTCAAGCCGATCTGCAGCATCAAGCCCAAGCGCATCATCTTGCGCGAGGCGCAGAAGTACATTGCGCCGACGCAGTTTGCTCAACATGTCGTGAGCAATCCTCGAGAGTCCCGACTGATTGGCGAATCCGTAAATACCGGAATCTCCTGCTTGGGCGCTGTCATCAGTTGGGTTGCGATCGCCAGTGGAACGATTCTGGTGCCTTTCAGTGCCGGCGCCAGTTCCGTCATCGTTGTGGTGGGGTATGCGGCTGCCGGTGCAAGTTCGCTTCAGTGTTTCAACGGCATTGCTCGAACAGCGCTGGAGGTAGCCAAACCTGAGGTAAAGGATTGGCTCGACAGTGAAGGTTGGTATCAGAATGCTTCCATTGTGCTGGACGCAGTATCACTGGCAGGCGTGGGCGCTTCGGCCCTGACGACGGTCAAGCTGGTCAGTGCCGCCAAAGCATCGACGGGTAAGAGCCTGCGTGACGTGCTTCGCGGGTTGAATCGACAGGAAAGAGCCAAGCTCACGAAAGAGCTACTGAGCATCAACCATCCGAGCTTGAGCGCAAAAATGCTCAAGTTGAAGCAGGCGTCGGGTGAACTCACCAAGCGTTTCACCCCTGCGCAGCTCAAGCACAGCACCACTACCCAGATCAAAGAAGTCCTGGGCGCCAGCGTAGGGTTTGGCGGGAGCGCGTACTCCGGAAACGTCAACACCATTGCGATAGGGGTGTACGAGGAAATAAACGAATGAACGACTTGATGACGTTGCGAGACTTTTTCAGGCATTACTTCCTGACGTTTCTTGGCGGCGTATTCGCTGCGTACTTTTCGTTGGCGTTAGCTGTGGCGCTGGCGTTCGTCACCTATTTTCGGGATGTGCCGATGGCTCAAGTGGGGCTCAAGATCATAGTGGTCGGGGCGCTGCTCATTCTGTTGACGGTCCATAGCAACTTTATGATTTTGCGGGGCCGACCCTCCTGGGTATGGGTGATGGTCGGTATCTACGTCGCCTGTCTACTGTTTGTATTTCCAATGGTTCAGTACCAGCCTCATAAGGTTCTCTATGGGTTGGCGCTGTTATTCCCGTTCCTCGGATTGTTGACACTTAACAGCAAGGTTCAACGAGAGATGCGTACAAAACTCGTTGGAATCCGCCGCCTGCGCCAAGCCGTCATTGCACAACGCAAAGCTCACTGACTGGGTAGATTCACCACCTACGTTCGCACGTGCGCCACAAATATGTGCAACCCTCGCACCACGGCACCTGCGATGGCGCCGTTTTGGTGCTGTACTGCACCGGGTCTTACGATAAAGCGCAATGACCGCCGCAGTGGCATAAGTCTTGCGCGCGTTGTGTCCATGCCCTGGCTCGCAGGAGGCCGCCGTGTCGATTCATGTCGCGTTGCACCATGTTACGCATTACCGCTATGACCGGGCTGTCGAACTCGGCCCGCAGATCGTGCGTTTGCGCCCGGCCGCCCATAGCCGCACGCGGATTTTGTCCTACGCGCTGAAAGTGCTGCCCGAGCAGCACTTCATCAATTGGCAGCAAGACCCCCAAGGCAACTACCTGGCGCGCCTGGTGTTCCCGGAAAAGACCGATGAACTGCGGATCGAAGTGGACCTGGTCGCTGAGATGGCAGTCTTCAACCCGTTCGACTTCTTTCTCGAACCCTATGCCGAAAAAATCCCCTTCAGCTACGCCGCCGATGAGCAGCGTGAGCTGGCGCCATATCTGGAAACCCTGCCGCTGACGCCGAAGTTTGCCGCCTACCTGGCCGGCATCGACCGCACGCCGTTGCCCGCCGTGGACTTCCTGGTGGGGCTCAACCAGCGCCTGGCCAATGACATTGGCTACCTGATCCGCATGGAACCGGGCGTGCAAACCCCGGAGTTCACCCTGGACAACGCCTCCGGCTCCTGCCGTGACTCGGCCTGGCTGCTGGTGCAATTGCTGCGCAACCTGGGGTTGGCGGCGCGGTTTGTCTCCGGTTATCTGATCCAGCTCACCGCCGACGTCAAAGCTCTCGACGGCCCGTCCGGCACGGAGGTGGACTTCACTGACCTGCACGCCTGGTGCGAAGTGTATTTGCCCGGCGCGGGCTGGATTGGCCTGGATGCCACCTCCGGGCTGTTCGCCGGTGAAGGGCATATCCCGTTGGCCTGTAGTCCTGATCCATCGTCTGCCGCGCCGATCAGTGGTTTGGTGGAACCGTGCGAGTGCGAATTCACCCACGAAATGTCGGTAGAGCGCATTTGGGAAGCCCCACGGGTGACCAAGCCCTACACCGAAGAGCAGTGGCTGGCGATTCAGGCGCTGGGCCGGCAGATTGATGGCGACCTGCTCAAGGACGACGTGCGCCTGACCATGGGCGGCGAGCCGACTTTCGTATCCATCGACGACCCCGATGGCGCAGAGTGGAACACCGCAGCCCTTGGCCCGAACAAACGTCGCCTGTCCGCCGAGCTGTTCCAGCGCATGCGCAAGCACTACGCGCCCAAGGGCCTGGTGCATTTTGGCCAGGGCAAGTGGTACCCCGGCGAGCAACTGCCACGCTGGTCGCTCAACTGTTACTGGCGTCGAGACGGTGTGCCGATCTGGCACAACAGCGCGCTGATTGCCGATGAGCAAGAGGACTACGGTGCGGATGGCGTGATGGCCGGGCGTTTCCTGGCCAGTGTGGCCGAGCGCCTCAAGTTGCCGGCGCGTTTTGTGTTCCCGGCCTTTGAAGACAATTTTTACTACCTGTGGCGTGAAGGTGCGTTGCCACAGAACGTCACCGCCCAAGACCCTCGTTTGAATGATGACCTGGAGCGTGAACGCCTGCGCAAAGTGTTCAGCCAGGGCCTGGATAAAATCATCGGCCAAGTGCTGCCGCTGGCGCGCACCGCCGCCAATGACCGCTGGCAGAGCGGGCGCTGGTACCTGCGCGATAATCACTGCCGCCTGGTGCCGGGGGATTCGCCGCTGGGCTATCGCCTGCCACTGGCGTCGCAGCCGTGGGTGACGGCGGCGGAGTATCCGTTCGTGCATCCCACCGATCCCAATCAGGATCAACCGCAGCTGCCGACCACCGCGCAATTGCAAAGCCACGGCGAACCCGCGCCGAGCGAGGACCGTGTGCCAGAGGTGGATGAATCCGCCGACTGGCTGACCCGTACCGCGCTGTGTGCCGAAGCCCGTGAAGGGCGGCTGTACCTGTTTATGCCGCCCCTGGAGCGCGTCGAGGATTACCTGGAGTTGGTGGCCGCCATCGAAGCCACCGCTGAAGAGCTGCACTGCCCGGTGCTGCTGGAAGGCTACGAGCCGCCGTTCGATATGCGCCTGAGCAACTTCCGGGTCACGCCGGACCCAGGCGTGATTGAGGTCAATGTGCAGCCGTCTGCGACCTGGGATGAGTTGGTCGAGCGCACCGAGTTTCTCTACGAAGAGGCTCGCCAGACTCGCCTGACCACCGAAAAATTCATGATCGACGGCCGCCACACCGGCACCGGCGGCGGTAACCACTTTGTGCTCGGCGGCGCCACGCCCAAGGATTCGCCGTTCCTGCGCCGCCCCGATTTGCTGCGCAGCCTGATCAGCTATTGGCATAACCACCCATCGTTGTCCTACCTGTTCTCCGGCCTGTTTATCGGCCCGACCTCCCAGGCGCCGCGGGTGGATGAAGCGCGCAACGATGCGCTGTATGAGCTGGAAATCGCCTTCGCACAAATGCCCGAGCCGGGTGAAGAATGCCCGCCATGGCTGGTGGATCGCCTGCTGCGTAACCTGCTGATCGACGTGACGGGCAATACCCACCGCGCCGAATTCTGTGTCGACAAGCTGTACTCGCCCGACGGCGCTACTGGCCGCCTGGGCCTGCTGGAGCTGCGCGCCTTTGAAATGCCGCCCCATGCGCGCATGAGCCTCACCCAGCAATTGTTGCTGCGGGCGCTGGTGGCGCGGTTCTGGCGTGAGCCTTACGCGCCGCCGAAACTGGCGCGCTGGGGCACCGAGTTGCATGACCGTTTCCTGCTGCCGCATTTTATCGAGCAGGACTTTGCCGACGTGATCGTCGAACTCAACGCCGCCGGTTACCCGCTGCGCGCCGAATGGTTCGCCGCACATCTGGAGTTTCGTTTCCCCAAGGTCGGCGATTACGCCGTCAGCGGTATCGAGCTGGAACTGCGCCAGGCCCTGGAACCCTGGCACGTGCTGGGCGAGGAGGGCGCAGTAGGCGGCACGGTGCGTTATGTGGATTCGTCCCTGGAGCGCCTGCAAGTGAAGTTGAGCGGGTTGCCATCGCAACGCTATCTGCTGACCTGCAACGGCATCCCGGTGCCGCTGCAACCCACCGGGCGCGTCGGCGAGTTTGTCGCGGGCGTGCGTTACCGCGCCTGGCAACCGGCCAACTGTCTGCAACCGACCATCCCGGTGCACGCGCCGTTGGTGTTTGACCTGCTCGACACCTGGATGCAACGCTCGTTGGGCGGTTGCCAGTACCACGTCGCGCATCCGGGCGGACGCAATTACGACAGCTTGCCGGTGAATGCCAACGGCGCTGAGAGCCGGCGGCAGGAGCGGTTTTTCCGCTTGGGGCATACGCCTGGAAAACTGCCGGTGCCAAACCTGGAGATTAATGACGAGCTGCCGATGACTCTGGATCTACGACGTTTCTCCAATAAAAAAGACTGAATGCGATTTCACTGTGCCCTGGGCTCTTGTGGTGAGCGAGCTTGCCTCGCGCGGGGCAAGCCCGCTCACCACAAAAGCCCGGCGACCACAGGGGATTTGCAGTGTTTGTTGAGTTAATCTGAGCCCCTTTGCCTCTGCCGAGCGTTCCATGTCCGACTTGCTCGACCGTTACCCGCTGACTGCGGGCACTTATCACGAACTGCTGGATGGCAGTGGCGCGGTGCGTGCCCATTGGCAGCGCCTGCTTGATCACCTGCAACGCAGCACCCCCGCGCAACTGGCCCAGCGCCAGGCGCTGCTGACGCGGCAGATCCAGGAAAACGGCGTGACCTACAACGTCTACGCCGATCCCAAGGGCGCCGATCGTCCGTGGGAACTGGACCTGCTGCCCCATGTGCTGGCCGCCGATGAGTGGCAGCACCTGTCGGCCGGTATCGCCCAGCGGGCACGCCTGCTCAATGCGGTGCTCGCCGATCTGTATGGCCCGCAACGCTTGATCAAGGAAGGCCTGCTGCCGGCGGAGCTGGTGTTCGGGCATAACAATTTCCTCTGGCCGTGCCAGGGTATCCAGCCACCCGACGGTGCCTTCCTGCACCTGTACGCGGTTGACCTGGCGCGCACACCGGATGGGCGTTGGTGGGTGACGGCCGATCGTACCCAGGCGCCGTCGGGCGCCGGCTATGCGCTGGAAAACCGCACCATCGTGTCCCGCGCCTTCCCGGACTTGTACCGCGACTTGCAGGTGCAGCACCTCACCGGCTTCTTCCGCACGCTCCAGGAAACCCTGGCCCGCCAGGCTCCCGGCGATGACCAGCCACCGCTGATCGTGCTGCTCACGCCTGGCCGTTTCAACGAAAGCTATTTCGAACACCTCTACCTCGCGCGCCAGCTCGGCTACCCGCTGGTGGAAGGCGGCGACCTCACCGTGCGCGACAGCACCGTGTTCCTCAAGACGCTCAGCGGCCTGCGCCGGGTGCACGCGATCATGCGGCGCCTGGACGATGACTTCTGTGACCCGCTGGAACTGCGCACCGACTCGGCCCTCGGCGTGCCGGGCCTGCTGGATGCCGTGCGCCAGGGTAATGTGCTGGTGGCCAATGCCCTGGGCAGCGGCGTGCTGGAATCCCCTGGGTTGCTCGGCTTTTTGCCGAAGATCAACGAATTCCTGTTCGGCGAAACACTGATCCTGCCGTCCATCGCCACCTGGTGGTGCGGCGAAGCGCCGGTGCTCGCCGAAGCCTTGGAGAAACTGCCGGAGCTGCTGATCAAACCCGCGTTCCCCTCGCAGAGTTTCGCCCCGGTATTCGGTCGCGATCTGAACGATGAACAACGCGACGCCCTGGCCGAACGCATGCGGGCGCGGCCGTACGCCTATGTCGCTCAGGAGCTGGCGCAACTGTCCCAGGCGCCGGTGTGGCACACCGTGGATGACCACCTGCAGCACCGCGCCATCGGCATGCGTGTGTACGCGGTGGCCAGTGACGAGGGCTATCGCGTATTGCCCGGAGGCCTGACCCGCGTGGCCGCCGAGGCCGATGCCGAAGTGGTGTCGATGCAGCGCGGCGGTGCGAGCAAGGACACCTGGGTACTCGGCGAGCGCGCCGCCGGTGGCGAGCAGTGGCGTGCCCAGCGCACGATTGGTGCCCACGACCTGGTGCGCCGCGATCCTTATCTGCCGTCACGGGTGGTGGAAAACCTGTTCTGGTTTGGCCGTTATTGCGAGCGCTGCGATAACAGCGCGCGCTGGTTGCGTATCGTGCTGGCGCGTTACGTCGACGGCGACGATCCCTTGGCGTTGCAGGCGGCGGTGGAGTTGGGCGAAAACCTGCGCCTGCTGCCCGAAGAGGGCGAATTGCCTGAGCGTCTGCTTGGCGCATTGCTCGGCGACGACTGGCCATCGAGCCTGCGCGCCAACCTGCAACGCTTGCAGTGGGCGGCGTCCCAGGTGCGTGGCAAGTTGTCCCGCGAGAACTGGCAGGCGCTGGTGGAGCTGCAACGCGAAGCCATGGAGCTGGAACGTGAAGCGCCGGACTTTGGCGAGTTACTCGATTTTCTCAACCGCCTGGTGATGTCCCTGGCGGCGCTGTCCGGCTTTGCCCTGGACGACATGACCCGTGACGAAGGCTGGCGTTTCCTGATGATGGGGCGGCGCATCGAGCGCCTGCAGTTCTTGAGCAGTAGCCTGGCAGCGTTCCTGCGGGGTGTGGCGGTGTTCGATCAGGCGGGGCTGGAGTGGTTGCTGGAGCTGGGTAACAGCAGCATCACCTACCGCTCGCGCTACCTGGCGGTGCCGCAGTTGATCCCCGTGCTCGACCTGCTGCTGTTGGATGAGCAGAACCCTCATGCGGTGCTGTTCCAGCTCAAGCTGGTCAGCCGCACCGTGCGTCGCCTTAATGACGACTTCGGTGTCCCACGGGAAACCGGGCTGGCGCCCTTGGTGGAGCGTTTGGCGCGTTTCGACCTGGGCTGCCTGGAGAACCCGCTGTTTGGCGAGTCCGGCGTACGTGCCGCATTGGACGGTTTGGCCGACCTGCTGCAAGCGGTGGCCGACGAAAGCGGTCAAGTGTCGGATCGCCTGGCCCTGCGCCATTTTGCCCATGTGGATGATGTCAGCCAGCAAACGGTGTCGGTGTAATGAGCGCGCGCTATCAGATTTTTCACGATACCCACTACCACTACGACAGCCCGGTGTCCCTGGCCCAGCAGTTGGCGCACTTATGGCCACGGCCCTGTGCCTGGCAGCGCTGTACCTCGCAGCAACTGGATATCAGCCCGGAGCCGACCTCGCGCCGCGATGAGCTGGACGTGTACGGCAACCCGATCACTCGCCTGGCGTTCGAACGGCCCCATGATGAACTACTGGTCAACGCCGGGCTGACCGTGGAAGTACTGGCGCGGCCCGCGCTGGATTTCCAGCAGTCACCGGCCTGGGATCAGACCCGTGACAGCCTGACCTACAGCAGCCAGCCGATGACGGCTGAGCGAATCGAAGCCTGTCGGTATCGCTTTGAATCGCCCTACGTGCACCTGAAAAAAACCTTCGTCGAGTTCTCCGAAAGTTGCTTCCCGCCCGGTGAGCCGTTGCTGTTGGGCGTGCAGGCGTTGATGGAAAAGATCTTCAGCGAATTCACTTTCGATGCCGAAGCCACCCAGGTCGCCACGCCGCTGGTGGAAGTGCTGGAGCGCCGTCGTGGCGTGTGCCAGGACTTCGCCCACCTGATGCTTGCCTGCCTGCGCTCGCGGGGGCTGGCGGCGCGGTATGTCAGCGGTTACCTGCTCACCCAGCCACCGCCCGGCCAGCCACGGCTGATCGGCGCCGACGCGTCCCATGCGTGGGTCTCGGTGTTTTGCCCGGTGTCAGGCTGGGTCGATTTTGATCCGACGAACAATGTGCAGCCGGCACTGGAGCACATCACCCTGGCCTGGGGCCGGGACTTTTCCGATGTGTCGCCGTTGCGTGGGGTGATTCTGGGGGGAGGGAGCCATGACCCGGAGGTGCGGGTGACGGTGATGCCGCTGGAGTAGCGGTTGAGGAGGGTGAGCAGGGTGGGCCTGCTCACCACAAAAGAAATTATTCAGCCGGATCCTTTGGTGTTTCAGTCTCGTCGCTCGTTTCTTCAGCATCGACGTCCGGGTTCAGTGCGCCGGCTTCTTCGTCTGCAGCGGCTTTCTTGCGTTGCAGTTTTTCCTCTTTCTTCTGTTCCTTGGCCAAGTCTCTCTGACGTTTGGCGAAGGAGTAATTAGGTTTGGCCATGGGCGATCCTCTAGGGTCGAAGGTGAGGGTGGCGGCGCGCAGCTGCCTTGGGTCGCTATGGTAGCAGCTTAGCAGCGCGCTTTGCCTTCACTTACCGCAGGCGTACGCGGCCAGCAGGCCATTGAACAGGTGATTGAGGCGCATGGTTCGGACTCCAGTGGGTAATGGGCCGATCATAGGGAGGTACTGCGACTTTGGCTGGTAGATTGTGTTGATAAGTCTGATAGCCTAAAGTTGTATACAATCTGTTGATTCAGATCATAAGAATTCAAGCCTGTTTGATGCACCCTTATCGCAATCCGCGTTTTTTAAACCCTGCCTTGGAGATTCACATGTTTGCCAAACTCGTTGCTGTTTCCCTGCTGACTCTGGCGAGCGGCCAGTTGCTTGCCGCAGAGTGCAAGGTCACCGTCGACTCCACTGACCAGATGTCCTTCAATACCAAGGAAGTCGTGATCGACAAGAGCTGCAAGACGTTCACTGTCGAACTGACTCACTCCGGCAACCTGCCGAAAAACGTCATGGGCCATAACTGGGTGCTGACCACTGCCGCCAACATGCAACCCGTTGCCACTGAAGGCATGGCCGCTGGCATCGACAAGAACTACCTGAAAGAAGGTGACGACCGCATCATCGCCCACACCAAGATCATCGGTGCCGGCGAGAAAGATTCGGTGACGTTCGATGTGTCGAAGCTGGCCGCCGGAACCGACTACGCGTTCTTCTGCTCGTTCCCAGGCCACATCTCGATGATGAAAGGCACGGTGGTCGTCAAGTAAGACCGCGTTATCGTTCATCGGGGGCAAGTCGAATCGTCGCACCGCCCCTCCCACATTGGATCGCATTTCAAAAGGTGGGAGGGGGCTTGCCCCCGATGACTATCTGACAGTCACTACAAAACTGCCTGACTCACCTCAAGGCGCAAACGGCATCACCCGCTTGTGCTCAGTCTTGCGATACGTCTCGCAGATAATCCTGAACGCTTCCTCGCGCACCGCTTCACCGTGCAGGAACGCGTCAATCTCCGCATAGGTCACGCCATGTGACGCTTCATCCGGCTTGCCTGGCGACAGGTCTTCGAGGTCGGCAGTCGGGATCTTCTCCACCAACGATTCCGGCGCGCCAAAGTGCCGTGCAATCGCACGCACCTGGTTCTTCACCAGCCCGCTCAAAGGCGCCAGGTCGCACGCACCGTCACCGAACTTGGTGAAAAAGCCCATCACCGCTTCCGCCGCGTGGTCGGTGCCGATCACCAGGCCACCGGCCGCGCCGGCGATGGTGTATTGCGCCACCATGCGCATGCGCGCCTTGGTGTTGCCCAGTACGAAATCGCGGGACACCGCCGCCTTGCCTTCGAACGCAGCCACTTCACTGGCCAGGGCTTTCACCGCCGGGCCGATGTTCACGGTGTGGCGCTCGTCCGGCTCGATAAAGTCCACCGAGGCCTGGGCGTCGATTTCGTCGAACTGGGTGTCGTAGGGCAGGCGCACCGCGATAAAACGGTAAGCCTCATCACCGGTGCTGGCGCGCAGGTCCTGCATCGCACGTTGGGCCAACAGGCCGGCGGTCAGGGAATCGACGCCGCCGCTGATGCCCAGTACCAATGCCTTGAGCCCGGAGTTGCGCAGGCAATCCTGGATAAAAGCCACGCGGCGGGCCACTTCGGCCTCAAGGTCGGCCTGGTTGTTGAACGGCGCTTGCACCTTGAGTTGCTGCGCAATCTCACGCTGTACGGCTTGCATGATTCACTCCTTGCTGGAAATGGCAGGTACTTTGAAAACATGACGCAAATAGGCGACAAAATTCGGGTCGGTGCAGTGGGTCTTGCCCGCTTCATCGGAGATTTTGGCGACGGGCTGGCCATTGCACGCGGTCATTTTAAGCACGATGCTCATCGGTTCCACCCCTGGAATATCGCAGGTCAGGTTGGTGCCGATGCCAAAGCTCACATTAATGCGACCGCGCAGCGCCCGGAAAATCTCCAGGGCCTTGGGCAGCGACAGGCTGTCGGAGAACACCAGGGTCTTGCTCATCGGCTCGATCCCCAGCTTGTGGTAGTGGGCGATGGCTTTTTCGGCCCACTGCACCGGGTCACCGGAGTCGTGGCGCAGGCCGTCGAACAGCTTGGCGAAGTACAAGTCGAAGTCACCGAGGAATGCATCGGTCGTGATGCAGTCGGTCAGGGCAATGCCCAAAAGGCCCCGGTATTCGCGGACCCAGCAATCGAGGGCGGCGATCTGGCTGTCGATCAGGCGCGGGCCGAGTTGCTGGTGGGCCATGATCCATTCGTGGGCCATGGTGCCCAGGGGCTTCATGTCCAGCTCGCGGGCCAGGTGCACGTTGCTGGTGCCGACGAAGCGCCCAGGGAAGTCGTGCTTGAGTACAGTGACCACTTCTTCCTGCACCCGGTACGAGAAGCGCCGGCGCGTGCCGAAGTCGGCCACTTGCAGTTCCGACAGTTCCTCGCTGCTGGCATTCGCCGTCAGCCAGTCGAACTTGCGGTACAGCTGCTCGCGGGCCTGTTCGAGGATCACGGTCTGGTAGCGGTAGCGGTTACGCACTTCGCTGACAATGGCCAGCATCGGCACTTCAAACAGGATCACATGCAGCCACGGGCCGCGCAGGCGGATAAACAACTCGCCGTTTTCGATGCCGGTCTGCACATAACGCAGGTTGAAGCGGAACAGCCCGAGGAAACGCAGGAAGTCCGGCTTCATAAAGCTGATGCGTTCCAGGAAGCCCAATTGGTCCGGGCTCAGGCTCAGCTCGGCGAGGCGCTCGATCTGGTAGCGGATCTCCGCCAGGTAGGGGCGCAGGTCTTCACTGTTACGGCAACGAAACTCCCATTCAACTTCCACGTTCGGGTAGTTGTGCAGCACCGCCTGCATCATGGTCAGCTTGTAGAAGTCGGTGTCGAGCAGGTTCTGCACGATGCGATCGGCAAACACACTCTCGCTCATAACGGGAATCTCCAGACGGGTCGGCGTTGGGCGCCGGCCTTTACGCACAATTAAGGAAGGGGGCTAGTGGCGCATAGACCCGTGGGGTTTTGCCAGTGATTTTTTTTGGTGTGGCTACTGGCCTCATCGGGGCATGGGTATCTACACAACTCTCAAAGGCTTACACATAACACTGTGGTGAGCGGGCTTGCCCCGCGCTGGGTGGCGAAGCCGCCCTAAAACTAGGTGATCGGGTTCTTGCTGATGCTACGCGGTGTTTGTTATTGGGGCTGCTTCGCAGCCCAGCGCGGGACAAGCCCGCTCACCACAACAGCCCATTTGCCATAGATTCAGCATCCACTGGAAGTTGT